>NZ_OZ038525.1:3322818-3665636 GCF_964036645.1 Tenacibaculum sp. 190524A02b | reverse complement strand
ATTCATGGATAATTAAACGACGTGTTGAAGTACAACGTTGCCCAGCCGTTCCAACTGCTCCAAAAACAGCTCCAATTACAGTCATTTTAATATCAGCATCTGCTGTAACAATAATAGCATTGTTTCCTCCTAACTCTAATAATGATTTTCCTAAGCGTCCCGCTACCTCTTTTGCAACTATTTTACCCATGCGAGTTGATCCTGTTGCAGATACTAATGGCACTCTTTTATCTTTAGATAAGTATTCACCAACTTTATAATCTCCATTAACTAAACAAGAAATTCCTTCAGGTAAATCATTCTCCTTTAAAACCTCAGCAATTATGTTTTGACATGCTACACCACATAATGGAGTTTTCTCTGATGGCTTCCAAACACAAACATCACCACAAATCCAAGCTAAAGCTGTATTCCATGCCCAAACTGCTACTGGAAAGTTAAATGCAGAAATAATACCCACAACTCCTAATGGATGGTATTGTTCATACATTCTATGTCCTGGACGCTCTGAATGCATTGTTAATCCGTGTAATTGACGTGATAAACCAACAGCAAAATCACAGATATCAATCATTTCTTGAACTTCTCCAAGTCCTTCTTGGTATGATTTTCCCATTTCATAAGAAACCAATTTACCTAACGCTTCTTTTTTCTCACGTAACTTTTCTCCAAATTGACGTACAATTTCTCCTCTTTGTGGAGCTGGCATCACTCTAAAAGATTTGAAAGCCTCTGTTGCCGCTTCCATTACCTTCTCATAATCTTCTTTAGTAGATGCTTTTACTTTTCCTATTAATTTACCATCTACTGGAGAGTATGATTCTATAATTTCTCCATTAGAAAAGTTTACAGAACCTGTTGAAGTTCCTTCATTTATATCTTTTAAACCTAATTCTTTAAAAGCTTTGTCGATTCCAAAATTAGTCATTTGTGGTCTAGTTTTTAATTATTCTACACTTTTGCGGTAACAAAACTACAAATAAAATAATATTTCTAATAATTAAACATTTAAAAGTATTTTGTTTAATTAAATAACAAATAGTATTATTTAAAACAACTTATCTAAAAACAAAGAAAGCCGGCTATTTTAGCCGGCTTAAAATTTTATGTAATTATAAAAGCTTATCCTTTTAAACTAGCTTTTAAGAATTCAGAATTCATACGAGCTATGTTTTCTAATGAAATTCCTTTAGGACATTCAATTTCACACGCTCCAGTATTGGTACAGTTACCAAAACCTTCTAAATCCATTTGTGCTACCATGTTTTTAACACGTTCTGTTGCTTCTACTTGTCCTTGCGGTAATAAAGCATACTGAGATACTTTTGCTCCAACAAATAACATTGCAGATGAGTTTTTACATGTAGCTACACAAGCACCACACCCAATACAAGTTGCTGCATCCATTGCTTTATCAGCAGCTTCTTTAGAAATAGGAATTGCATTTGCATCTTGTGTATTACCTGAAGTGTTTACAGATATATAACCTCCAGCTTGTTGAATACGCTCAAAAGAACTCCTATCAACCACTAAATCTTTAATTACAGGAAATGCAGCAGCTCTCCATGGTTCAATAGTAATAGTATCACCATCTTTAAACATACGCATATGCAACTGACAAGTAGTTACACCACGATCAGGCCCATGCGCTTCACCATTAATATACATTGAACACATTCCGCAAATTCCTTCACGACAGTCATGGTCAAAGGCAACTGGCTCTTCTCCATTATTAATTAATTGCTCGTTTAATACGTCCATCATTTCTAAGAAAGACATATGCTCAGAAATATCGGTTACCTTATAGTCAACCATTTTCCCTTTATCGTTCGCTCCTTTTTGTCTCCAAATTTTTAGCGTAAGATTCATATTACTCATATCTCTATTCTTATTTGTATGAACGTTGTTTTAGTTCAATATCGTTAAACTCTAATTCTTCTTTATGTAAAACCGCATCAGCTGGCTCTCCTTTATATTCCCATGCAGAAACATACGCAAAGTTCTTATCATCACGTTTTGCTTCTCCTTTTTGCGGTCCATCTAACTCAACTGATTCTTCCCTAAAGTGACCACCACAAGACTCTGTTCTGTTTAAAGCATCTTTAGCAAATAATTCACCTAATTCTAAGAAATCAGCTACACGACCTGCTTTTTCTAACTCAGGATTCATTTCACTAGCTCCACCAGGTACTGTAACATTTTTCCAGAAGTCTTCACGTAACGCTTTAATTTCTGCCATTGCTTCTTTTAAACCTTTTTCGTTACGAGCCATCCCACATTTCTCCCACATGATTTTACCTAATTTTTTGTGGTAATAATCTACAGAATGTTCTCCTTTATTATTTACAAAGAAATCAATACGTTCTTTAACAGCTTTTTCAGCCTCATCAAACTCTTTTGTTTCAGTTGAAATTTTCCCTGTACGGATATCATCTGCTAAATAATCACCAATAGTATATGGCAATACAAAATATCCATCAGCTAAACCTTGCATTAAAGCAGACGCTCCTAAACGGTTTGCTCCGTGATCAGAGAAATTTGCTTCACCAATAGCATAACAACCAGGAATTGTTGTCATTAAATTATAATCTACCCAAATTCCTCCCATAGTATAGTGGGTTGCTGGATAAATCATCATTGGTGTTTTGTATGGATTGTCATCTACAATCTTTTCATACATCTGGAATAAGTTTCCATATTTTGCTTCAACTATAGCTTCACCTAACTCAGTAATTTTTGCTGCAGTAGGGTTATCTATTCCTTTTAATTTTGCTTGCTCTTTACCGTAACGCTCAATAGCAGATTTGAAATCTAAATACACAGCTTCACCTGTTGCATTTACACCAAACCCAGCATCACAACGCTCTTTAGCTGCACGAGAAGCAACATCACGAGGCACTAAGTTACCAAAAGCAGGATATCTTCTTTCTAAGTAATAATCTCTTTCCTCTTCAGACAAATCAGTAGGCTTCTTACGTCCTTCTCTAATTGCCATTACATCTTCCATTTTCTTAGGAACCCAAATACGTCCATCATTACGTAATGACTCAGACATTAAAGTTAATTTAGACTGGTAATCTCCAGAACGTGGAATACAAGTTGGGTGAATTTGTGTATAACAAGGATTTGCAAAGAATGCTCCTTTTTTATGAATTTTCCATGCAGCTGTAGCATTTGATCCCATTGCATTGGTTGACAAGAAATATACATTTCCATATCCTCCAGAAGCAATTACTACTGCATGTGCTGAGTGACGCTCAATTTCTCCAGTAACTAAGTTACGTGCAATAATACCACGCGCTTTTCCATCAACAATTACTACATCAAGCATTTCATGACGATTGAACATTTCAATCTTACCACGTGCTATTTGACGGTTCATTGCTGAATAAGCTCCTAATAATAATTGTTGCCCTGTTTGTCCTTTCGCATAAAAAGTACGAGACACTAATACTCCACCAAACGAACGATTGTCTAATAATCCTCCATAATCACGCGCAAAAGGTACACCTTGCGCTACACACTGATCTATAATATTAGCAGAAACTTGCGCTAAACGATACACATTAGCTTCACGAGAACGGTAATCTCCTCCTTTTACAGTATCATAAAATAAACGGTAAAAAGAATCTCCATCTCCTTGATAGTTTTTAGCTGCATTGATACCTCCTTGTGCCGCAATAGAGTGCGCACGACGCGGAGAATCTTGATAAGCAAAAGCTTTTACATTATATCCTAATTCAGCCAAAGTAGCAGATGCCGAACCTCCAGCTAAACCAGTACCTACAACAATTACGTCAATTAAACGCTTGTTAGCAGGATTTACTAAGTTAATTTTATCTTTATAAGTAGTCCACTTATCTTTTAATGGACCTTTTGGTACTTTTGAATCTAAAATTGCCATATTTTTAAGTGGTTTTTATTAATGATTGAAATGATGAAACAATGCAATAATGATAAATCCTACAGGAATACCAATCGCATAAATTTTACTAAATGTTTTCAATCCTCTTGTGTATTTATTATTTGCTCCAACAGATTGAAATGCAGAATTAAACCCATGTAATAAGTGTAACGCTAAGAAAACAAATCCAAGACAATACAAAGCTACTCTCCAAATTGGGACAAACTTTTCTTGTAATTCATGAAAATACCTAAACTCTCCATTATGAAGTCCGCTCATATCTCCAAGAACGTATTTTGTATTTAATTCAGGAATCCAAAAATCAATAAAGTGAATTACCATAAAAATTAAAATAAACAATCCACTGTAAATCATGTTACGACTCATCCAAGTAGAATTCGCTGCTCCATTATTTTTAGCATAGCTTACTTTACGTGCGTTTTTGTTTTTTAACTCTAAAACAAACCCCATTACAAAGTGAAAAACAACACCAAAAATTAATACTGGCTGCATCACATATTGAATTAGTGGATTTGTTCCCATAAAGTGAGACAACTTATTAAAAGTAGACCCATCATCTGGAAAAATTGAAGTAAAATTAATTACAAAATGCTGTAGTAAAAAAAACATTAAGAAAAATGCCGAAAGTGCCATGGCAAATTTTCTTCCGATAGAAGATTTTAGTAATCCGCTCATTATTTTGTTTGTTGATTAAATAATAGCCACAAATTTAAGGGCTATGCACTACTTGCACAAACTTTAGGAATTGTTTTGTTAAATATTTAGAATGGGTATAAATAGAGAAACCCTGCTTACATCTAACAAAGCAAAACAACTCAACACCAGTCTTTTAAACTTAAAAAAAACACAACTAAGTGCTTTAAAACAATCTCTTGATATTTATTATTCAAAGAAAATCAGTCAATAAATTTAAATTTTAGTAGAAAAAAGGCATTGTTTATACCAATAAAGTTAGTGAAAATAGTTAATCCAACATTGATCACTAACTAAATTTAAATTATAGTAAACTACCTCGGGGCAAGTCCATGAGGCATTTAACAAGACAATAAGTTTAATTTCGAGGCAAGTCTCGGGGTATTATACCCTTTGGTGGCGCCAATGAATTCAAAATATAGTTTAATTCTAATGGTTTTTCTAAAGGAATCATGTGTCCACAATTCTTAATAAGAATAGATTTCCCTTTTTTCAATTTTTTAGCAATGTTCTTTATTGTATTCGAATCAACTAGACTATCGTCTTGAGCTGCAATAAAAAGTATTGGCATTTCTATACGTTTCAAATTCTCAGAAATAGACATACGATTAGAAGTGGCTTTCAATTGTCTAATCAATACCTCTTTCCCTAACTCTTTATCCATCTTTTTTATAATAGAAATCAACTCTTGATTATTATAATTTTCAGGATGCAAAAACTGCAAGACTCTAGTTTGAGAAATTCCTTTATAAGAATGTGTTTCTAAAAAGTCGATGGTACTTTTTCTTAATGCTATTTCTTCCTTTTCTAAACCATTAGCATTGGCCGCTATAACTACTAGTTTTTCAACCATATTCGGATAATTTATCGCAAAATTCATTATAGAAAACCCACCTAACGAAAAACCTACTAATATGCTCGGTTCATTTATAGTAGTTAGAATAATTTTATTAATATCATCAAAAGAAATTGCAGCAGTTATATCAATATGTACTGGCTGAATATTTTCTAATTTCGGAAAAACAAATTGCCATAAATCTACAGTACACATGGTACCAGAAACAAAATATACCTTTTTCACTATTTCGAATAATTAGAATCAACTAAACATTTATTATTTTTCCATTTTCCTTTTAAAGATACTTTTGAAATAAGGTTACCAGAACACGTTAGAAACTGCCCATCTTTATCTTTTTTTATAACTTTCATTTTTCCTTGTTGAATTGCATTTACAATTTTATAAATCAACCCATTTCTTGAAGTCTTACTTCCTTTTTGAGTAAGTGTTAATCCAACTTCATTATTAAACAAATCCATTGTTGAAGAAATTTCATCAGGCACAACCCCATCTTCTAGTTTTCTTTTTTTAAAAGTTTGGTAATTTTCTTTTTCATGTGCTTTCCCTAAAGAACGTGCTGCACTTTTACCTATTTCTTGATGCAATCTAGCCATCCAATAAGCATGTCTAAACGCATCTACTTGTCCACCAGACCCATCACCATCTAGTATAGGTGATTTCCTTAAAGAATCAGCGACCCTATTTGTTTCTTTAGAAATAGCTAATGCTTTTTTGGCCTTAAACGGATGAAAAAGCACCCATGCTTTTTTGGCAGCAGAGAGTTTTTTAAATTTTTGCCAATTAGATTGTGAAAAAGAAGAAAAGTGAATTAGTAATAAAAGTAGTGTTATTTTCCGCAGCATTTTAATTTTTATGATTTAACCTTTCTTGTAACTCTACCACTTTACTTTCTAAATCGTGTAACCTGTCATACACGTCAATTGGTTCTGGCATTTGTTTAGAAGCAAACATGGTTACGTACCAAACCTCCATAATTTCTTCAGCATTTATAGTATAAGTTGGATAATTACCATCTTTATTATCGCTTTTCAGTATTAATTTTCCTCGTTCTTGGATCCTATTAATAACCCTTTTTAAAACAATTCCGTCATTTTTACTTACAATCACATACACTCTTCCATCTTTAACATCTCCTAAATCTTCCACATATTTTCCAAAAACCAAATCACCATCAAAAAATGTACGTACCATAGAATTTCCTTGTACTTCAAAACACCTAAATGTTCCGTTATTTAAATGCGGCATATGAAAAGAAGGTAACTGTTCAATATAACTAGCATCACCATATCCATTTAAGTATCCAGCCCTAGCTTGCGTAGGTACATAAATTACATTTTCATTCCCTGATTCATTAATAGCAACTACTTTTGGAACTCCCGAATATGTTTGATTTTTAGAAACTTCTGATTTTAGCATCACCTCACTTTTACCAAACAAGTAATCTGGGTTTATGTTAAACTCATTAATAATAGAGGTAAGCACATCATATCCTGGTTTGGTTTTTTTCCGAGTACCATCCGATTGCGGTCTACCATTAACAATACTATCTACGGTAGTTCCCGTAACTCCAATTCGTTTTGAAAACGAAAAATTATTTAAATTAAAAGCATCTCTAATAGCTGCTATTTTTTCTGATATCCCCATATCTATTTTAGTTAAGCAACAACAAACATTTTACATAAATTTTCACACTTTTGTTTTGATTATTTTGTAAAATGTGTTATATTTGCAGTGTAATTAATTGCTAATATACAAAAAAATTGTAAAATCAAACATTTGTATAATTTCAAGATTGCGTTTTGGAGATTTTAACTTGATAATACTTCATTTTTTTAAAATCTCATCTTTTTAATTCAAACATTTTATGGAATAAAGTCCATTACAAAACAAAACTGTTAGAAAAGCAAACAACAGTACGATTAGTAAACACTTTATTAAAATTTAAAAAAATTATTAAAAATGAGTAAGAAACCAATCAAATCAAATTTATTTAGATTTATTACTTTACGTGGGCCGCAAACTATTGAAGATAAAGAAAAAGGATTCATCGAGTTTCCTGCATCAAAAAAAACTGAAAGTATTGCCTTTAAAGCTATTAAAAACATCACAAAAGAAGAAGAAAGAAAATCAGCTCTTAAGTCTGCATTTAATTCAAGATTCATTCCAATAAGTAAAAAAGAAGAAGTAAAAGGTCTACACGCTGGACTTTATAAATTTTCAAACTGGTTAATTCGTCACAAAAATAATTTATCATACATATCTATTAGATCTAACCTTAATAATGCACAAATACTTACTCTTGATGAAGAGCTTTTAATTTGGGATAATTTATTTTATCAAACAATAAACAAAGCATCAGTAAGTATTAGGGAATATTTAATTCAACTACTAGTTGCTAATCAATTTTTAAAAGCTTTTAAAACTTTTGAAACAAGCTTACCTTCTAAGTCAGTTAGAGAAATCGTTTTTACCAATGAAGACGAAAAGAGCTTTGTACGCAGAGCGAACGCTAGTGTCGTAATCCCTAAAGAAGTTGTTTTTTCAAGTAAAGAGCAAACGCTAAATCAACAACAAACACTTTCAACTAGCTTAACTAACTATATGAAAGCTGATTTAAAAGTTGAACAAGCTAAAAAGAGAGCTCTTCAATACAAACAAGTTTTATCAGAAGTTGAAAAGCAAGAAAATGTATACCGAAAAAAAGAGGAATTAAGATACAAAACAGCATTAGATACTTACAATACAGAAGTTACTGCATTGAAAGATGCTGCTAAACCTTCTCTTAAAAAATATATGGATTTTGAATCTGGAGTAGAAAAAACCTTTGAAGTATACCCTGATTTAGATTTACCAGAATTTAAATTTACCGAAGCAATAGAAATTAACAGAGTGCCTGTTGTCAAAGACTCAAACTCACAGTTTTCAGAAGAAACTTTAAATTTTCTAAACGCTAGTGATATTAAAGATATTGACACATTTTCTGGTGTTAAAAAAGTTTTAACCGATAAAATAAAAGAACAATATCAAACCATTTTTAATTCTACACCTGAAAGAGTTAAAACTGTTAATGTTTTAGGAGAAAGTGTAGATATTGATATCGAAAAACAAAAACCTCTATATTCTTACACTGGTTATTTAGACAGTAATCAAAAAAGAGAATCGAGCATCATTATTTTATTAAAAGTTGAAGATGCTTCTAAAATATCTATAGATTCATGTAGTTATGAAATTACAAATTCAAGTGGAAAATCCTTACACACAAATACCTTAGTTGAAACAAAAAGAGGAAAATCAGATTCAATCTTAGAAATTAGACTATTTCCTGATTCAGGAAACTTTATTAACCAAGGAAGTTATTTTATTAGTGGCCAATTTGTATTGAGCAATGGATTAACAATCAACTTTGGGCCTGACGACTTCAATATTCTTATAAAAGACGGTTATTTAGAATCTGAAGGGATTTTTGGGCAATGCAAAGAAAATGAATCAGATAAAATTGATGTAGGCGGTGACGGTATTTTATATGGGATTTCAAATTTAGGAATAGCTGACTTTAGACGTGTAGAGCAAGAGCTTTGCTGTTATGTTCCTGGAGAAGTATCTCATATAGAAAATATTATGGCTAGAGAATACAAGGAACGATCAACAAAGAATTTAACAAGTTTTGAAAACTCTACAGAAAGAAGCTCTGAAAAAGAAACCGAAAACTTAACAGACACTTCATCTACTGAAAGAAATGAAATGCAAACTGAAGCTTCCTCTATTGTAAATAAAGACACAGCTACTAATTTTGGAGCCAACGCAAGTGTACATGGAGGAATTGGAACACAGTTCAACTTCGGTTCTAATTTTAACACAAGTAACAATAGCTCTAGTTCTGATTCAAATTTACAAGCAAAAACCTATGCTCAAGATGTTACTGAAAGAGCACTAGAAAAAGTGATACAAAAAACAAGTGTAAAACGTACCTCTAGAATGCTTCAGGAGTTTGAAGAAAACAATTCTCATGGCTTTGACAACAGAAAAGGTGACAAGCATATTAATGGTGTATATAGATGGGTAGATAAAATCTATAAAAATAAAATGGTTAACTACGGCAAACGTCTAATGTATGAATTTGCCTTACCAGAACCTGCTAAGTTCTTAGTAAACCTACAGTCTAACTCTAACAAAGGGAGTTTTATTAAAGAACCTATAAAACCTATACACCCAAAAGACATTGAAGGAGCTCCAATACGTGTTCCGTCTGATATTACTGAGAGTAATTACCAAGGATTAGAAGGAAAATACAATATTGATATTGACACTCCTTTAGATAGCCAAATTAAAATTACAGATATTGTTTCTGGAGCCTTTGGTAAAGGAGGTCATGCTGCTAGTTATTCTTTAAATATTCCTGAAAACTATGAAGCTTTTTATTACAAAGCTGCCATCTCAGCTACACACGCACATGGTGTGGAACCTTGGAGAATGAGCTTACTTAGTTTTAATGTTGGTGGTAAAATTACTGGAACTAACAACTGGAGTCCTAAAGGAGAATTAAGTAATATTACTGAAAAAGTTAGTTACTCCATCAATGCATGGGATATGGGAAGATACAATATTAGTCTTGAAATTAATTGTAAACTTTCTGATAGATCTATTAACGAATGGAAAAGTAAAGCTTACAAAAAGTTAATGGATAGCTACAATTCAATGTTACAAGATTACAATATTGAACTAAAGGAATATGAAGACAAATTAAAACTTCAAAAAGAAGAAAGAAAACAAGAACAAAATGAACAAAAAGGGGTGTTTAGCAATAAAAGTACCTTAATAAACAGATCAATAGAAAAAAGAGAATTAAAACGTATTGCTATTGATTTAATGACCAAACCTTTTGACATTAATACTGCAGATAGTCATTATGTTAACCAAGACTATAAAACAATAAATAGAGATCAAAGCTTACAAAAACACATTGAAGTGGTGAAGTTTTTTGAGCAAGCTTTTGACTGGGAAATCATGGCATATACCTTCTACCCGTATTTTTATGGAGCCAAGAAAGACTGGGGAACTTCAGTAAGTATTGAAGGAGGTAATGATCCTATTTTTAAAGCATTTTTACAAAGCGCTATGGCAAGAGCCATAGTACCTATTCGCCCAGGGTTTGAAGACGCCATAAACTGGTATATGAAAACAGGTGAAATTTGGAATGGTAAAGGAATGGTTACTGATATGGATAACGAATTATACTTGTCAATTGCTGAAGAGCTACAAACTGTTCAAGGTGAAGTTGAAGGCACTTGGGAAACAAGAGTTCCTACTTCATTAACTGTTTTACAAGCTGACTCTGTGGCATTAAACGAAGGAGGGTTACCATGCAACCCAAACTGTGAAGGAAATGGTTTATTTGACACTGTAAAAACCTCACCAGACGGAGTAGATTATGACATTGTTGGCGCAACCAACACAGTAGCATAATAATATTAACAGCAAGTCTTATTTAAAAACAGTTAAAGTGTTTAAGTGGTTTTGTATAGTGATTTTTCATTATACAACCACTTATGCTTAATTTTTCATCCTTGAGGTATTTTCAAAAACTACAAAAGCTTCAACAAAAAAAGACTTGTTTTTTAACTTAAAAAAACAAAAGCTATGCAGACGCATATTTATGGAAAAAAACATTTTAAACACAAAACCAATTTTGGTGACATGGTTGTGTTTTCAGATACGCTACAAGAAAAAATTAAAGATATTAAACCCGTAAACAATGTTCTTTTTGTTGAAATAGAAAAAGGATACCACCTAGCTAATAGATGGTTTATACATTTCAATAGAACACTTTCTGGTGAGTATGGTGATTTTTTCTTAGCGCAAACACCTGCTCCAACAGGAAACACTGATAAATTTGAATTTAAACCCACTAAAGAAACAGCTCAAATAATACGCCAACACCAACGAAAATTTAACAATGGAAAAGTACCTTATTATACCATTAACGGAAAAAACTACATACGTTTAGATGAAAGTTTAACTAATTATAATGTTTTTGTTGGTGATAATAAAAGTAAACCTAATTACAATGTAGAGTATGATGCTTTCCCTACCGTATTTATTTCAGAAGATGGAGCAAGACTGGAACATGCTTATCAAAAAATTAATCAAGTAAACAATCATGAAGTTGCTGTTTTTATAGAACGAAATTCTGGTACCAATGCCTTTGGTACAGTATTCCGGTTAAAAGTAGGTAAAAACATAAAAACACTTCCAGAAACAGACCGTATTAGGATTTCTGAAATTGCCAGAGCTTATGGTGTAAACATTAAATCTACTGAGCTATCTAACATGATTCAACAAGAGTTAAAAAACAGTAATAGTTGGTTTTACCTTTTACTTTTACAAGGTGCGCAAGGAAGCGGTAAAGTTATTCGTTGGAGTACAGATATAACTTTATCTACCCTTAAAGAAGGTGTAAATACGGTAAGTAAAGAACTAGAACAATTAAAACTAGGTGCTGAATACTGGAAAACTCTAACCGATGATGGTAAAGAAAACCCAAAATTCAAATCATTACTCCCTAAGCTTACTAAAGATGCTATAATTAATACAGAAACGTTTGTAAAAAACACATACAAAACCTATTTCCAACCGCTAGAGAACAAAGTTAGTTACCTAGAAAAACTCTTTAAACAGCATGCTTTTTTAGGTAAAATTATTCCGTTTAATACAGACAAAATAGTTTCTTTACTACAAAGTATTCCAGAACTTTTACAGTCTTTTTTTACCAAAGTTCAAAACTCGCTAATATCCTTTTACAACTTTATTAACGGCTTGTTAGTAGGATTAATTAACAGTATTATTGAATTTATCAAATCCGTTTTTGATATATTAGCCTTGTTAATTGGCATACTTAATGGTAGTATCCAATCTACCAAGTTCTTTGAAAATCCTGCAAGCTATCTCAGTTTGTTTGTAGAAAGTATAGAAAATACTATTGATAGCGTATATAATGCTTTTACTAAGGAAAATTTTAAAAAACTACTAGATTTTTTAAGCAACCTTCCTAAACAAGCCGGCATGCTGTTAACTAATATCACTAACAAAATTGGAAACACAGTTACTGATCCTGGTGCTATTGGTTATTACTTTGGCTTTTTAGTTGGTTTTATTGCTTCTGAAGTGGTTACTTTTTTTACTACTGGCGGAACAGGAAATATTGCCAAAGCTTTAAAAGCGGTATTACAATCGTACAAGTCTTTAGTTAAAACCACCGCAAAAACTGTTCAAAAAACCATTACGTTTAGTATGAACACTTTTGTGAGTTTGGTAAAAAAGATTTTAGAATTTTCTAAAAACGTTCCCAAACATTTAGATACGTTAAAAGCTTGGATTGATGAGTTTATAATTTCCTTACAAGCAAAAGCTATTCTTATTGATGATGTTGCTTATACTTTTGTTGATCCTATTTCTTTATTTGCCAACAGTGTTTTTAAACTATTTAAAGCCAATGCATGGAAAAAGCTTAATAGTATTGGTGTTTCTATGTTGAAAAATGAAGAAGGTTTATACACTTTCTCTTATAAAGGTAAAGACATTAAACATAACCTTACAATAAAAGAAAGTAAGTTATTCCTAGAAGAACTTCTAATAGATAATCAATTATATCAAAGACAATATATAGATGAATATTTAGATGAACTAGTTCGAGTAGCAAGAAAATCAAAAGAAATAGGTTTAGACCTAAAGACTATGCATAGAGAATACTTAGGTGAAAATCTAGGCCTTCATCCATATACAGGCAAAAAAAGTAAGTTTTATCCTGACAAAGTAATCTACTTTGATGAATATAAAAAGAGTAAAAATGAATTATTTATCCAAAATAATAGGCTAATTGATTCAAACGGAGAATTTTTCGACTCTTTAGATATAAATGATATGATGAATAACGGAAAGGCTATTTTTGTCATGGACGAACATGGAAGAATTTTTGCATCAAAACATTATGATATTGGAGTAATACATCATTCAAGTTTTCTATCTGGACAACCAGTAGCTATGGCTGGAGAAATAGAAGTTTATAATGGTTATATTATTTCAATAAATAACGCTACAGGGCATTATAAAACTTGGGAAAAACATATAAAACAATTCATTTCTTACCTTAAAGATAAAGGAATAACTGTTGAAGATATCAAAATAGACAAAATATAAATAACTTATGAAAAATAAAGTATATATAAACCAATTAATGACGCCTATTTGGGCATTATACAATGTAGATAATATAACTGATGTTAAATTTACTATAGAAAGCGCTAAAAGAATAGCAAATCTTTATCCAAGAGAAAAACTAGACAATATGTATAACGCCTTAAAATGGGCTGAAAAAAATTCAAATTATGATTTTTTAGAAATAATGAATGAAGCCCCTACTCACAGAAAATTAAAATTCTCTAATAGTGAAATTTTTAAGCATCTGATGAGTTTTAAAAAATTTATGGAGAATGAAGAATTTGGTTTATTAACTGATGACACACCTCCTAATCAACCTTTAAAAAATGATTAATTTAATAAAACTCACGTATTAACTATATTTATAAAACTACTTTACTGATGCAAAGTAGTTTTTAGTTTTAATTACTTTTTTGAAAACTTACTCTGTCTCGCCATTGGCAAATGCTATCGGGAGAGTTTCATAATGGAATAAAAAACTCTTCTAATTATATCTGGAGGCGGACAGGTGATTTACCTGGAATCCACGCTGAAGTCTTATCCCTAAATGAGATTTTATGGAGAATCGAATCAAAGGGATATAAAATTAATGATGATGTATTAAAAGAATTAATTGGATTTAATAGAAACTTATCAAGAAATAGAGTAATCATTCGTTGTGGTGATTGTAATTTTCTTACACACGGTATACAGTTTATTGAAAAATTTATTTAAAACAAAAAGAAATGAGTCAAGAATTAAAAAGACCAAAGATTTTAAGAATAAAAGAAGAAGATTTAAATGACAAAGGTACAGGAAAATACACAGGGCTAGAATACTGGTATAAAGGTAAACCTTTTACTGGTTTTGTTGTATTTGGTTACCACGACAATGGATTTGTGGCTTCTGAACAAGAATATGTTAATGGGCAAACAATGGGTTGGGCAGTAGATTATCATGAAAATGGTAAAATAGAGTATGAATCCTTAAGGTACGGAGCCTCTTCTGTAGTTTTTCATGAATATGATGAAGAGGGCAACCAAACCGATGGAGGTTTTGTAAATACAAAAGCTTTATATAACTCAGTTGCTCGCTACACTGGTATGCCTACAGTAGATGAATACGGCTATACTGAAGAATAAGTTCTAAACAATGATTACAAATACAAAACACTTTAATTAAGAAACTTTATAAAAAATACTTTGCCTCACTGTAAAGTAGTTTTTAGTTTTAATTACTTTTTTGAAAACCTACTCTGTCTCCCCACTAGTAAATGCTAGCGGGAGCAGTTGAAGTATAAAAGTTTTCTCTGTTGATGATATTGAAAGTACTAGAGATTTAAAAAAATATTTAAGAATTAAATAAGGTTTGATATGGATATAAAATATTTAAAAAAGATGGCAGAAAATCCCAGTTTAAAAAAATGGGGTAATGAAGGTATGTCCATACAGGAAATTGAAGAATTAGAAATAAAATATTTAAGAGGAGAAAAATTCCCTCAATCATACAGAGAGTTTTTATTTTTAGCTGGCAAGTATACTTATATAGAAGCTGATATTTTAGATTGGGATTGGATGATTGAAGAAGCAGAAGAACGCTTTGAGCAATATAATATTCCAAAAATAGAACGCCCAATTTGGATAACTGACCAAGTAGATCAATGTGAACAATTTGGATTTATTTATTTAGATGAAGATGTTGATGATCCTATTATATATAATTGCCGTCCTGCATATGTTGAGTTAGGAGACAAATTAATAGAACCAAGACCACAAGGAAAGTTTAGTAATTACATAGAAGTATCCGTTGAGAGAGCTAAAATCACTGATGAATCTCTAAATAAAAGACGCAATCAAGGTCTTCTTTAATAAAAACATATAATTTTATAAATTTTTATAAAACTACTTTGCATCTGTAAAGTAGTTTTTAGTTTTAATTACTTTTTTAAAAACTTACTCTGTCTCGCCACTAGCTAATACTATCTCGGGGGGAGTAAAATTTATAAAATAAAAAACATGACACAAATAAACGACAAAGAAGTAGACAAACTACTAGAAATGATAAGCATAGACAACTCTGGAGGTCCTATTTACCACTACAAAGGAAAACCGTTTAACGGAATTATACAGTCTTTTTATGAAAATGGCAATATAATGGATGAAGTCCAATACACAAATGGTCATATTGGAGGTGTTCAAAGAGAATATTTTGAAAGTGGGCAAAAAAAACATGAATACTTTAAGTATTTTGCTAAACCAGAAGGAGATTGGAAAGAATGGGATATCAATGGTAATATAATACACCATTCAATATGGGAGAAAGGAGAAAAAATTAAAACAATAATAAAATAAATTTTATAAAACTACTTTGCATCAGTAAAGTAGTTTTTAGTTTTAATTACTTTTTTGAAAACTTACTCTGTCTCGCCATTAGTAAATGCTAGCCTTTACTTTGTTTTAAGGAAATTTATTGAATTATAAAAAATATAAATTATGAGAAAAATAACATTAGAGTTTCAAGAAAAAAAATTAAACATAGAAGATATTAGCACTTTCGAAAAAGAATATAAATTTGTTTTACCAGAAAGTTACAAGAAATTCTTACTGGAAAATAATGGAGGAATTCCTAAAGAAAGTATTTTTTGGGACGGAACTATTGAAAGCCATGTTTCCAATTTTTATTCATTAAAATATGGTAACGTAACATTAGAGAACATTATAAAAGAAATTCACCGAGAAGATGCATTACCTACAATTTTTTTTCCCTTTGCTAGTACAGGAGGAGGAGGAGATTATGCTTTTTCACTGAAGGATAGTAATTTTGGGGAAGTTTATTTATTTCATTACGACGGTTCTGAACCTTTTAAAATATGTAGTTCTTTTGATGACTTTATCAAAAGTCTTGAAGAATAAAATTTACTCTCTAATATAAGCCTATAACACCCTAATTTATACATCTGTTTGAGACTGTAAACACATTAACTAAAAACCAATAAATTAAAAGAAATTAAAAGATAACTTCTTTAAGAGATTTTTTAATAAATATTACTAAAATGAAAACCAACACAAAAGATTTGTTTCTTGAAATTATAAAATTTGTTGACGAAAAAGATTATAAAACACTTTATTTCGATAACATAAACAAAAAAATAAATACAGATGTATTATCACTTATTTTTCAAGAAATTTTAATTTGGAATCATCCTGTTTTTTTGGATTTAAAAATAAGTCACGAAGATAAATTAGATATAAATGAAAAAGGTAAAGAAAACTTTTTACTTTTATTAAATAATAGTCCTCTAGGCGATATTTTTGAAATTAACGATACTTTCTTAAGGTTTAAAAAAAATATTAACCAAGAAGAAAAACAGGAAATAAGAGAATTAATAAACAAAACTAAAAAGTAAGGAGTCTAGAAAAATAAATTAGAACTTTTAATCCTATATTTTAAATTCACTCAATTTTTTTATAGAACACTAAAATTAAAAATGTATCATTGTAATACAGTTATTGATTTTAGACATATTATTACTAATGAAAATAATTGAAGCCTACCTTATGACCCCAATTTTTTATTTGTATAAATTAAAAAAAATAGAAGATTTTTTATTTGATAAAAAATTAAGTGAAAGAATAAAAGATTATGAAGAATTAAAACATAGAAAAGGTGTTTATGAAATGCTTAAATGGGCTGAAAAAAACCCAAGCTTTCATTTTGAATCAATCATGGAGAATGCACCTGTAAGAGGAAAATTAAAATTTACAAATGAAGAAGTTTATTCTTATCTAATGAGTTTTAAATCTTTTATGGAAAACGAAGAGTTTGGTTTATTAACAGATGACAGACCTACAAATAAACCTTGGGAAAATGATTAGTTTAATAAAACTCATGTATTAACTATATTTATAAAACTACTTTGCCTCACTGTAAAGTAGTTTTTAGTTTTAATTATTTTTTTGAAAACTTATTCGTATCGCCACTAGCGAATTCTATCGAGGCATAAGATTCAAAATATTAATCTAAAAAATGAATATTAATTATGAGAAGAATAAAATCACATTTAATGACCCCTATATTTTATTTATATGATATAGAAAAAATAGAACAAATTGATATGAATGAAATAATGAGCGAAAAATTTAAAGACATATACGAAAAAAGTACAAGAGTTGAAATTTTGAAATCTTTAGAATGGGCTGAAAAGAACCCAAGTTTTCATTTTGAATCAATCATGGAAAATGCACCTGTGAGTGGAAAATTAAAATTTACAAATGAAGAAGTTTATTCTTATCTAATGAGTTTTAAATCTTTTATGGAAAACGAAGAATTTGATTTATTAACAGATGACAGACCTACAAATAAACCTTGGGGAAATGATTAGTTTAATAAAACTCACGTAGTAACTATATTTATAAAACTACTTTGCGTTTGTAAAGTAGTTTTTTAGCTTTAAGCCTCCATACCATCCTTTAAAGCATAGCTAAACCCCCAATATCTATTAATACACTGATTTCTACCTCAACAAAGCGACTAAAAAGTAGTTTATTTACTACCAATACCTCGTAATCAACCTTCAAAAACACGTTAGTTAACAACCAATATACCGTTAATAAGTACTTATATTCTATTAAAAACAATCTTAAACCAGTTTACCTACAAGTTTTAACACGTTTATAACGACTAATTATCCGTTAAGAAGAATCTCCTCCCTCTTCCAACCCTCCCAATAGGGTGATCAGACACCCCTATTCAAATCAAAAAACTCAACCCTATACAAAACAATAATTCTTCATTTTAACAGAACAATAGCAACTTTTTAACAATAAAGCACAATGTATATTGTTATATTTAAACACCTAAAACAGACAACTTCAAGTAAGTATCAATTAAGGTTAAAAATTAGCTATTGTCCAATCCTTAAAATTGTTAGAATTATGAAAAACACAAATCAAAATACACCAGTAAACTACTGTGAAAGAATTTTTAAAATTGAAAAGAAAAAGAATCTTATTGATTTATCGCAATCCTTATCTATTGTCAACAACAAAGCTTCTCGTTTATTTTTTGAAAAAGAAGCCTATACACTAAATTTTTCAACATATCACAAAGGTATTTACACACAAACTCCCATTTTTGTAACTGCTAATGAATGTATACCTAATGAGGAAATTAAAATACTTCAAAAACAATTAGGTATTGAAATAGATGGTTGCGGTATGTATTTTAGTATTCTTAATTATTCTTGTAATTTTTCTATACAAGTAGATCCTAAAAACAGTGTATTTATTGACACACCTAGTGTAAAAAACGGTTATATGTACTTCTACAAATAACTTAAAACCAAACAAAACACAAATAAACACAAAAATATTTGTAATTTGTTTTGTATAATTATGTAATATGTTGTATATTTGTATTGCTTTTCTAATAGTTCATTTTATTTATTAACCATTGGTTATGCAGAAACTAAAGCAGTTAGATTAAACCACTATCTGGTAAAGAAAAAACGAAAAAGAATCAAAAACTCACTAGTTATGTCTGCAAGCGCTAAAAAATCAAACAATTGTATGAATAGTTTATTATCAGTAGCGTTGTCGCAATACGGAGTAAAGGAAATTAAAGGACAAAAAGATCATCCTCAAATTTTACATTACTTTAAATCCCTAGGCTTTGACAGTGCTAAATTTAAAGATGAAACAGCTTGGTGCAGTGCTTTTGCTGGTTGGGTTGCCCAACAAGCAGGTTATGAGCACTCTAACCAATTAACAGCAAGAAGCTGGTTGCAAGTAGGAACCACTACACATCAACCCAATCAAGGTGATGTAGTAGTTTTATGGAGAGAATCGCCAAATAGCTGGAAAGGTCATGTTGGTTTTTTAGTGAAAGAAACCAATCGTTATGTGTATTTATTAGGCGGAAACCAAGGAAACAGTGTATGCGTAAAAGCATATCCTAAAAACAGAGTAATAGGTTACAGAAAGTTAAGAAAAAATGGATAAAATAGTGCATTTCATTTTTTGGTTGTTAGCTTTACTAGCGCCTTTAAATGGAGTGTTAACTACCATGATGTTTCTTATTGTGGTTGATTTTATAACGGGAGCTTATGCCTCACTAAAAAAACAAATATCTATAACAAGTGAAAAAATAGCACATACAATTTCTAAATTCGTCATATATAACTTAGTTATTATATCCGCTTATTTTTTAGAAATATACATTGTAAATGAAGTCCCCTTTTTAAAAATAATAGCTGGTTTTATTGCCGTTACAGAGATAAAATCAATATTAGAAAATTACAATAAAATCTATGGAGTAAACCCCTTTAAAGTGCTGTATCATTTTATAAACCAAGCAGGTTTAAAAAGTACGCTAGAGCAAATAACTGAAGAAGAACAGAAAAACCAAGAAAAAGAAAAAGAGTAACAAAAGAAAAAGTCTAGTCGTTAGCAATAGTTTTTAACGACTCTTTTTTATCAAATAGTAATAATTATTAATAATCGATAAAAAAGAACAAAATGCAACAAAGTAAAGAAGATTTAAAACGTTTTTTTGAAACAGGTGACAAACCTACACAACAACAATACGCTGATTTAATTGATAGCTATGTAGATGCCAAACAACCTAAAGGCAAACCAAATCGTAAATTTATAATTGATGAAAATGGAGTTGTCTCACTAACAACTTCAGATGAAATTTCTATTAAAGAAAGCTCCTTTTCCATAAGAGTTTACAGCAAAGGTTCTACATTTTCATACCAACACTCATTAGCTAGAAAATACAAAATAGGCAAAAGAGTTTTTGTTGATATTCTTTTGAGTGGAGTAACTTCTGATGGGAATGCTCAAAACAACTACATTCAAATAACCGGTATGAATGAAATATCTAGTTTTTTCGCTAGCGGAACTGTTACAACTGAAAAAACACAGCAAGTAACTGGCGCAAGTATTCGATCAAACTCAACTGGTATTAGGTTTAAAGATCAAATATGGAATGATGAAACATTAATGATTTCAATCAACTTTTTAGGAGATGGAACTACTCATTAGATAGTAAAATTATCAAATCATAAATTTTAAAAAAAGTCTAGTCACTAGCACGTCTTTTTAGTGACTCTTTTTTTATCAAACAAACTCTAATCATAGCTTAGAGAAATTCAAAAAGCATTTAACAATCACTTAGTAAATATAAATTAAAAATCTATAAAAAAGATGGAACAAACAAAAGAAACCTTAAAACAATTTTTTGAAACTGGAGACAAACCTACACAACAACAATATGCTGATTTAATTGACAGTTATGTAGATGCTAAACAACCAGAAGGAGAACCTAACAGAAGGTTTGTAATTGATGAAACTGGTAAGGTAACAGTAGCTCCGGCACAAGAAATTCCTGAGTATGATATTTCTAATTTAGAAGGAAATACTTTGGTATTACTTAAAAATGGTAAAATTGTAAAAAAGATTAACTTATCATCTTACATTGACGATACCAACTTAGCTAGGTTAGTATCTGGAAAAGTTGACAAAAATGGTATGGCTACTTTCACAAGAGATGATGATTCTACTTTTACCGTAGATTTCAGTTCAATTGTTGGTGGAAATGTACAACAAATACAGGCTAATTGGCAGCAAACAGATAAAACTCAACCCGATTTTATTAAAAATAAACCTAATTTAAATCTTACTGGTGGTTTTCCTCCTAATTTTTATGAGGAAGGGCAATGGAATCCAGATTTTGGTTCTTTTGGATTTTCTTATAATACAACTAGTAAAATAGGTAAATACATAAAAATTGGCAATCTAGTTCATATAGCAATATCTTTAAAAGGCATTACTACTCCTGAAAACACTGTTACTGATTTAACTAATACATTTTACATTAGTTTACCTTTTGCCAGAGATTTAACCCTACAACCTACAAGTAATTTTAAAATAAATCATTTTATTTTAGGAGCTAACTCCACTCAAATCCCTTCAAATAATTTGTCTGCCCACGTAGGAAACATAGGAGTAGGAACACATGTTGTTTTTAATTACACTATTACAGGCACACAAAACATAACTAGACTAGGGAAACTTACCATTAATAATGGACAAATAAACATAACTGGAACTTACTTTACAGATACAAAAAAACCTAACGGTTAATAAGCTTTAAAAATTAGCAATAAAAACCGAGAGTTTTCCTCTCGGTTAAACTTCCTATTAACTTAATAAACTACCTTAACACAGGCATATGGGTACACAATAGAAAGTATTTAAACCATTATGATTATCGCCTTGCGATTAAAAAGAATAGAAATAGTAAAATCATAGAATATGAAAAAAGACAAAACAACCATTAAAACGTATTTTGAAACAGGTGACAAACCTACACAAGAACAATACATTAACTTAATTGACAGTTATGTAGATGCCAGACAACCTGAAGGAGAACCCAATAGACGGTTTGTAATTGATGAAAAAGGAGAAGTTACAGTTGCCTCTGAACAAAAAGCTCCCGAATATACATTAATTGAAATTGCAGGTAACAAATTAGCTTTATTAAAAGATAAAACCATTGTTAAAGAAATTGATTTAGCGCCTTATGTTGATGATACTAATTTAGCAAGGTTAGTTTCTGGAACAGTGGATGAAAACGGACTTGCTACTTTTACTAGAGACGATGATTCTACTTTTACAGTAGATTTTAGCTCATTCTTAAATCAGCCAACTACTCAGCCTGATTGGCAACAAATAGACGCTACCAAACCAGATTTTATAAAAAATAAACCTGATTTTCTACCAACTACTGGCGGAAACATTAGTAATAGTGTTATTATTGATACAGAAAAATCTACTACACCCATAGCACAATCGGTTTTAACCGTAAAAGAAAACTCTCCTAAAAAAGGAAGTCGTGCTGCAGTTTTTGTAGACGCTAATAATGAAAACTCAGAAGCTTCAGAAACTGACGATGTTTATGGAGCTGTCTTTAGAAATACTTTTAACGGAACTCATAAAATAGAGCAAATTGCAGGTATATTAAGTATTGGTAGAAATGTATCTTCTTCTGAAATAGACTGGGTTACTGGAACTAGAGCAACTGGTCAACACAACGGAACTGGAAATATATTCTCTACCTCTGGGGATATGGTAGTTGCTGAGGTAAACGGCTCAGGGAATTCTGAACATGTTTTTGGAAGTTTTGTTACCGCTAGAGTAAACAATAAGGATACGGTGGTAGATTATTTAGAATCTAACAAAGCAACTATTGACCTGAAACAAGGAACCGTTAAAAATGCCTATTTACAGTATCTTGATTTAGATTTTGATGCAGCAAATGCAGCGAATGTAAATTTAGAAAACCTATACTACCTATATGCTAAAAACGACAATAGGCCTGAGGTTTCTGGTGAAGCCTATTTTGTTAAATCCTTGGTAGATCTTCCTTCTCTTTTTTCTGGAACTGTAGAAATGAATGTTTCAAATGAAATTATTAATAAGGCAGGTAACAAGACTTTAATTACCAAAGAATTTGCAGACACTAAATACTCAAGAGCTTTCAAAGTAATTAATACTACTACTCCGCAAACCAGCGAAATTTTAAATACTTCATTCCCTTTGGAAAGCAATCCAATAGGAACACAAGTTATGAATCAAAACGTCACAGAAAGATATATCTACACAAGAATAACAGACACTGCTTGGAGAAGAGGTGAATTGTTAACAGATATTTAAAAACAACCAAAAAGAAAAAGTCTAGTCACTAGCATCTCGTTTTTAGTGGCTCTTTTTTCTTACTGCAAAATACTTATAAAAACCATTTACAACACTCAAAATAAAGCTATGAAACCTACCAATATCAAAACTGAAAAAGTACTATTATACGTGATAATAGGATTATTAATAACTCATCTTTTTTGGAAAAAAAAGGATACAACAACTAAAAATCAACAACCTAAAATCACCATTGTAAGAGACACGGTTTGGCAAACAAAAATCGACACTTTTAAAGTACAAACGGTTAAATACAAAAAAGTATATGTGCATAAAAACGATGTTACTAAAATTATAAAAGACACTGTTTTTATAAAAGATACTACCAATTACATCGCTGCTAAAATATACAGAGACACTCTAAACAATACCGATGTAGAAATTTATAGTTATGATCTGGTAAACGGAAAATTATTAGACAGTAATCTATCCTACAAACTAAAAGTTCCTAGAGAAATCACCATTACTAAAACCATAGAACACCCTAAAACCTACAGAAGTGGATTCTATTTATTTTCTGAAGTTGGTGGTAATACACAACAGTTTGACAATCTTAGTTTAGGATTACAATATAATCGAAAAGGAAAATGGTTTGCTAGTTATCGAGTCAATCTTAATACAATTAATCAGCCTACGCATAACATTGGTTTTGGGTATCGGTTGTTTAAGTAATTTAAAAGTCGTCTTAAATGTGACGGCTTTATTTTTTTGAAATACTTACAAACTGTATCTTTCGTTAGTATTATAAACTTTTACGACTAACCACTAAACTAATCGCTATTTATGGCAGTTCAAACCACAACTTCCTATACATACAAAGATATTTTTAACCTACATACTGTTCAGTTTGAAAAAGCTTGTGTGGTAAACAAACCTCAACAAATACATCAACTTAAAATATTTTGGATTAAAGAAGGAAGCGGTATTTACAATATAGATTTTAAGAGTTATGAGTTTAACAATAGCGTACTCTTTTTCTTATCACCAGGACAAGTATTTTCTATTACCTCTGAAAAAATAAAAGAAGCTTATCAACTAAGCTTTCATAAAGATTTTTACTGTATACAAAATCATGATGCTGAGATTTCTTGTAACGGTGTACTGTTCAATAACGTGTACGAAACTCCATTTATAACACCTACCGAAAATGATATTATTAAGCTAGACAGCATTCTAAATAATATGATTGATGAGTTTAAACTGGGCGGAACCGCACAATATGATATGCTACAAGCCTATTTAAAACAGTTTATTATACACGCTGTACGCATTAAAAAAGAACACGATGTTGTAAAAGAAGATCAAGAAACTAAGCTATTCAAGGATTTTAGTGTATTAGTAGAACAAAACTTTAAAAAACTACATAGTGTTACTGAATATGCCAATAGATTAGGAATCTCTCCAAAATCACTCACCAAACACTTTCAAAAAATTGGTTCACAAACCCCAAGTGATTTTATTAAAAACAGAATCATAACGGAAGCAAAACGACAACTCCTCTACTCTACCGAAGCTGTAAAATACATTGCTTTTGATTTAGGATTTAATGATCCTGCTTATTTTTCACGTTTTTTTACCAAAGCTACTGGGCTATCACCTAAACAATTTCAAAAACAGAATTAATAAAACATAATAAATCAACACCTTTTCTTTAGTTTAAACTCAAAGTAATCTAATATATTATCATTGTTTTTAACTTAAAAAATCTATAAACAATTAAAAATAAAACTGATTAATATTTATTGAAAATTACATTCTAAAAACAATCTCTTTTAAATATGTTCTAGTACGAAAATTATTGATTACGAATAAAAGGTTATATATTTCGAAAATTTAAACGAATTATATATGGGAAGAATTGCTACAAACTTTGACGATCAAATCAAAAAATTAAGAAGTAGAGGTATGATATTTGATTGTAGCGAAGATAAAGTAAAAGAATGCTTGTCTGATATTGGTTATTATAGATTAGGTTTTTATTGGAATCCTTTTGAAAAGGATAATAATCATAATTTTATAGAAAACACCAAATTTTCAGATGTAATCAACCTTTATTATTTAGATGTTGATCTTAGAAATATTCTAACCAAATATATTAACAGAATTGAGATAAACTTCAGAACAAAAATTGTTTATTATGTTTCTAATAAATTCAAACAATCTCCTACTTGGTTTATAGATCCATCTATAATGGAAAACTCTTTTTTAGAAAAAATTGATAAATATTATGGTTCAGACTTCAAGAGAAATAACAAAGCAATAAAAAAACACCATGAAAAATATATAAATGACAGGTATGCTCCAGCATGGAAAACACTTGAGTTTTTTACTTTTGGTACTATTCTTAATATCTATAGAGATATTAAAGATGATGATATAAGAGAAAGAATAAGTAAGCTTTTTGGTATTAATAACGTAGATAAGTTTGGTAAATTGATGGCTAGTGTTGTTTTAATACGTAACCTTTGTGCTCATGGAGATGTTATGTTCGATTTTGGTTTACCTAGAGCTTTACCTGTTATGTCTAATATTGTTGATAAAAATGATAAAACTTCTTTGAACGCATGTATAAAGGTTATTACATTTTTTTTGGAAAAAATTTCAACAAACAGAAAAAAGGATTTAGATGATGAGATAAAAAAACTCTTTTATAACTATAAAGAAAACGAAACCATTAAAAAGATAATAACTGACAAAATGAAATATTCATTAGAATAAACCTAAAAATATTTGACTTTCTAAATTAGAATTCTTAGATTTGCACCATGTTTTATTAAAAACATTTTTTATAAAATATGGTGCACTGCTACTCAAACTGATTTGCTGTTAGATTTCTGCACATAAAAATATTGAATATAAGCCTAGACATATGATGCTCTGGGCTTTTCTCTTTATTAATAAATCTATTTAGTTACTTAACAATATTTTAGTATAGGAACTTCACTTTTTCTACCTTAAAGCTTCAGTCAAAACAAGCTCAAATACTTTTTGTCCAACTCATAGGAACTTTTGTCCATTTTTCAAGGCTGATTTCGGTCGCATCTTTGTATCAGAAATAAAAACAAGGAAAAATGAGAACAGAAATCAATCAATGTCCCAACTGTTGGGGATATCAAGAATACGACGAACAATTTCCTGAAAGAGAAATGTGTAACTGTCCAAAAACAAATCAAGAATTATAAAACCTTAAAAACAAAAATTATGAGTACTAGAATTGAAACTTTAAATCCAGAAACTACTACCGGAAAATCTAAAGAATTATTTGATGCAGTAAATGCTAAACTTGGATTTATCCCTAACCTAATTAAAGTATTTGGAAACTCGCCTGCAACTTTACAAAGTTATTTAAGTTTAAGCGATCTTACAGCAAGTGGAAACTTTTCTGGAAAGTTTAGAGAGCAATTAGCTTTAGCAATTGCAGAAGAAAATCAATGTAACTACTGTTTATCAGCACACACAGCTATTGGTAAAATGAATGGTTTAACAGATGCTGAAACTGAAGAAAACAGAAAAGGAGAAGCTTCTGATGCTAAAGTACAAGCTGGATTACAATTTGCACAAAGCGTTACTAAAAATAGAGGTAATGTTACTTCTGAAGAAATTAAGGCTGTAAAAGACGCTGGTTATAATGATAGTGATGTATTGGAAATAGTACTAAATGTAGTTGCTAATACCTTAACCAACTATGTAAACCACATTGCAGAAACTGAAATTGACTTTCCAAAAGTTGAAGCAGGAAAATTTAGTGTAAACGCATAACCCAATAATTAAGAAACCTAAAATATAACCCATAAATTTTATACCGATGAAAAAAGTAATAGCCATTGCTATCTTATTAATAGGATTTGCATTTCAAGCAAATGCTCAAGAAGTAAAAACAGTAGCTTTAGAACAAACTAAAGGGGAATTCACTCAAAAATCATTAACTTTATCAGAAGGCACCTATGTTTTTGAAATTGCTAACAATGAAGTTGGACATGATGTAGGATTTGTATTAGCTCCTAAAGGAAAAACAGATCAAAAACACCACATACAAAATGCATATGTAACTTCTTTAGTTAAAAACAATAGCAAATCAACTTCAAAAGAAGTAAAACTAGCTAAGGGTGAGTATGTTTACTTTTGCCCATTAAACCCAACACCACAATATACACTTACTGTTAATTAAGTGTACTTAATTCAAATAGTTATATAAAAGGCTGTCACCAAAGTGACAGCCTTATTTTTTTTATTCTTCTAACTTCATGGAAAGCTCAAACCAGCGTTCTTCTTTTTCTTCCAGCTTCTCTATAATTTCTTGAAGTTCTATTGATTTATCATTAATCATATCAGCTTCAATTTCATTATTAGCAAATTGCTTTTCTATAAGCTCTTTCTTTTTTTGTAGCTTTTCAATATCTACCTCCAATAATCCATACTCCCTTTTTTCATTGTAGCTTAACTTTCCTCTTTGAGGTGCTTTTTCTTTAGTTTCTACTATTTTTTCTTCTTTTTTAGACTCAGATGGCTGTGAATTTTCATAAGCTCTAAAATCAGAGTAATTCCCTGGGAAATTCTCTACCACGCCTTCACCTCTAAACACAAATAAAGAATCTACAATTTTATCCATAAAATAACGGTCATGAGATACCACCATTAAATTTCCTGGATAATCTAATAGAAAGCTTTCTAATACGTTTAGAGTAATCACATCTAAATCGTTCGTTGGCTCATCTAAAATTAAAAAGTTAGGATTCTGAATTAAAACTGCACATAAATACAAACGTTTTTGCTCTCCTCCGGATAGTTTCTCTACAAAATCATGTTGTTTTTTTCTACTAAATAAAAAACGTTCTAATAACTGCGCAGCAGAGATTTTTCTACCTTTTGTTAATGGAATATATTCCCCAAACTCTTTAATTACATCAATTACCTTTTGTCCTTCTTTAACTTTAATTCCTTTTTGTGTATAATAACCAAATTTTACCGTTTCTCCTACCACCACTTTACCACCATCTACAGGCATTGTTTGTGTAAGAATATTTAAAAAAGAAGATTTTCCTGTTCCATTTTTACCAATAATACCTATACGTTCACCTTTCTTAAAAACATACTCAAATCCGTTTAAAATTACTTTATCATCAAATGATTTTTTTAAACTGTGTAGTTCTACTATTTTACTACCTAATCGCTCCATGTTAATTTCTAACTGGACTTCATGTTCTTGCCTACGTTGGTGTGCTTTTTTCTTAATTTCAAAAAAATCGTCAATTCTAGATTTGGACTTCGTTGTTCTCGCCTTAGGTTGGCGACGCATCCATTCTAACTCTTTTTTAAACAGACTTTTTGCTTTGCTTAGATTGGTAGCTTCCAAAGCTTTTCTTTCTTCTTTATTTTGTAAGTAGTACGAATAATTTCCTTTATACTTATACAACTTACCATTGTCTAATTCTAAGATTTCATTACACACACGTTCTAGAAAGTAACGATCATGTGTCACCATAAACAAGGTAATTTTTTCTTTAGCAAAAAACGCTTCTAACCACTCTATCATTTCTAAATCTAAATGGTTTGTTGGCTCGTCTAAAATCAATAAATCAGGTTTATTAATTAATATAATTGCTAAACCTAAACGTTTTTTTTGTCCTCCAGATAGAGTAGCTACTTTCTGAGAAAGGTTATCTAATTTTAATTTTGAAAGAATTTGCTTGTATTGCGTTTCAAAATCCCAAGCGTTGTGTTGTTCCATAGCTTCAAAAGCTTTTTGATATGCTTCTTGATCGTCAGGATTTTCTAATGCTTTTTCATATTCTTGAATTATGGGTAGAATTTTGTTTTCAGTTGAAAAAATGGTTTCCTCAATAGTTAAGTTTTCATCAAACTTATTGTCTTGCGCTAAGTAAGCAATATGAATTCCTTTTCTACTTATGATTTGCCCAGAATCTGGCATATCTCTTCCAGCAATAATATTTAAAATAGATGTTTTTCCACTACCATTTTTAGCTACAAAAGCAATTTTTTGATCTTTATTAATTCCAAAGGATATGTCTTGAAACAAAATGCGCTCACCATATGCCTTTGCTATACTTTCTACTGATAAATAATTCATTTGGCAAAAGTAACTAAAAAACCCCGAGCTTTCGCCCAGGGCCTACATTAGTTAAATGAAAGAAGGGTTTTAACTATTGCTTAATTAATTTAGTTGTTAATGATTTTTGAACATCATTAGCTTCTAATATATATATACCGCTTTTTAACTGAGAAATATCTACAGTATTATTAACAGTTTTACCTTTTAACACAACTTTACCAATTGCATTTGTTATTCTAAAGTTAACACTCTCATTATCACCAAACTTAACAATAACATTATTTATTGCTGGATTAGGGAATACATTTAAACTACCTACATTATCAGTATCAAATGGCTCCGCAGAAACATTACTTACAGCAGCAATTGATGCTAAAGAAGAAGATGAACTTACAATATTTACAGTATAATCTTCTACTTCTCCATCTGCAAATGTTTCACAAGCAGTTGAAGCTGCATTATACTTCATAGAAACACGCATTCTAGTTTGCCCTAAACTAGCACCAGCTGGAACTGAAATATTTGCCGTTCTATTAGTAGCACTCTTAGATGAACCTAATGCCGTTTTTTCACTTTCTTCAAAAGTTCCATCTTGATCAAAGTCAATCCAAACTGTAAAATATTCTGTATAAGCCGTGCTTCTAAATCCAGCACTTACAATAATTTGATTAGTGCTTCCTTGTGCTACTGTAGCAACTTTAGACGTAAAATCTCCATAACCACCATTCTTTCCTGTACTATTAGTCATTCCACCAAAAGAAACATAGTCAATCCACTCATAAGTATCTCTATTTCCTTTAGATGCACAGTAAGAAACCACGTTTTTCAATGTAGTTACATTAACAGTATTACTTGCCGCTGATTCATTTCCTGCTTCATCTTTAGCTTTTACAGAAAATGTATAAGCTGTATCAGGTGTTAATCCTGTTACATTATAAGTAGTTCCAGTAACCGTAGTTAACTTAGTAGTTCCTTGATACACATCATAACCAGTTACTCCTACATTATCTGTTGAAGCAGTCCAATTTAAAGTTAATCCAGTTTGTGAAACATTTGACGAAGCTAAACTACTTGGTGCAGTTGGTGCTTGTGTATCTGCAACTGCAGCTGTAATATTTACTGTATAATCTTCTACTTCTCCATATTGGAAAGAAGCTTCACAGGCAGTTGGAGTAGCGTTGTATTTTAACACAATACGCATTCTTGTTGCTCCATCTTTTGCAGAACTTGGCACAGTAAACGAAGTTCCAACAGGCGTGTCTTTAGATTTCGCTTTTGTCCATACTGTTTCACCAGCATCTGAAAAATCTCCATCTTGATTATAATCTATCCACACACCATATCCTTCATCATAAACAGTTCCTGTCCACTTTGGAGTAATGGTAATTGTATTTGATTTCCCTTTCTCTAAATTAGTTGAGATACTTGTATGATCTGAATATCCATTTCCTCCAGTTGAAGTATTATCAATACTTCCTAATTGAACTCTTTGAATATATTCATCAGATACACTATTTCCTTTTGAAGTACAATAGGTAAGTGTAGCATCAGGAGTAGTTACATTAACAATATTACTAGCTGCTGACTCATTTCCTGCAGCATCTTTAGCTTTTACAGAGAATGTATAAGCTGTACTTGCTGTTAATCCTGTTACATTATAGGTTGTTCCAGTTACAGTACCTAACTTTGTTGTTCCTTGGTACACATCATACCCCGTTACTGCTACATTATCAGTAGAAGCCGACCAATTTAAAGTTAATCCAGTTTCAGTAACTGAGTTTGCTGCTAAATTAGTTGGAGCTGTAGGTGCTTGCGTATCTGCAGCTGCATTACTTGTAAATGTTCCTGTAAACACTCCCCTACCATATGTAGAAGCTATTACTTTATTATTTGTATTATCCCCACTCACATCCCAATAATCAAATGAAGTAACACTCACATCACTCATTCCATTATATGCTTGTGACCAGTTAGGATTTGCATCGTTAAAATTAGAGGTTGACCAAACTCCTAATTGTGTTGCTAAAATAGCCTCGTTTCTATCTAATGGGTTTTGTAAAATATCTCTTACTGGAATATTAGGTAAATTACCTTCTTTACTTACCCAGTTAGCACCTCCATCTGTAGTTGCCCAAACACTTGTTACACCATAGTTATGCATAGTAACAAAAATATCATTAGCAGTAGCACCAAACCTAACCGCAGAAATAGACCCTACAAAAGGAGTATTTATGTTAGACCAAGTAGCACTACTATTCGTTACATTTGTTAACTTCAGTAATCTACCATTAACTAAACCAACATACCATGCATTGTTTTCAAAAGGTGAAGGTTGGAAAGCAGTTGGACTAGCATTTAATAATGCATTTGTTAAAGTTCCATTAGTATTAGCAGCAACATTTATGCTTAAAATTGCTTTATCAGAAGTGGTTCTTGAAGATTTATTAGATAATAATCTGTTAGCACCACTATCATATCCCATTGGGTTTACAAAATCTCCAGTATTTTGTGCATCATTAAATAAAGTAGTTGCACCTCCTTGCCTTCTTCCTTGTCCATTCCAAGGTAAATTAAAACGATAAATTACATTTCTAACATAAGTAGCAATCATGTACTGACCATCTTTATCTACAAATGTATAGAAACCGTCTCCATCACTTAACTCAGTTGAACTATTAATACCTGCTACCGCATTTCTGAAAGCCTGTGTTCCATTATCTTGTGCACCAGCACTAAAAATACCATCTGTATCTCCTGCTCCATCAGGTCCAATTCCAGCCTTTACAAACTGTGTAACATTATAACCTCTATTTCTTACACTAATATTAGTACCTGCATTTCCTGAGTAATAAATACCTCCATCATTTCCAAATAACATTCTTGATGAATTGTTATTACCAAAAGCAATAGAATGCTGATCAGCATGTACACTTTGAAATCCAAAACCTCCATACCAATGAGATAATTGAGACCATGAATTACCACTATTTGTTGATTTAAAAAGATCAATACCTCCAACATAAACTACATTATCATTAGTTGGATCTGCTTCAATAACTAAATCATAAAACGCCTGTCCTCTACAGAAATCATTTGCAGCAATCCCTGTATCTGCATCATTTGGTAACGATGTAGCTGTGGCTGTAGCAAAACCATCAGTAGTTTTATAAATATGTACTGGAGCTGTGTTTTCAGTTCCTTGTGTCAATGCATAAATTTTATTTGCATTAGTTGCTGATGGCTCTAACTCTACTCTATTTGAATTTGTTAATGGAGATGCTGCTGCTTCTGTCCAAGTTGAACCATTTGTTGAGCTATACACTCTACCACCACCATTTTCTCCTAATGCAGACTTAATAGTTCCCATCCAAAGTGTATTATTAGCACTTACTTCTAAGTCGTTTGGAATGTAATAGTAGTTTCTATTACTAAAAGTATGCCTCATATTTGCCGACTCTATTCTATTCCAAGTAGTTCCATTATCTGTAGAACGATATAAACCAGCAGATTGTAATCCTAACCAGTTTCTTGGATTTCCAGAATCTCCATATACATGTGCTCCAACAGCAACAAATAACTCTGTAGAGTTTCCATTATCCCAAGCTAAAACATCATTTACAAAATGAACACCAGATAAGAAAACATTACTAGCATTGTGATTTATAATTGCTTCTCCTGCTGCTGGTATATTTACAGCGTTCCATGTAGTACCACCATCAGTCGTTACATACACTCCATTTCCTACAACATCACCTGCTGTGTATTGCTCCCCAGTACCAACGTACCATCTATTATTATCTCTAGGATCAACTGTTATTGAAGTAACCGATAAATTTCCAGGTACATTTTGGACTCTAGTCCATTGTGAATTTGCATTTGTAATATCTGCATTTCTCCACAATCCTCCACTTACACCACCAGCAAAAACTGTATTATTAGAAGCATCATTAGGATCAAATAAAACAACTCTTGTACGTCCTCCTACATTATTAGGACCTCTTTCTACCCAAGCGTTTCCATTATCTCCTGGATTTCTTTCTTGTGTATTTTTCCCTTTTGAAGCTCTTTTTCTCAATAAATCTTCTCGCAATTTAGCTAAACTACCATCTTCCATTTTTCCTGTTGCAGGATTCATTGTAAGAAGATGCATTTGATCAAAGTATCTGTTTGGAGGTAATCCTCTTTGTTTTCTTTCTTTTTTACCCCATTGTAACGCTTCATTTAAAGGACTTTCTTTTAAAAAAGTGCTATGAACTTTACGTTTCTCCGCCAATTCATTTAAAGCGTTTTGTTGCTTTAAATAATCAACTCCAATCATTGATACAGCAGCTACTGATAAGCCACCTATCAAAACCTTTAATTTTAAATTCATATGTTTATTGAATAGGTTGAAAGAAATAGTTAGAAAGAGGATTTCTTTCTAACTATTTCCTAGTTAGTATATATGTAGTAAATTATTCTTTAACTAATTTGGTAGTTAATGACCTTTGACCATCATTTACCTCTAACATGTAAATACCAGATTTTAACTGAGAAATGTTAACGTTTGAAGAATTTAAACGTCCTGATTGTACAACACTTCCAATAGTATTTATTATTTTATATGTTACTCCAGCCTCTTTTGAAAGCATTCTTACCTGAACATAATCTTTAGCTGGATTAGGGTATGCCATAACATCAGAAACATTCTCATGTCTTAAAGCATCTCCATTTTCTTCAACATAAATTGTATACAAGTTTGCAGCACTAGAGCCTGTAATATTAACGGTATAATCTTCTACCTCTCCATCCGCAAATGTTTCACATGGAGTTGGTGCAGCGTTATACTTCATAGTTACACGCATTCTAGTTTGTCCTAAACTAGCACTTGTAGGTATTGTAATATTTGCTGTTCTGTTACCTGCACTGTTTGAGTTTCCTGATGCTACTAACTCAGAAGATTCAAAAGTTCCATTTTTGTTGTAATCAATCCAAATATAAAAATACTCATTGTATTGTGTACTTCTAAATCCTGCGCTTACTACAAGTTGACTTGTAGCTCCTCTAGAAACGTTCGCTACTTTTGAAGTATAATCTCCATAACCACCATCTTTTCCTGTAGTGTTTGTCATTCCTCCAAATGCAACATAATCAATCCATTCATAAGTTACTCTATTACCTTTTGAAGCACAATAAGTAACCGTATTCCCTAGCGTAGTAACGTTAACAGTATTACTTGAAGCAGATTCATTACCTGCCGCATCTTTTGCTTTTACAGAAAACGCATAAGCAGTACTAGCTGTTAATCCTGAAACATTATAAGAAGTACCTGTTACAGTTGATAACTTAGAACTTCCTTGGTATACATCATACCCTGTTACACCTACATTATCTGTTGAAGCTGCCCAATTAAGTGTTAATGACGTTTGCGCTACATTAGAAGCTGCCAGACTACTTGGTGCTGTTGGTGCTTGTGTATCCGCCTGAGATGAACCAATTACAACAGTATAATCTTCTGTTTCACCATAATTATAGGTTCCACAAGCAGAAGGAACTGCATTGTATCTTAGAATTACACGCATTCTTGTAGCTCCTTCAACAGCTCCAGATGGCACTGTAAAAGACCCACTAACAGGCGTATCTTTTGATGCTGATTTGGTCCAAACTGTTTCACCTGAATCAGAGAAATCCCCATCTTTATTGTAATCAATAAAAACTCCATATCCTTCATCATAAACAGTTCCTGTCCATCTTGGAGTTATGGTAATTGTATGTGAAGTTCCTTTTGCTAAATTAGTAGATATAGCTGTATGATCTGTATACCCATTTCCTGCTCCTGAAGCATTATTAATTGTACCTAATTGAACTCTTTGAATATATTCATCATTTACACTATCTCCTTTTGAAGCACAATAGTTTAGTGTTACAGCACTTGTTGTAAAGTTAACTGATGTACTATAATTTGAATTTCCAGAAGAACACTTACTACGAACCTGAACTTCATACTGTGTAGATGCTGATAATCCACTTAATGTTGTACTAGTAGCAGTAACAGCATTTGTTGTCCAAGAAGTCGTTCCTGCTTGACGATAACGTACATCATAAGTAGCTCCTGGTACAGCTGTCCAGCTTACTGATGCACCTGAAGAAGTAACTCCTGATGTAGATACTCCTGTTGGTACTGTTGCGTTACAAACTACTGGTGTACCAGTAACTCCAGTTACAATTAATGTATAATTTTGACTTCCTCCAGTTAATGTTCCTTTATGTGTAACTGTAATAGTATATGTTCCTGAAGCATTCGCTACATCTACTCTTTCATAAGGATCAACGTTATTATCCTGTTTAGTACTTGTTGTTGGACTTGTTAATTTGTATGGCAAATACGTAGTACCACTTTTAGAAACTCTTAAATCTAAATCATTTACTAATGCAGGAGTACTTAAATTCACAGTACCTGTATTAGCTACTCCAGGTCTGTCTGTCCAAGAAATAGATGCCAATAAAGGATTAGTACCATCAGCATCAACTGTAATTGTATACGTTTGACCAGCTGAAAGAGTTAGCTCTTCAATTTTAGTTTCATTTCCTCTTTTTGTAATACTTTCTGCAGCTTTTTTAGCATTTAACAATCCCCATCCAAAAACAGCATCTGGCCCAGAAGCTCCTGCGTCATCAGCTGTATGAAGTGCTAAACCTTTTAAAGTTGCTGCTCTCATATAAGAACCATGCGTGTTATTATAATGCTCTTGTAACAATAATAAAGAACCTGTTACATTTGGAGAAGCCATAGATGTTCCTGTTAAGTTTTGATAAGAAGCATCACCATTATGATATGTAGAGTAAACCCCAGTACCATTTCCAGTAATATCAGGTTTAATTCTAAAATCATCTGTTGGCCCTTCACTACTAGAGCTATTTATAGATACAGAAACCAAGTTTCCATTTGAATCTACATTAGCATCTTGAGCATTTGCGACTACTAAATTATTCTTTGATGTTGAATGTCCTGTTAATTTATCCCAACCAGATCCTCCAGCAGGGTTTGTATTAGCAGTATTATCATTACCATCATTACCTGCTGCTACAACCATTAAATATTGAGGCGCATTGAACATAATTTGATCCCAATCACGAGACTCATCAATATATCCTCCAAAATAATACTGCGGTATAATTACTTGTCCACTATTATCTCTTACTCTGAAACCATAAGAATGATTAGAAACTAACATTCCATTAGAAGCTGCTGTAGTAGCCTCAGCTTTGTCATTGTTCCAATCATAACCTACACCTTTTGCATGAGGTGCCATTCCTTTTGCAGAAGCTGTAACACCAGAAGCTATGATAGTTCCTGTAACGTGTGCTGCATGAAAGTTTTGAGAAGAACTTCCATCTCCTACTGAAAAACGGTTATTTCCTCCAGCTCCATCATATTCTCTATGAGTAGCTCTAGCAATTCCACCATCCCATACATGGGCAGTCATATTTTGCCCCATTAAATTCAATCCTAATGAACCACCAGAATTTAAATGATTTGTTCTAGTAGACCTAGCTGCATCTTCATTAAACGTAGTGTAATAGATTGGCTTTCCATCAACAACTCTTTGAAGCTCTAGCATACTACCATCTTTGGCGGTAAACTTAGTTTTCCAACCATTTTGTTTTGCTAAACGTAAAGCTTGTTGTTTTTCATCTGAAGCATCTTTTTCGAAGTTTTGCTTCATTCCTCGTAGTTTTGTTAAGTTGTACTTACTACGAATTTTCTGAGCCTCGTTTTTGCTTTGTGCTTGGATTTGTGACGTGAATCCAATAAACGCACTAGCAACTACAAGACTTTTTAAGTACTTGTGTCTCATTTTTAGAAGGGTTTTAAATTAGTTTTTGTTTTTATTTAATTGCTATTTTTTCAAACCTAAAATTCAAAAATCAATAACGATTTAATTAAAACAGTGCCAAATATATAATTTTTTTTTTAACAAAAAAATAACAACACTAAACAGTATTAAAATAATCTATTGAAAAACAACAAAAAACCCCGAGTTTTACTCGGGGTATATAGCAAGTTTAATTTTTTGTTATTTCTATAAAAACTATTGTTTTATCAACTTAATTGTTATCGTTTTTTGACCATCATTAACTTTTAATAAGTAAACTCCAGCATTTATTTTAGATATATTAATATTATTCAAATCTGTTCCTGTTTTTACAACCGAACCTAAAGTATTTACTATCTTATATGAGACATTTGCTGCTTTAGATGCTAATCTTACACTAACGTAATTTCTTGCAGGATTAGGATAAGCTACTATAGCTACAACTTCTTCATTTCCTAATAATTCAGCGTTACTATTCTCAGCAACAACAGTGGTTCTACTTGAATTAGCTACAATATTTACTGAGTAATCTTCTACTTCACCGTCATCAAACGTTTCACATGAGGTTTGAGCAGAATTATACTTCATAGAAACACGCATTCTTGTTTGTCCTAAATTTGCCCCAGCAGGTACATCTACAGTAGCTCTTAAGTTATTAGCACTAGATGATGATCCAGACACAACTTTTTCACTTGTTTCAAATGTTCCATTTTGATTAAAATCAATCCAAACAGCCCAATGTTCAGTATATGCTGTACTTTTAAATCCTGCACTTACAATCATTTCATTTGAACTTCCTTGAACTAAAGTAGCTACTTTAGAAGTAAAATCTTCATAACCTCCATTATCTCCTGTAGCATTTTTCATTCCACCTAACTCAACATTATCAATCCATTCATGTGTTGAACGATTTCCTTGTGAACTACAATAAGAAATTGCATTTGATAAAGTTGTTACATTGACAGCAGTACTAGATGCTGAAATATTTCCAGCTGCATCCTTAGCTCTAACAGAGAAAATATAAGAAGTTCCTGCAGATAGTTCAGTAATATTAACTGATGTATTAGTTGTTGTTCCTAATTTTGTTGTTCCTTGATATACATCATATCCTGTAACACCTAGATTATCTGATGATGCATTCCAATTTAATGTTAATGTTGTTTGCGCAACATTTGATACTGATAAATTAGTTGGAACTGAAGGTGCTTGTGTATCTGCACTTGATCCAGCACTAATTGTAATAGCATCAATAGCAGCATCTGAAGTATAAGATGTTGAGGTTGTCATATGAAACCTTAATTGTACTTTTTTGGCAGTTAAGTTAACCTCAGCAGTACTCCAAGAGTTCCCTTGGTTTCCTGTTTTACTCCAAATAGTAGTCCAACCAGAAGCTCCTTCTTCTTTTGCTTCTAATTTTAAAGTTCCCATTGCTGCTCCATACATATGATACTTGAAACTCATTCTAGGATTTGAAACTCCAGCTAAATCAAAACATGGCCCATTGAAAATAGCTGTTTTTGCTGGATAATTAGGGCTTGAAGATTCAGTATACATATAGTAAGAACCTGCAGATGCTGATGTAGGCCCTGTAGAACCAGATCTTGTTTCTCCTGATTGTCTAGACCAATCAAAATCATCTCCAGATGCTTGTGTCCAAGCTCCTAAACCACTTTCAAAACCTTCCTTATAAGGAAAGGAATTAATTGTTGATGAGCATGAACTTGATGGAGGAGTTGTATTTCCTGTTTTGTCAGATAGTGCTAAAGCTCTTCTAGCTCCACCTTCATTTAAGTATGTGTGCATTCTATTTTTCTGACCTAGTGTAAATAAGTTCATACAAGAATCATCTGAATAATCCATATAGTTTTGAACCATATCTTCAGACCCACATGATGTATGACCAGTTTCACACCCATAATTTGGTGCATCAGATTCAGGTGTATCAGCAACAAAATCGTCACTCCCACAAGGTCCATCACCCCAAATATGACGTAAACCTAAATAGTGTCCTACCTCGTGTGTAGTAGTTCTTCCTCCATCAAATGGAGCCAAAGCAGTTCCAGTTGTCCCAAAATATTGATCAGCCATTACAACTCCATCAGTAGATTTATCTGTATCCCAAGGAAATTGCGCAAAACCTAAAATTGTTCTAGTACCTCTTGTTAACTTATCTACAATCCACATATTAAGATACTCAGAAGTATTCCATGGATCAACTCCACCTTTAGATGATCTTTTCATATCATCACTTGTGCTTGAGTTTTGAAGATCCCAAGTTGCTTTACTAACTTGAGTTCGAGTAATACCAGTTGTTGCATTACCGTTTGGATCTATTTCCGCTAAATAAAATTCAATTTTAGTATCTGCTGCTTGCGACCACTTATTCGTTCTATCAGCATTTGTTCTACGAAAATCAGCATTTAAAACATCTAATTGTGATTGTATTTGTGCATTACTAATATTATTTGTTGAGTTTGTGTACAAAACATGTACTACAACTGGTATTTGGATAACATCTCCTGAAATTTTTGAATGATTTTTAGCCATTTGCTCAATTCTTCTTTGAGTAAATGCTTCCATTTCATTCATACGTTTTGCAATATTTGGGTTTTTAGCCATTTTCATTTCTAAAAGCTCCATTACATTACAGTCACGTTTGACTTTTGTTGTTTTTTGTTGAGAAAATGTTAAAGCAGTAAAAAAAGAGCACAAAAGTGCTAAAGTAATTTTGTATTTCATTAGTAGAAGGGTTTATAATTAATTCTTCAAAGGGTTGATTTTTTCTTATTAAAATTGGGTTTTTATTGAAAAAATCTTGGCAAATATACCAAAATCATACAAATATCAAAATATTTTTTATTATTCATAAATCAAAACATTTCTAAACTCCCAGTGTTTCAGTAGGTTTAACAACTATATTTTTTATTAAAAAATTCCTAAACAAATAACCAAAACACTTACTTTTCCATAAAAAAACACAACAAAAAACCATTTTAACTAAACTAAACATATCATTTTAATTAATTTTAACATCTTGTTAAGATTTCAAATATTAATAACAAAAAGCCTAACAAAAATTACCAGGCTTTTTTCTAATAAAAACTTATTTTTTATTATCTATTTTTTAACAAACTTTTGAACTATTTCTTCATCACCTTCATTAACTCTAAACAAATACACACCAGCTTCTAATTTACTTACATTTAGTTGTTCTGTAAGCTTACCTTTTTGAATAACTTGTCCTATTAAATTGGTAATTTTATAAGTAACTTTTAATGAAGAACACATTTTTAAAAATAGAGTATTTCCTTCTATAGGGTTTGGATAAATTAACAACCTGCTTGTTATTTCTTTTTGTGATTTTGCAACAAAATTACTTAGTTTTCTACTTGAAATAAAACCTTTAATTCTTACCTTATCAAGGTAAATCATATCTGTATAGTATTGATTTCCGTTAAAATCAAATCTAAACCTTCCTTTGTCACTGAAATTATAGTCTGAAGCATCCATAACAACTGTAGCTTTATAAAAAGCACTTTTATCTATACCTTGTATTAATGGACTACTATTAAAATCTCTATCTACCGTCCATTTTTTAACAATAACCCAATCTATACCATCAAAATACCTTAGAAAAAAATCTTTAGTAAATTTAATATAAAAGCTCATTCCATATATATAATAATCAAATTCAATTAAGACTTTATTATAGTTAGTTAAATCAAAATAAGGGGATGTGAATTTAGCTTCATGTTTATAATTTCTACTTCCCCTTAAACGAATAGAATACTCTCCATCACTAGATCTTGTACCGTAATATCTACTGCAAGTTTTCCCTCCATCTATCCAACCTCCCCAACCATTTTCAAAAGAGTCTCTAAAAATTAATTCAGTATTTTCACCTTGGCAAGGCAAGCAATTTCCTCCACAATCTATACCTGTTTCAAAACCATTTTTTACTCCATCGTAACATGTTGCACTTGTTGCTTCAATTTTAATTTTATCTAGATATACTTTATCACTATAAAACTTACCATTACATTCAAATTTAAATTTCGAGTTTTCTGTAAAATTGTAATCTTCTGAATTTAACTCAATATTTACTGAATAAAACATTTCATTCACAAAATCTTTACCTATTTCCCATGACTCACAAATAGTCCATTCTTTTCCATTATAATATTTTAACCAAAACCCTCTACCTTTACTCATACTCTCTGTATAAAAGTCAAAATATATATTTACTTTAGTAAAACTTCTTAAATTATAATTGGTAGATTCTGTAGAAGAAGCATTACCTAAGTTATCTCTTAAACGTATACTATAATCACCATCACTTGAATTATCTCCAAAATATCGATGGCATGCACTCCCTCCATCAATCCATCCTTCCCAACCTTTTTCAAATGAATCTTCAAAAAGAATTTGTTTTGTAGGTTTTGATTCTTCTTGTGTATATAAAAATTGGGTAACAAAATAACATGCATAAAAAAGTAATAATTGTTTATTCATATTTTTTAAAGTTTAGTTAGAAAAATTAGAAGTGAAGTAGTTAGCCTTAATTTACAAAAAAACCCAGCAAAATTGCTGGGTTTTAATACTTTTTAATTATTAATATTTTTTATCTCTTAACAAACTTTTGAACTATTTCTTCATCACCTTCATTAACTCTAAACAAGTACACACCAGCATCTAATTTACTTACATTTAATTGTTCTGTAAGCTTACCTTTTTGAATAACTTGTCCTATTAAATTGGTAATTTCATAAGTAGCTTTTAATGAAGAACGCATTTTTACAAATAGAGTATTTCCTTGAACCGGATTTGGATAAATACTGTATTCATCTTCCATCAGAAGCTCTTCTTTTGCTGTATCTAATGTTCTTAACACTATTAAAGAATTATTATTCATAGACCTAGTTCCTGAACCAGTTCCAGTAATCTTTACTTTATCTACATAAATTTGATCTGCATTTCCACTAGCATCACATTGGAATCTGAATTGAGAATTATTAGCAAAGTTTACATCAGAAGCATTTAACGTAACCGTTGCAGAATAAAATGAATTATTGTTAAAATCAGTTCCTCTAGCCCAAGTTTTTACTGTTGACCAACTTGATCCATTATAAAAACGAAGCCAGAAGTCTTCTCCATTTTCCATACTATATGAATAGAATTCAAATGATACTTCTACTTGGTTAAAACCAGTTAAATCATAAGATGGTGAAGTCATTGCTGATCTTGTACCTGAGTTGTCTCTTAAACGAATAGAATAAGTTCCATCACTTGAACGAGATCCAGAATATCTAAAGCAGTCACCTCCTCCGTCTATCCATCCTTCAAATCCAGTTTCAAAAGAACCTTCGAATAACACAGTTGATCCACCTGTTCCACAAGGTGTACATGATCCTCCACAATCAACTCCAGTTTCATCACCGTTTTGAATTCCATCATCACATGTTGGTGCAGCATTTCCTACACAAAAGTTTTTAGTTTCTGTACTTTGGAATTGTCCTCCAGATGCTAACGTATTCCCTGAATTTGTAATTGAATATGAACCACTTCCATAAGAACAACAGATACCATCTCCATAAGAATCATTAATTGTAAATGTATAACAACCATCAGGCAAACATAAATCCTCAGACAAAGTTGTTCCATTATTTGAACTTCCATATCCATTACCAGAAGCTACCGTACTTCCAGAAGCATCTGTAATTGACCAAGAAGTTTCAGAAGCATAATTATCAAATGTTAATGAGAAGTTCACTTCATTATCAGTACATGTTGTTTGACAAGGCTCACAAGATCCTCCACAATCAACTCCTGTTTCGTCTCCATTTTGGATTCCGTCATCACATGTTGGCGTAGTTCCTCCTCCAAACTTATCAGATAAAGCTAAACTTCTACGAACTCCTCCTTCAGCTAAAACAGCACGCATTCTTGCTTTTTGTCCTTGTGTATACAAATTCATACAACTATCATCCGAATAATCCATATAGTTTTGAACCATATCTTCAGAACCACAAGATGTATGACCAGTTGCACAACCATAGTTTGCAGCATCTGACTCAGGTGTATCTGAAACAAAATCATCTTGACCACATGCTCCATCACCCCAAATGTGACGTAAGTTTAAATAATGACCAATTTCATGTGTTGTAGTTCTACCTTTATCAAATGGTGCAGATAAGTAGAAACCCGATCCTTTATCAGAACTTCCAAAGTATTGTGGTCCCATTACAACTCCATCTGTAGCAGCACTTCCTCCAGGAAATTGAGCATATCCTAAAATTCCACCACCAATATTACATACCCACATATTAAGGTATTCAGCAGTATTCCATGGATCTACTCCTCCTTGTGCTGAACTTTTCATAGCATCGTTAGTTCCCCAAGATGTTTTTGTTGAAGATTTTCTAGTAATACCAGTTGTTGCATTTCCATTAGGGTCAACAGTTGCTAAAGCAAACTCTATTTGCGTATCAGCAGCTTGCGACCATTTGTTATCGGCATCCGAATTGGTTCTACGGAAATCCTCATTAATCACATCAATCTGAGACTGAATTTGAGCAACACTAATATTTTCTTGTGCATTACTATAAATTACATGGACAACTACAGGAATTTTAATAATATCACCAATTATTTTTCCTTGATCTTTTTTCATTTCTTTTACTTTTTTCTGAGTAAAAGCTTCAATTTTTTGCATTCGTAATTTTAAAGAAGGGTCTTTAGATTGTCGATACTCTAAATTGTTCATTGCATGACAATTTCTTTTTTTTTGGGCATAGGTAAGCCCTACAAAAAACATGCACAAAAGTGCAATAGTAATTTTTTGATTCATTTTGAAGGTTTTTGGTTAATGTTGGGTTTTTGGCTTGTTTTTTAAAATAAAAATAACAAATTATCATTATTTTAAACAAATCAATTCAAATATAATTTTTTTTTAACAAAACAACAACACTTTATTAAATAAAAATTTAAAAAATAAAAAACCACTTTTTTTGTAATTCAATAAAAAAAGTTTTCGTAAATAGCTATTTTTACAAAAAACTGGTGAATGCTTCAAGTTAAAAACTTATCCATAAGTTTTGGTAAAAACAGAGTATTAGATAATATTTCTTTTACCATAAAAAAAAATCAAATAGTAGGTCTTGTTGGAGAGAGCGGTAGTGGAAAATCTATATCCTCTTTAGCTATTATGGGACTTTTACCTAACTCAGCTGAAACTTCTGGTTCCATAATATTTAAGAGCACAGATTTGCTAACTTTTAGTAATCAAAAATTTCAAAAAATTAGAGGCAAAGATATTGCCATTATTTTTCAGGAACCTATGAGTTCTTTAAACCCAACATTAACTTGTGGTTATCAAGTAGTAGAAATTTTACAACAACACACTAATTTTTCTAAGAAAGAGATTAAAGAAGAAGTAATTAATTTATTTAAAAAAGTAAAATTACCAAGACCAGAACAATTGTATAATTCATACCCACATGAAATTAGTGGTGGTCAAAAGCAACGGGTTATGATTGCTATGGCAATTGCATGTAAACCCAAACTTTTAATAGCTGATGAACCTACAACTGCATTAGATGTAACGGTTCAAAAAGAGATAATATTACTTTTAAAAGAGCTTCAAAAAGAAAATGAAATGAGTATTTTGTTCATTACTCATGATTTGGCACTGGTTTCTGAAATTGCTGATGAAGTTATAGTCATGTTTAAAGGAAATATTATAGAAAAAGGAACTGCCAAAACAGTTTTAACAACCCCTGAAGAAAATTATACTAAAGCGTTAATCAACTCAAAACCAAACATAAAAAAAAGGCTTAAAACATTACCTACAGTTAACGATTTTATTAATAATTCAATTGACAATACTGAGTTTACTAATGAGGAACGTAAACAGCTTCATCAAAAAATATACAGCCAAACACCTTTATTAGAAGTATTTGATCTAACCAAAGAATTTACTAAAAAAGCTTCTTGGTTTTCAACTTCTGAAAAAGTTATCGCTATAAATAATGTTTCTTTTAAAATTTATGAAGGAGAAACTTTAGGGCTCGTTGGTGAAAGTGGTTGCGGTAAAACTACTTTAGGTCGTACTATTTTACAACTAGAAAAAGCTACTAGTGGTAAAATCTTTTATAAAGGTATTGATATTACACAAATAAAAAGATCTAAATTGAAAGAACTTAGAAAAGAAATTCAAATTATTTTTCAAGATCCTTTTTCGTCTTTAAATCCAAGAATTTCTGTTGGAAAATCTATTATGGAAGTAATGTCTGTTCATCATATTTTAAATTCCAAAAATCAACGAAAAACTTATGTTTTAGATCTTCTACAAAAAGTTGGTTTACAACCCGAACATTTTTATAGATATCCACATGAGTTTTCTGGTGGTCAACGCCAACGTATAGGAATAGCTAGAACTATTGCTTTACAACCTAAACTAATTATTTGTGATGAATCTGTATCTGCTTTGGATGTATCTGTTCAAGCACAAGTTCTTAATTTATTGAATGAATTAAAACAAACATTTAATTTTACGTATATTTTTATTTCTCATGATTTATCAGTGGTAAAATATATGTCTGACCAACTCATTGTGATGAATAAAGGTAAAATTGAAGAAATAGATGATGCTGATATCATTTATAATTCACCAAAAACATTATATACAAAAACATTAATCAATGCAATACCTAAAGGTGTTTAACTTTGTACACAACGCATTTATGTGGTATATTGCAACGTTAAAAAGAAATTTATGAAAATTATTGTTCCAATGGCTGGAATTGGGTCTAGATTACGCCCACATACATTAACGATTCCAAAACCATTGACTGTTATTGCAGGTAAATCTATTGTTCAGCGTTTAGTAGAAGATATTGCTTCCGTGGTTAACCAACCTATTGAAGAAATTGCTTTTATTATTGGACCTGCTGCAAAAGGATTTCCTACTAATACCAAAAATGAACTTTTAAACATTGCTGCTAATTTAGGAGCAAAAGGAAGTGTTTATATTCAGGAAGAAGCTCTAGGTACTGCCCATGCAATATACTGTGCCAAAGAGTCATTAAGTGGTCCTTGCATTGTTGCTTATGCAGACACTTTGTTTAAAGCTGATTTTACACTTGATGTAAATGCTGATGGAGCTATTTGGGTTAAACAAGTTGATGATCCAAGTGCTTTTGGTGTTGTAAAATTAAATAATGGTGTTATTACAGATTTTGTTGAAAAACCAAAAGAATTTGTGTCTGACTTAGCCATCATAGGTATTTACTATTTTAAAGATGGTGATAAACTTTTAAGCGAGATTCAATATTTAATTGATAATGATTTAAAAGAAAACGGTGAATATCAAATTACCAATGTACTTGAATCTTTAAAACAACAAGGTGCTCAATTTGTTCCTGGAAAAGTAGATGCTTGGATGGATTGTGGTAAAAAAGATCCAACAGTTGATACCAATAAGCAAGTACTAACTTTTGAAGAGAAAGCAGGAAACAATTTAATTTCTGAAGATCTTGTTTTAGAAAATGCTGAGGTTATCCAACCTTGTTATATTGGTAAAAATGTGGTGTTGAAAGATACTAAAATTGGCCCTTATGTTTCAATAGGTGAAAATAGTGTAGTAGAAAATTCAACTATTGTAAACTCATTAATTCAAACCAATGTGCAAATATCTAATGCTAATTTAGATAATGCCATGATTGGTAATCATGCAAAATATAATGGTAATTATACATCTGTAAGCATTGGTGATTATACAGAACTTACATAAAAAAAACGTTGAAAAACATTTAAAAAAAACACTTATAGGTTTGTTATGCAAACTTGTATGTGTTTTTTGTTGTTTTTTAGTATCTGGTAACATTTTAGCACAAGATAGCATTCCTGCAACTGCTAGTAATGATGAGCGAGATCATATTAATTTTCAAAAGCATTTTTTTAAGGCTATTACTCAAAAAGCTATTAACAACTATCAAAATGCTGTAGATGCTTTAGAGTCATGTAATGAGCTTGCCCCCAACAACAAAGCAGTGTTTTTTGAGCTATCAAAAAACTATCATAAACTGCATCGTTATGTTGAGGCAGTAGAGTACGCCAATAAAGCGCTTAGTATAGAACCCGATAATTTGTGGGTTTTAGAGCATTTAGTTCAAGTACATAGAAAAAATAATGCAATTGACGAAGCTATTAAAGTTCAGAAAAAAATAGCTAAAAACAGACCTAAAAAACAGCAATACTTGGTGTATTTATATTTACAAAAAAATGATAAAGCTAGCGCTAAAGCACTACTTTCTAAATTGGAAAAGGCAAAATTATTAACTCCTTGGTTAAAACGTACTAAAAAAAGGCTTTTTACTATTAAATCTGAACCTACAGAAATTGTAAATAAACCTTCTGATAGTAATGTAGAAAACGTGTTTAATAAAAACAAAACATTTGCTAGCTTAAAACAATTACTTACTAAGTTAGATACTGAAAACAACCCTAAATTACTAGATTACAGCGTTCAAGGAATTTCTCTTTTTCCTGCACAACCATTAGTTTATTTGATGAATGGTAGAGCTAATAACAAAAGTAAACAATATAAAAAAGCAATTAGTAGTTTACAAAATGGTATTGATTTTGTAATAGATAATCCTACTATGGAGCTTAATTTTTATAATGAGTTTATTAGAAGTTATGATGGATTAGGTGATTCTAAAAACGCTAATAAATATAGAAAAAAGTTAAAATAGTAGTATGCTATTTTTAAATGTAAAAAAATGAAATTAGTTAAGTTTATACTTATTTTCCTTATTCTATTTACGTCTTGTAAATCAAGTAAAACAGCCTCTGAAAATGTTGGTGTTATTAAAGAAATGTCTGCTAGAAAAGTAGCTAAAAAACATAAATTTAATTACTTTAATGAAAAAACTGTTGATGCTAAATTAAAGGTAAATTACAAGGGTACTAAAGAAAGTTTAGGCTTTTCAGTACGTATGAAAATTAAAAAAGATGAGGTGATTTGGTTAAAAGGCACCAAACTAATTACTATTTTTAAAGCTAAGATTACTCCTGAAAAAGTAAGCTTTTATTCACCTTATAAAAGGAATTATTTTGAAGGTGATTTTTCTATGTTAAAGAAAATACTAGGTACAGATATTAATTTTGAACAACTTCAAAATATGCTACTTGGTCAGGCAATGTTAGATGTAAAATCGCAACGCCAAAATGTAGCTATTGTAGAAAAATCATATCAGCTTTCTCCAAAAAAACAACCAAATTTATTTGACGCCTTCTTCTATATAAACCCAAGTCATTACAAACTTAACAAACAATCTTTAGTAAACTCTTTAAAAGATCAACGCTTAGATATAAGTTACCCAACTTATTTAAACAAAGAACAAGTTGTTTTTCCTAATAAGATTACTATTCTTGCTAAAGAGAAAACAAAATTTACAAGTATTGATATGACTGTTAGATCTGTTAATTTTAATACCAATTTAAACCTTGACTTTTCTATCCCTACGGGATATAAAGAAATACAGTTATAAATGAAAATAGCTTTTTTTTACATATTAATTTTATGCCTTCTCTTTACTAGTTTATCTTCTTTTTCACAAAGTAGAAAAGAGTTAGAAAAAAAACGAACTAAACTAGAAAAGGAAATAAAAAAGGTAAATACATTACTTTTTAAAACTAAAAAGAAAAAAACCAATGCCTTAGATGATTTAAAAGATTTAAATCAGAAAATTACAGTAAGAGAGCGTTTAATTGAAACTATTGAGCTTGAAACTGAAGAGATTGAAAAAGAAATTGATAAAAATAAAAAACAATTAAAAAAATATAATACCGAGCTAAATAATCTTAAAAAAGATTATTCTGCCATGGTAGTGAAAACTCATAAAAGTAAATCAATGCAAAGTAAAACTATGTTCTTACTATCATCAGAAAACTTTTATCAAGCTTATAAGCGTATTAAATATATGCAACAATACAATGATTTTAGAAAGAAGCAAGGCGAAGAAATCATTGTAAAAACAAAACAAATAGAAAAATTAAATGATTCTTTAAACAATAGAAAAAGATCTAAAGAACGTTTAGCTACTAAAGAAAAAAAGCATAAAGAAGAAATAGAAGGTGATAAAAAAGACCAGGAGAAGTTAATTACCACCATTAAAAAACAAGAGAAAAAATATAAAAGAGAGCTTATAAAAAAGCAAAAGGAAGAGAAAAAAATTGCTGCTAGAATTGACAGGTTAATTAAAGAAGCTATTGCCCGATCTAACCGTAATAAAAAGAAAAAAGGCACTAAAAAAGCTGCCGAATTTAGTTTAAATGCTGAGGAAAAAAAATTACGTGCTAAATTTGAACTAAATAAAGGAAGTTTACCTTGGCCTGTAAAAGGTGTTGTTACTAGAAAATTTGGTGTACAACCACACCCTACTTTTTCAGGGATCAGTATAAACAGCCCTGGTTTGCATATTGTAGCTAAACAAAACTCAAATGCAAAAAGTATTTTTAATGGAAAAGTATTAGTAGTACAAATACAATCTAAAGGATTAAAATCTGTACTTGTACAACATGGTAACTATATATCTGCTTATAACAACTTAGAAAAAGTCTTTGTTAAAAAAGGCGATAAGATTAAAACAGGTGATAAATTAGGGAAAATATTCACCAATAAAGTAACAGGAAAAACAAAACTTAGTTTTGTTTTATATAAAAATACAAAACGTTTAAATCCATCTGAATGGATTCAATAATTCTATATGAAAAACTCTGCCAATTTTATTATTGTAACTATAGCTATTGTAGCGGTTTTAGTAGTTGGTAAAGGTATTTTAATTCCTTTTGTTTTTGCTTTAATTTTTTGGTTTTTAACCAGAGAAATACGTAAAACCATATACAAAATACCTTTCACTAAAAAATTTATACCTAAATGGTTAAGTAATGTATTGGTTTTTTCTTTGATTATCTTAGGTTTTAGCTTTGTATCTGAAATCATTACTAACAGTATTACGGATTTAACGGAATCATATTCAAAATATGAAACTAACATTGATTCTATTATTAAGAATATTGACTCATATTTTCATGTTGACATTATTAAATCTATCAAATCAATTATAGGTAAATTTAATTATGGTTCTGTTTTAGGTGATATTGCCAATGGTATTAGTAGTATTTTGGGTGATACTTTTATGATTGTTATTTATGCTTTATTTATCTTCCTAGAAGAAACTAGTTTTAAGAAAAAGCTACACAAAATGTTTTTAAACAAAGAAAATAGCTATAATAATATACAAGTTATGCTAACCAAAATAGAAACTTCTATTTCTAACTATTTACGTTTAAAAACCTATGTTAGCTTATTAACGGGTATTTTAAGCTACCTTGTTTTGTTATTAGTTGGTGTTGATAGCGCTCCCTTTTGGGCTTTTTTAATTTTCTTACTAAATTATATTCCAACTATTGGCTCTTTAATAGCTACTGTTTTTCCAGCTATTTTTAGTCTTTTACAATTTGGTGAACTCACACCATTTTTAATTGTACTAATTGCTGTAGGTGTTGTACAAGTAATTGTTGGTAATGTAATTGAACCAAAATTATTTGGAAAATCGTTAAACTTAAGTCCTTTGGTAACCATTATTGCCTTAGCGGTTTGGGGGAAAATATGGGGAATCACTGGTATGATTTTGAGTGTCCCCATAACTGTTATTATGATTATTGTTTTTTCTCAATTTGAAAAAACAAAGTCTATTGCCATACTTTTATCTGAAAACGGCGATATAGAAGAAATTTAATTGCCTGTATGTATACATCTAGGCAGTTGATTTATATAAAAAACTAACTTCTTTTCTATAATAAGACAAATACAAAGTGTTTTAAACACCTTTAAGCCGTAAACAATGCTTTTAGCTCTGTAGCATCCTTTGGTTGCATTTTACCCGCTAAAACTAAGCTTAATTGCTTTCTACGTAAAGCACCTTCATAACGTTGTTTTTCTATAGCTGTTTCTGGTGTTATTTGTGGAATTGGCACTGGTTTTCCTGTTTCATCTACCGCTACAAATGTGTAAATACCTTCGTTTACTTTTGTTCGCTCACCAGATTGACGGTCTTCAATCCAAACATCTACATATACTTCCATAGAAGAGGTAAATGCTCTAGATACTTTTGCTTCAATAGTCACTACACTACCAACAGGAACGGATTTAGTAAACGCAACATGGTTTACAGAAGCTGTTACTACTATTCTTCTAGAATGGCGACGTGCTGCAATACTACATGCTCTGTCCATACGTGCTAATAATTCTCCTCCAAAAAGATTGTCTAAATAATTAGTTTCTCCTGGTAATACTAAATCAGTAAGGGTAGTTAACGATTCTTTAGGTGTCTTTGCTCTCATGTATTAATTTTGAAGCAAAGATACGTAATGCTATAAAAACCTACTTGTAATAGCTAATGAATCGGTATATAACAAATTTCTCTTTTTATTAATAACTCGTTTCTTGATAATCAAAAATTCAATAAAACCAATAATTGTAAAATTTTCATATTTTAAGTTTTTTCTCAGAGTAAAATTTATCCTATGTTCAAAAAGAGATTTAATCAATAGCGCTATACTTTTTGATAAAATGTAGAGTTTTGGGGTAAAAAACACTTAAAAGTTTAAAAATTACACATAAATACAAAAGAAACCATAAGTAAATTATATTTTTTTAAGTAAGAAATCAAATTTATGATTGATTTCTTACTTTTTGTTTAATCTTAAATTACCTTTTTATTTTTACAAGTGATATCATGCTTATCAACAAAACAAATAATGTTTAAAGGAGATAAATAAGTGTAATATTTTCCATCCGTAGAAAAGTTTACTTTTTCATTGTCATAATCATTTATATCTCCCATAACATTTTCTACTGCTCTAAAATATTTGTATCTAAATATTATTTTTCCTTCTTTGTTAAGTTTTTTAAAAAACTCAATCCACTGTCCAAGTTTAAAACTACCAAAAACCTTTTTGTTTTTTTGTATATATTCTTTTTTAAGTTCGCGAAAATAACTACTTGATCTTCTATCTAAAAAATCTAATAAAAAATTATGATTTAAAGATAAATTTTCGAATTCTATTACACTATAATTCCCTTTATAATGAATGCTACCCCATCTGTGAGCAGCTTGAATATTTTCTTCCCAAAAATAGTAGCCTTCACCTAAAAAAGGAACTCTATTTTTATTATTTCTACCTTTCTTTATTTTTGAAGAAAAAGGGGCTCTTTCTAATAAATATGCTTTTTGACTTTTTGCACATGTATGTTGGCATGTGTATTCTAATACAGGTTTATTCATTCTCTATTCCATCAATTTCAATCAAGTTTTCTATTATATCGTCTCTAAAACCTGATAGATTTAAAGTAGGTAAAGTAACTGTATCTAGTCCCGAAAGAGCTGTAAAGTTAGAGATGAAACTTCTAATATATGGAAATATGATTGCTGGACCATTTATTGATAAATAACTAGTTAATTCTTCTTGGTTTTCAGTATTGTATTCAAAAATACCTGTGCAAACCATTCTTAATTGAAAATGGTTTTCTATGTCTAACATTTCGAATATAATATTTATATGAAATTGTTTTTTTTTCCTACTAATAGCGGCGTTAGGAATAATATAAAATATATCTTCCTCTGTATTTTTTGGAAACTTTTCAAATTCAAAATTTGAAACAATAAAATTTTTAAATTCTAATTTTGCTTCTTTCATTTGGTTTTTGTTGTAAATAAAAAAAGAACTCTTTTAGAGTTCTTTTGATTAATTTTTTTGTTTACTTTTATTAACTTTACATTGAGTTCATGAAGTGAACTAAAAGTATCTGGTTTATTATTATATTTTTGGTATATATAACTATGGAAGTCTCCAAAGCTACTTAACCAGTTTTCTTGGATTAGACCGCAAGTTTCAATTTCACAATCTATAAATTCCTCTGCCAGTTCAATTAATTCATCATCAGAAACACCTTTTAAGAAATCCTTACTTGATTTTAAGGATTCCTTCATTTCTTGAGTGTATTCCATAATGGTAGTTTTTAAGAGTTAGTACCCTATATTTCCCTTACTTTTTTAAAAAAATAGCCGTTGTTTGCAGGCAAATATAATCTATAAAAAAAATATCAACAACAATATAACTGTTTTTAACCAAAAAACATTGAAAATATTATTTTTTCTGAGAAAAATATATCAAAAAATAGACCATTTCAATCTCAAAAAGGATTTTTTTTATATTGAATACGGAATTTCTTTTTTTAAAAGAGTAAAGACAAACAGGTATTTCTTCTGTAAATATTTTAAACCTATTTACATTAATTAAAATTAAATTGTAATTTCTACTTTTTATAGTTAGCTATAAAATATTCTTATAAAGTTTATGTTATTCCTCTATCTATTTAAGGTTTTAAATGGATTTTATTATATATTTGTTTTAACACATTTTTAACATTATTTATTATGCGTATTATACCAAACTTAATGGCCATTGCCTTAATTAGTTTAACTATTTCTTGTAAGAAAAATCCAGCTGAAAGCGCAGAACACAAAGCTCTTATAGCTGAACATGAAACTATGATGAAAACTCATACTGAAATGGAAAAACAACATTCAGCTATTAGTGATGACCATACATCTTTATTATCTTCTCATAAAGACATAGCTAATGATTCTCTTCATATAGTTAATGAAAAGAAACATGCTGCTATTTTAAATTCACATACTTTATTAGTTGAAAAACATAAAGGTTTAATTAGTGCACATAAAGCGCTTGAAGAAAAGCATGCTAGCGGTACAATTAGCTTAGAGGAAATGAAAAAAGATCATGAAAAGCTTAAAAAACAACATCAAGAAATGTTAGATGAGCATCATAAAATGATCAAAGATCATGAAAAAGTTACTGCTGAAGATGCTAAAATGGTAAAAGAACATGCTGCTGCTGAAGCTGCTAAAGAAGAGAAAAAATAGTATTTTTTAAATATAAAATAACCAAAAAGGTATACAGAATTGTATGCCTTTTTTATAACTTTTATATTGATATTCAATTATTACAAAATCGAAAAATTATTTAAACCACAACAAAAAACCTTTGAAATTAACTTCAAAGGTTTAAATAAACTTTTATAAATCTGTCAAACTATTTTTAGGATGACTAATGTATATTATAATTTTTTACTTTTCTAATAACCAAGCATCTTCCGATACTGTTTCTTTAATATGAAGTAACTCCTTACGAGCTTCTTGTTTGGTAGCATAACTTTTATAAGCTACTTGTGTAAGTCCCCAAGAGTTTTTCCCAATAATTTTAGGCTCAAATCCTTGTAATTTTAATTCTTCCACTTTTTTATGAGCATTGTCAACTTCTTGAAAAGCACCTGCTATTATGTGAAAATTTTTACCTTCTTCTTTTGTTACTTTTAAATTAATGGTAGGTAATGGATTGTCAATAACAAAAGTAGCTGACTGAATTTTCTTTTCTAATGACTTTTCTTGACTTGCTAATACCTCTTGTTGTTGCTGGTTTTGCATTCCGTTCCAAATACCATAAGTAATTCCCATAACTACGGCCGCTGCAGCAGCACCTTTAACATACATAGGGATTACCTTCTTTGTAGCGGTTTCCTCTTCAACAGGCAATTGTTTTATCTTTTCCTCACGTTCTATAGTTGAAGCTTGAGTATCAGTCAATCCAAAAGATTCAGCAAGGAAGTTAGATTCTTTATTAGGTTCAAAAACCAATTGATTTTCTTCATTTTTAACTAATGAACCTATACTGGCAATAGTAATAACATTCGTTTCTAATTGTTTTTTCCAGTTAGAAACTTCATTTACTATCTTTTTAGTAGCTTCCTCAAAAGATACTCCTTCTGTTGAAGCAATGTAATTAGCTAATAAACCATCATTATGTTGTAAATACGCATTAAAAGTAATTTGCTTTTTAGGAGGATAAAATGTATTTGTATCTTCATTTATCGTAGTACCAACTTTATTGGTTACAAATCCACCAAATTCAGGCACAATTACGCAATCGTATCTATATAATAAATCGTTTATGTAGTCGGCTATTGTCATATTACAAAATTACTAATTTTAAAAGTTGTTACCTCTTTTTTACTCCAATAGTTATTAACACATTTTTTGTATATTGGTAGTCAATATTTTGCACTATGAAAAAAGAAGAATTATTAGCCGTTCTTAGGCTACAAGCTACAAAACACATAGGTTCCATACTTGCTAAAAAACTTATTTCTGCTACAGGAAGTCCTGAACAAATCTACAAAGAATCCTTAAACTCATTAGCCAAAATTCCTGGCATAGGTAGTTATAGTATTCAGCATTTATTTGACACTAAAGTTTTAAATAGAGCAGAGGAGGAGCTACGTTATATTGAAGAAACTAACTGTAAATATCATTATTTTTTAAGTACTAACTACCCTAAAAACTTACAGCAATGTGTTGATGCTCCTATCTTAATTTTTAGAGATGGTAGTATTGACTTTACCAATCAAAAAATCATTTCTATTGTTGGTACAAGAAATATTACTTCTTATGGAAGAGATTTTTGTAATGAATTAATAAAAGATTTAGCTAATTATAATCCCATTATTGTTAGTGGATTTGCGTATGGTGTTGATATTTGTGCTCATAAAGCTGCTATAGATAACAACTTACAAACTATAGCTGTATTGGCTCATGGATTGGATGAAATTTACCCGAAAACACATAAAAAATACATGCATAACGTAATGGATAATGGTGGTTTTTTAACCGAGTTTTGGCATGATGAACAACCTATGCGAGAGAATTTTTTAAAAAGAAATAGAATTGTTGCTGGATTATCTCAAGCTACCATTGTGATTGAATCTGCTAAAAAAGGTGGTTCATTAGTTACGGCTGATATTGCTAATTCTTATAACAGAGATGTTTTTGCTTTAGCGGGTAGAAATACTGATAAGTTTAGTATTGGCTGCAATAATCTAATTAAAAATAATAAAGCACATTTATTAAGTAACGCTACTGATATTATTGAAATGCTTAATTGGGATGTTTCAAAAAACACAGTTCAAAAACAAACTGCCTTATTTGTTGATTTAGATACTAATGAGCAAAAGATCTATGACTATTTAAAAACAAATGGTAAACAGTTGTTAGATGTAATTGCTATTGAATGTGATATCCCTATTTTCCAATTGTCTTCTATTTTAATTCAAATGGAATTAAAAAATGCTATAAAACCATTACCAGGAAAAATGTTTGAGATATAATACTATTTCTAATTTCATTTACTCAAAAAACAAAAGCAATCTTCATACGTTGAATACCTCAACAAAAGATTGCTTTTTCCCCTAATAAAATGATTCTTCTATATTATTAATCTACCTTAATTGTAATAGGTAGCGTATATTTTACACATACATTTTCACCTTCTTTTTTAGCAGGTATAAATTGTGGTAGTTTCCCTATAATTTCTTCAGAATGTTTTTTTAGTTTTAGATGCGGTGCTCTCACTCTTATTTCTGTAATAGTACCAGTTTCAGAAATAATTAATTGAGCAAATATTCTATACTTTCCACTACTAAGCCCAAGGTTTTTAGTCAGATTAACATCAAAATTTTCCTTTATAAATTCTTTTATCCTTTTTTCAAAAACTTTCTTAGCTTCTTTTTCTTTTAAATTTTTGTCTCGTTTAAACCTTATAACCTCATCTACTCCATAAAAATTATAAGGTACATTCTTTTCTAATTTTATTTTTCCTAGTTCAACTATTCCATCAATCATCTCAGATTCTTTAATAGTTGATTTAAAATCTACTTCTCCTTCTAATTCAACTTTTTCATCCTTATCTTCTCTTGAAGGGCAAAATGTAGTATAACCTTTTAATGAATCTTTTGAATTAAAATATGTTAGAGAATCCATAATTTTTTCTGTAAATACACTATCTACTATTTCAACCTTTTCTATTTTTTGATTCTTACCTGTATCTGTTTTACAACTAAATAGGGTAGTGCCCATAATTAGTAGTAACGACAATACAAATAGTTTTTGAAAACTTAATTGATGATAAAATGTACTTTCTGGAATTTGAATAACAATACTATCTAATTGTTTTCTTTTAAAATGTCCACAAACTCGTTGGTTTTTATTTTCAATTAAATAATCCTGAATTTCTTTGGGTGATTTTTGAGTAAAATCAACTACAGTTTTAGCGCAAGAATTACAAAATCTTCCTTTTTCGTTTGGCGTCATGGTATTCCAATCTTCATGACAAGGTTTTGGAATTGTAATTTTGAATAGTTTGTTCATAGTAATTTCATTTGAGGCAAAAACTTGCAAATACTATTCCATAATCTATTTTTTGTGTAATAAATTTTTATTTTTGAGTAAACTACTTCGGGACAGGTTCTCGAATCGTCTGATTAGGACACTAAGTTTAATTTCGAAACAAGCCTTAGGGCATTATACCCTTTGGCGGTGCCAATAAAAGCCCCAATATATGCCGTCTTTTGAAAAATTAATGTCGCAGAAAAAACCTGCTTTTCCAGTAACTAAACAACTAAATGACTACTTAGTAGAGCATAGTAGAAATAGTAAAATTCCTATTTTTTATGATGATTTACTTCGTTTTCAAGGCTCAATAGTAGTGTATGATAAAGACGATGAAGATACCTTATGGGTAAGAACTTATTACTCTGAATTTGAACGACAAGAAATCGATTTAAGTTTAAAGAAAGTATATACCATTTTACATTCAAATGGAAACGAAGAAACCATTCCTTATTTGAATATTGATGCTATTGACTACTGTACTTTTGGAAATTCAAAACCTTTTAGAGTTAAGGTTAGAAATATTTTAAACGATAATTACACCTATTTTTACGTAAAAAAAACGGATGCTTCACGTATTTATGGTTTAGAATTAGAACACATTCTATCACCATATAACCTCAACTTTATGGTGTATAAGGATACTTTAATTGAAGAACATATTGCTGGTATTCCTGGTGATGATTTTATTAAAGATTTTTTACCTAAATGTACTGAATCTGAGAAAGCACAAATAGCCAAGGAGTTTGTAAAATTTAATGAGCGTTGCATGATTCGTTTGTTAGGGGATATGCGTTCTTATAACTATGTTATTGTACCTACTCACGATTTTGATCATGTTGTTTTTAAAATTAGAGCTATTGACTTTGATCAACAATGCTACGAGGGGAAGTTTAAAGTGTATTATCCGCAGTTTTTTAAAGAAAACCTACCTATGGTTACCTTAGTAGGAGAAAAACTACAAGAAACCTCTATTAATCAATATAAGATTGAAGAGCGTTCTATTGTAGCTAAGCGCATTCTTAGTTCAGAAAATAGAGTAAGAGAACTTATTTCATGTATGAAGAACGATGTTATTTCAACTGAAGAGAATATAAACTTATTAAAACAACAAATTTTCGATTTTACGAAAGATATTGTATTTAAAAAAAGCACCAATATGGGAGAAGTTTTAGAGGCTGCACTAGAGTTTGTAAAACGAAATTATGAAAACATGAGAATTACTTAGTAAGCTATCTCAGAATATTATACTCCTAGTACCAATAAAAAGAGGTTTCAAATTAAATGAAACCTCTTTGCCTTTTGTTACGTTAATAGTGTGTTTAATTTTTATAAACTAAACCTATAGAAAAGGCTTTTTCTTTACTAAAATTTCTTCCATCAATCGCAAAACCGTATCCTGCAGAAACCCCAAAACTTTGTTTATAAACGGGTACATATACATCAAAATGTAATGTAGTATAATCAACTTGTGTTTGAGATAAAGCAACTGGACCTCCATTTGCACCAAATTCAGCCGAACCAATATCATACCCTGAAGTAGAATCTTGTCCACCTAACTTAGCGTGTGCATAAATCCATTCATTATAATATCCTAATTTCAAGCTATACAACAATGCATTCGGTATTTTAAAGTCTGAATTACTTCTGATACTATATCCAGTTTGCCCTTCAAAGAAAAGATTAAAAGGCATAGTATATTGCATTACAACTACACCATCAAAAGTAGTTGCCTTATTTCCTATTGATAAAATTCCGTTTCCTTCATAATTACTCATAGGAAAACTAATCCCTGCCGCTGTTCCTATACTTAATTTTGAGCCTTCATCAAAGTTTTTATTTAATACTCTGGCTTTCATAAAAAGCGATAAGTCTTGAAGACCACTTACTTCACTTTTTTTATGAACTGGATCAACAGTACCTTCTTCACTCTTCAATGAAATATAAGGAAGCGATACTACAGCAGATAACCAATCGTTAATACCATAATCAGCATAGACACTAAAAATTGAAGAAGATATTTCTCCTAGATTTGCTGGATTTCCTTCTGTTAAAGTAGTACCTCTATAAAATCGGTCAGAAGTTTTATAGGCATAACTAGTTGCTATTGTAAGTTTATTTTTCTGTGGATAGAATCCGTTGACTAAAGTTTGTGCTTTTGTAAATAAAGGGAAGCATAAAGACATAGCTATCCCATAGATAGTTGATTTAGATTTTAGCATGTTTAGTAGTTTAAAGTTAAACTCTTTGACGTAGGTTTTTTAAACTACTTACATTTATTCATAAAGTTTATTTTTTCTTATTCCTAATACTTTCAATTACTACTGTAGCTAAAATTAAACTTCCTCCTAAAAAAGTATTTAAAGTTGGAATTTCTCGTAAGAAAAAGAATGCTAAAATAATTCCAAAAATAGGTTGTACACTGCTAATAATACTTGCTGTAGCAACTGAAAAAAATTGTAATGAATGTACCATTAAACTATGCCCGATTACTGTAGTTAAAAAAGCTAATAATAGTAAATAAGGGAATTGACTTTGAAATCCAGAAGTATCCATAAAAAACAAAACTGGTAACAAACAAACAGAAATAATTAAGGTTTGATATAACATTAACATTACCCCATTATATTGAGTTACATATTGCTTTAAAATCAAAATTCGTATAGAGTAACATATTGCCGATAATAAACCAAAAAGTATGCCTTGCATACTTGAGCTTTCAAGATTAAATTCTGGTGATAAAATATAAAGTCCTATTAAAACTAAAATTCCCAATACAATATGCATTGGATTAAACTTTACTTTTAAGAATATAGGTTCTAAAAAAGCTAGCATTACTGGAAAAGTGTACAATGCTAACATCCCTATGGCTACATTAGATAATTTTAAGGCATAAAAATAAGTTACCCAATGTGCCGCCATAAATACACCACTGATAATAAAAGGTAAATAATGTTTTGGTGATTTTATTTTGAGGTCTATTTTCTTGTATTTACAAAAAATATAGAGGAATATCATAGCAAATGCAGAACGAAACCATATAATAACCTCTGATGGCATGGCAATATATCTTCCTAAAACCCCTGAGGTACTGATAAAAAATGTAGCTATTAATAAACCTGCTAAATTTTTAATATAGTCGTTCTGCATTGTATATAAATATTTGTTACTACCTGATTTTTAATATCAGAATATCAAGTAACAAATATCCATTTTATTTCTTTATAATCTTTTTATAGGCACGTTTTTTATTGCTTTCAATATTTAAAAAGTAAACACCTGATTGTAAGAAATTAACATCTAATTGTTTATTTAAAATTCCTTTTTGAGAAAATACTTCAGCACCTTTGCTATCAAAAATTTGTAATTTATCAATCGTTTTGTTCCCACTAAAATTCAATACGCCTTGCGTTGGGTTAGGGTAGATATTGAATTCTTGTAATAATGAAACCTCTTCAGAACTTAAGGTACCATTATCATTAAAATAGTTGCTATATGCTGTTGAATACTCATAAGAAGATGCACATGATGCCGCTGCATCCCAATTTACAGACCAGGTCATCATTCCTCTAATATTAGCATGAGGGTTTCCTCTTAATGTATATTTTCTTCCATCATACTCAGTTCCAAAGCGTAAGTAATTTAATGCTTTTATAGTTTCTGAAGGACGAAGATAACCACCTGCTGGAGCAGCAGAAGGACATGATGGCAAACCAACCATTACTTTGGTAGCTGGTAATGCTGGAAAATTAAATCCTGTTGAAGCTACTTTAAAACCAGTTAACAACATATCTGTCATAGCAACAATAAAATCTGGTGTTGCTTGTGCATAGGCTATATCATCTAAAGCATTTATTGATCCTGTATTGTACAATTGTACCATTACTAAATCTAATTCTTCTCTTAAATTATGAATAACTGGTAAAAAAGATCCACCTCTGTTATTGTAAGTAGCGTATCCAACTTGTACATAAAAAGTTTCTGGAGCACAAGTAAGTATAAAGTGCTCACCATAATGTTGTTTTATTTCTTTAAAAGCATCTACTACATTCTTTAATTTTGGGAACGGTGCTAAATTTTCATATGAGAAATCTTTAAGAGCTCCAGCTCCAAAATCCATAGAACCACCTTCAAAATCTAAATCTAAACCATCAAAACCGTATTCATCTATAATTGCTTTAAGTCCTGCAACAAATTCGTCTTTATGCGCTGTAGTTCCTAGTTCAACATGTCCGTTTTGACCTCCAATAGAAGCAATTACAGGAATTCCTTTATCTCTTAAAAACTGAATATCATCTTTTAATAACTGCTTATCAAAAGCACCGTTACTTTGATATCTAGCACTATTAATAGTTAATTTAGGTGTATGCCCATTTTGACCTTCCGTTTCTATAAATGAATACATTACTACATTGTAATTTTTATCTGCCATATCTCTAAAGTATAAGAATGGTGCTCCTGCATTTTCCCAAGAATGCGCATATCCTAAAATGATATTTCCACTTGGTAATGGTGTAAATACTGAATTAATAATATTCAGTTTAGTAGTGTAGGTAGTACTTGCTCCTTCATTATCAGTAGCCGTTATGGTTACTGGGTATTCTTGGTGATTTGTTGGTGTAAAATTATACGTGTATTTATTTCCACCTGTAGCAGTCATGTTATTACTATTTCCATTGATTGTTATTTGAGCAGAGGCTATAGTTCCATCAATATCAGTAACAGTTACTTCAATAGGAATGTTTTTAAATCCGTCATTTTGATTTAATGTAGTACTTGCTGGCTTATTCCATACAATAGATGGTTTTAAATTAGGGCATCCAGAACCATTACATCCTAGTGTAAATTTAAAATCTTTAGTTAATGTACTTCCGTTAGATGCTTCTGCAACTACAGAAAAAGTATGTTCTACACCATAATCTGCATCTGTAGGAGACCATGAGCCTGTATAAACATCGTTTCCTGCATTTGAAGTTGTAACCGTAGTTCCATTTACTTTAAAAACTACCGATGATATATTATCTGATCCATTATCAAAAGATAATTTTACGGTTGCATTTAAAGCTAAAGCAGTTCCATAATCAATAGAAGTCAACGCATTATTTGGATTATTAATAGTAATGGCTGGCTTTACTTCTTGAGAATTAAAATCAAAAGTTTTAGGCGATGTTGGCATTGGTATGTTAGCAATATCAGTAGGGTAGTAGGTTACTCCACCATTGTTACCTGAATTTAATTTTAAGGAGTTGATAGTTTTATAACCATCTAAATCTGCATTAGAAAAACTATATTCTCCTTGTGCATTGGTAGTTGCTGTTAGATTAACATAAGGATGCGCACTGTCTGTCCATGGCATAATTAGGTTAATAGTTGCATTTGCCACTGGCGTAGCACCTTGTTTTACAGTTCCAGAAATTAAAGGGTCTTGTGCGGTTACTTTTACTAAAAAAAGAAGATTGACAATTGCATAAATAATTGTTTTTTTCATCAGTTATGAATTTAAGGGGTTTGTTTTTTAAAACAAAGAGTAATAATTGCTTTATAGATTAATAATTTTATTAATGCCACTAAAGGATTCAACTATATCCAGAAGTAACTTACTTTACGCTACAACAACTTAAAATGCTTCTAATTATTATATTCTCTATAAAGGTTTTCTAACTGATCTTATTATTTGTTAAAATAGTATCCTTTTACTGTCAATTTTTTATAGCTTTTATTTAGTAAATCTCACAATAGCAAGATCATCTGTAGGCATGTGATTCCATTGTTGTTTTAAATAAAGAATTTTTCTATCTAAACAGTTTTCTTCATTTATAAACTTCTTATCCACCAATAAAAACTGAATTATTTTAGTTTCTTTTTTTTGTTCATTTTTCTCTTTCAAATTTTTAAAAGAGAAAATTCCATCTGTACAAATAGAAAAGTCTTTAAAAGAAGTGATGGATATTTTTTGTTCTTGTTTTTGGTACCATAATTCAAAATCTTCATGTAAGTGATATCCTAAATAGTCTGGTTTATCTTCTTGTTCAAATTCATAAAATACCTCATCTACACATACCAAACCATCACCTACTACCAAAATTTCAGCATTAGTTTCTTTTGTATCTACTACACTTATAATTAGCGTAGAAAGTAACTCATATGTATCTAAATCTAATTGTTTTTTAGTTGCATTAATTGCTACTATTAACTCTTGAATAATATCTTTTAGCTTAGATTTTAAATCTGTGGTTTCTTTGGTTACAAAGTCTTTATAAAATGTTTTTTTAGCAATATTTCTTAAAATCTTTCCATACAACATGGCTGCAAAAACAGATTCTTTTCCCATGGTACATCCATCCATTACCGCTATTAGTTTTTGGTTGGTTGCTATGTTCTCAACTACTAAAAAATCTTCGCAATACTTTGTATGAAATTCTCCTATTTGTAGGGTAGTATGTATTTTCATTCAGGAGCAAAAGTACTTATTCTTATTAAGATTCTATTCTATTATTTAGAATTGATTTTGCAGCAGTAACAGCTGCTTCTTGATACATTTCTGCATTATTTATTATATAAAGTAATTCAATATCTGTTTTCTCTTTAAACTTAGATATAAAACCTTCCTTTTTATTTAAGTCTCTTTTTTGTTTTAAAATCTGGTCTTCTAATTCATTCTTCTTTTTTATATAAGGAAAAATTCTGTAAATTTTTTTGGTATTTCTTCCTTTTCTGAACTTATGAATGTTGTGAATCAAATTTGTCAAAAAATATCTATCCCCATTTGTAAACTGTACTTCCCAATAACCAAAATCATAGATTAAAAAATCTTCACTCATTGATGATGGTTTCCTTGATAAGGCTAGGTTATAATTTGACTTAACTATATCAGAAATTAAATATTCTTTTGTGATTTTTTTATGTGTTATTCTAATTTTTTTAGAATTATAAATAAACTGCGTGTCTTTATTCTCTATATAATATGTAAAAAACAACCAAAATGAAGGAAACATTAAGACCATCATGACTATTAGCATAGACATTAAGAGTTTTATTGAAATAAAGCTTATAATAATAACTAATATTATAATTAAGATTACATGTTTTTTTATAATTTTCTTACACTCTTTACTAGGAAATTTATTTATTACTTCCATAAAAATGAACCTTTTTATTTCTAAAAACAACTAGTATATCATTACACTGCTTCTAATGTTTTTAATGCTTTGTTTACGGTATCTATTTTTATAAAAGTGATTAATAAGCGTAACCCGTTTTTAGTTTCTTTTTCCTTCATTACACAGCTTTTAGAATGTTTCTGTACATATTGTAACATCCTTGTAAAAGCCTGCGTTTGATAAAAATCACTTTGCTGATCTGAAACAAAATATCCAATCATTCTCTTTTGTTTCAGTACTACTTTTTCCAATCCTAATGATTTTGCTAACCATTTAATTCGGACACTATCTAATAAATCAGCTACTTGCGTTGGGTATTCTCCAAAACGGTCTATAATTTCACCTTCAAATACCTTTAATTCTTCTTCAGAATTTACATCGGATAGTTTGTTATACAGTACCAAACGTTCACTTACAGAGTTTACATAATCATCTGGGAAAAGTATTTCAAAATCGGTATCAATTTGTACTTCTTTTACAAACTCTTTTGGTCCATTTTCTTCGGTATTATATAATTCCTTAAACTCGTTTTCTTTTAATTCTTCAATAGTTTCTTGTAGAATTTTCTGATAGGCATCAAAACCTATATCATTGATAAATCCACTTTGTTCTCCTCCTAATAAATCTCCAGCACCACGAATTTCTAAATCTTTCATGGCAATATTCAATCCGCTTCCTAAATCAGAAAATAATTCCAATGCTTGAATTCGTTTTCTAGCATCTTCGGTCATATGATGGTAAGGTGGTGTGATAAAATAACAAAAGGCTTTCTTATTAGAACGCCCAACACGTCCACGCATTTGATGTAAGTCTGACAATCCAAAGTTATTGGCATTGTTTATAAAAATGGTATTGGCGTTTGGTACATCCAATCCACTTTCAATAATTGTGGTAGATACCAATACATCAAACTCATTGTTCATAAAGGCTAACATTAACTCTTCTAACTTTTTTCCTTCCATTTGTCCGTGTCCAATACCTATTTTAGCATCAGGCACTAAACGTTGCAACATTCCTGCAACTTCTTTAATATTTTCTATGCGATTATGGATAAAAAACACTTGTCCTCCACGTGAAATTTCATACGAAATAGCATCACGAATGGTGTCTTCAGTAAAACGAATGACATTGGTTTCAATTGGGTGACGGTTTGGTGGCGGCGTTTTTATAACCGATAAGTCACGCGCAGCCATTAAACTAAACTGTAAGGTACGAGGTATTGGCGTTGCGGTAAGTGTTAAGGTATCTACGTTTTCCTTAATGGTTTTTAACTTATCTTTTGCCGATACTCCAAATTTTTGTTCTTCATCAATAATTAGCAATCCTAAATCTTTAAACTGTACACTCTTATTGGTTAATTGATGTGTTCCAATCACAATATCTACGCTACCATCTGCAACACCTTCTAACACGCCTTTTCTTTGTTTTGCGGTTCTAAAACGATTTAAATAATCAATGGTAACTGGAAAGTCTTTTAAGCGATTAGAGAACGTTTTAAAGTGCTGAAATGCTAATATGGTAGTTGGTACTAATACTGCTACTTGTTTTCCGTTATCTACTGCTTTAAATGCAGCACGAACTGCAACTTCTGTTTTACCAAAACCAACATCTCCACAAACCAATCTGTCCATAGGTTGTTCTTTTTCCATATCAGCTTTCACATCTTGTGTGGATGTATATTGATCTGGCGTATCTTCATATAAAAAACTTGCCTCCAGCTCATGTTGCATGTGTGTGTCTGGTCCAAAAGCAAATCCTTTTTCTAATTTTCTTTTAGCATAAAGTTTAATAAGGTTAAAGGCAATTTCTTTAACTCTTTTCTTTGTTTTTTGTTTTACTTTTTTCCAAGCTCCAGAGCCTAGTTTATATATCTTTGGTGGCTTTCCATCACGTCCATTGAACTTAGAGATTTTGTGTAAGGAGTGAATGCTTACATAGAGAATATCTCTGTCTCCATATATTAGCTTTATAGCTTCTTGCTTTTTCCCTTCTACATCAATTTTTTGGAGTCCTCCAAACTTACCAACTCCATGATCTATATGCGTCACATAATCGCCAACCTCCAATTTAGTAAGCTCTTGTAAAGTGATGGATTGCTTTTTAGCATATCCGTTTTTTAGTCGGAATTTATGATAACGTTCAAATATTTGGTGATCTGTATAACAAACAATTTTCGCATCTTCATCAATAAATCCTTGGTATATTGGAAATACTAAGGTTTCATAATGGACTTCTTTTTCAGCATCGTCAAAAATATCTTTGAATCGTTGTGCTTGTTTGTCATTTGAACAAAAAATATAATTAGTAAACCCATTGTTATGGTTCTCGTTTAAATTATCTATCAGTAAGTTGAATTGTTTATTAAACGAGGGTTGTGGTTTCACGTGAAATAATACATCCATTGCTGGGTTTTCTTTTTTCAACTCAGAACGGAAGCTTATATGTGCCACCATAAAATCTTGTAACTGCTTGATTATTTCAGTTCCGTTACAGAATAGGGTAGTGGGTGCTGCATGATTTACTTCTTTAGAAAGTTCACTAAAAGCAGTTTCTGCTTTTACGTAAAACTTATCTAATTGCGCTGCAATTACCTCTGTATTTCTTGTAAAGACTACCGTTTTTGAGGCAATGTATTTTAAAAAGCTTTCGCGAGTTTCTTGCAATGCTTTATTTTCTACATTAGGCATTATACTCACTTTGGTAAGCTTTTCTTTAGAAAGTTGAGTTTCTACATCAAAAGTTCTAATGCTATCTACCTCATCACCAAAAAATTCAATACGATACGGTTCGTCATTAGAAAATGAAAATACATCTATAATTCCTCCACGTACCGAAAATTCTCCTGGTTCTGTTACAAAATCTACGCGGTTAAAGTTGTATTCAAACAATACTTCGTTTACAAAATCTAATGATACTTGCTCGCCAACAGCTACTTTAAGCGTATTTTTTTCCAGCTCTTTTTTAGTCACTACCTTTTCAAATAGGGCAGTAGGATAGGTAACAATAATGGCTGGCTTTTTACGGGAATTGATACGATTCAATACTTCCGATCGTAACAATACATTTGCATTGTCTGTTTCTTCTATTTGATACGGACGTCGATACGAACCGGGATAAAATAATACATTTTTCTCTCCTAACAATTGTTCTAAATCGTTCAAATAATAAGCTGCTTCTTCCTTATCGTTACAAATTAACAAATAGGGTTTATTGGCTTGTTTAAAGGTTTCTGAAATAACAAAAGACAACGAAGACCCGACCAAATTCGTTATTTGAAAGTGGTGTGCATCTTGCTGTAACTGTGCAACAATCTGTGTTACCTTTTCAGATTGTTGGTAATGGTTTACAATGGTTTGCTTACTCAACAGTACACTATTTTACGCAAATATAAGGGTATTGTTTTTTCTTACTACTTTAATGGTAATTATACTATGCCTTTTTAGTTTAATTTTGATAATAAAACTACAAACAACTACCTACATACAAATTATTTAGTTCTAAAATTTTAGAATTGATTTCTTGTTCTGATTGATATGGTGAAACTCCCATAAAATAATAAAAAGCTAAATCATTTATCAATTCGTAAGCCTTTTCATAATATACTTTCGATTGTTTTTTTGGAAAATTTTGATGACTTGACAAACTCTTGATAAAGTAAGAAATATACCATACACCAGAAGCTGTTTCTCTCGATACTGTTTTAGTTTCTTTTATTCTAATACATTCTGTATTCAATTCATTTAAAAGGTTTATAAACGAGTGGTGGTTCCAATTAAAATCTGATCTTAGTTAAAGTAAAAAAGAACCTTCCTCAGCATTTAATTCATCTTTTAAATTCATTTTAAATTCATTTTAAATACATTTAAGCTAGTAAAAATAGCTACTAATTTAATTAATTTTTCTTACGTTCTAAAATAATAACAAAACCATCTCCGAAGGTCGCTAGTGGTTTTGTTGACAGAAAAGAGGCTTCCGCGAGTGTCGCGGAAGCTTCTGCAAAAAAACAGAGCCGTCAGCGAGCTTCGGGGACGACTCTGTTGTAACAACAAAACGTTCCCCGACACTCGCTGAACGTTCTGCAAGAAAACAATGCGATTTCCGACACTCGGGCATCATTTTGTTATAAAAAAACAACCTTGAATTTGATTTTAACATATCAAATTCAAGGTTTATTTAATTACTGGGAGATATAACCGAAAGATTTAATCCTCTTACCTTTTTTTCTCCACTGTAAAGTCCGCTTTATATTTTAATGTAATTCCAAATGGTGCTTTTCCTTCTATATACATTCTCCATAATATAGATACATCTCCATATTCAATAGAATGTAATCCTTCTCTTTCTGGAAAATTAAACTTTACTATTGGAACTTGTTTTAAATTTTTAACTTCTTTAGTAGGTGACCTATATAGTATCTGTGTATAGGTACTTGATGTTGTTCCTCTACTGTCTACAACTTTTTCAATAATATGATAATAAAGCTTTTTTTGAGTAACATTAAAATTTCTAGGTTTATGTATTTTACATAAAAAAACATCTTCATCATTTAAGGTTTCCATGGTTACTACACCTAAAGATTGTTTTACTATTTTTGCTACTATAAATACGGATGTAACAATTATTATAACACCCAAGAATATAAACATTTCTTCAAATTCAGGTATAAAATAAGCATAAATTACACCTACAAATAAAGTTGTTAAAAAACTGATTACAACATTGAATTGTAAACTAAAATTCACTTTAGTTTCTACTACTTTATACTCACTTTTTTCATCTTTTACACTAAAATATACTCCTTTTTTAAAAGAGTTATCAGCAGTAACTAAAGATTTTACTTTTGAAAAAAAGGATCTTTCAATTTTGTCTATATCCGCTTCATTTACCTCAATATTCACTTCTATTTTATAAGAAAAAATAGCATTTGTTCCTTTATAAGTAGGTAGATTATCACCTGATAATTCAAAAGAAATTGGGATTTCTTCTACTACTTCTTTTTCTAACATTTTATGAGTACATATAGTAAAGCTATCTATTTCTTCTTTTGTACTTGCCAATTTACCTCTAACCTCAAAATAAATAACAGCTTCTATTCTATCTATTTGTAAATTTTCAGTAGCTTTTATCTGTAAAATACCTTCTGTAACTTCATTTATTTTTGAGTTATCAATATGAATTCTGGTTTCTAATATTGCTTTTTTCATTGAAATTTTTCGTATAAATGATTTATTATTCCTCTATAATTATCACTATAGGTTTTAATTAATTTATCAGTGGCATCTATAGTAAATAAGTCTTTTTTATCTAAATCTGTTGCAGCAGCTAATTGTAATCTTTTATTTAATAGTTCTTTAAGTTTGTCACTGTCTATCCCTTTAAACAAAATACAATGTCTTTTTTTCTTAGCTATCAAACATTCAAATTTTCTATTCCAATGTGTTGTATAGATAACAACTCTCTTCCTTTTAAAAAGCTTTATTCTTTTAGTAAGAGATAAATGATGAATACTATCTACAAAAACAACCTCAGATTTATGCTGAATTATTTCTGAAAAATCATCATTTCCATCTAATAAGAAAATAGGATAATGTGGAATTTGATTTTGTAAATATTTTAAATGTGTAGTTTTCCCTCTGCCTTGCCTTCCTATAAATTCTATAGCTAATGATGTTGAATTTTCAATTTGTTCAAAAACTTCTTCTACGTTAAAACATGGAACAATTATTTTATCAATATCTTCTTTTAAAACTCCTGAAAAAGGATTAAACATAAACTTTTCTTTCAATTTTTTACATCTTTTTATGCTTGTTAAAAATACTAATTATTCATTCTTTAAACAGTAAAATTAATTCACCTTTGTAAAAAATCACTCTTTTTACTTGCTTTTTATAGAAACTTATTTAAACCCCCTTTTTAAACATTCTTGTAAACACTGATAATCTATTTACTTCTCTTTTTTTTAAATCGGCTTAAAACAGCGTTTAAAAAAGCCTATTTTATTATTAATTCTTATTACTACCACATAAAACATAAATAAAACTAATCGTTATTTTTCTTATAAAAATTATATGATAGTTCAACCTTTTTTTAATTGTAAAGAAAATCACGTGAAACATTTTATTCTTTTATTTAGTAACTTTAGTGTTGTGACTTTTTTTGTAAACAAGCTTCTAACAACTGGAGATTATTTACTTTTTATATTAACTAAAAACAAATTAAAAATTATGTCTATATCCGATTTATATTCTAGTGGAAAACATAAACAAGAAATAGGACACTTTGCAAGTATTGTAAAAATTGCTAAAGTTGATACTATAATTACTGAAGGGGAAGAAAAGCTATTAAATAAGGCTGCCAAAAAATTAAATATTAGCGAAACAGAATATGCTGAAATTTTAAAGAATCCAGAAAAATTTCCAGTAAATCCGCCTGTGAGTTATGACGAGCGTATTGAACGTTTGTATAGATTAACTAAAATGATTTTTGCAGATGCACAGGTAGATAAAGAAGAGGTAGGTATTATGCGAAAAATAGCAGTTGCCTTACAATTTCCTACTGATAATGTAGAGAAAGTTTGTGATGAAGCTGTGCATTTAATACTGAATGACAATGATTTAGAAGATTTTACGAATGCTATAAAAAAAGTGAATTTAGTGTAAAAATATACTAAATTTGCTTACATTTAGTTATTCTTATAAATCTCCCTTATGAAATCAAATTTTTTATTAGCAGCTGTTTGTTGTTTTTTAACAGCGTCAGTAATTTCACAAAACTTAAATGAATCCTGGCAATTTGGGGTTGGATTTGGTATTACCAAATTTAATGAAGGTGATGCCGCATATATTGGTGATCAGTACCAATTTCAAGTACCTGTTATTAATTTAACAATGCCTATTGGTGAGCGTTTAGCTTTAGATGGCGCAATGTCCTTCAATACTATTGATGATGTAGGTTTTATTAGTAATTCTGCTAAGTACTTTTCAATAGATGGTTCTTTACGCTATAATTTTGACGCAATTTTAGAGCGTTTTGGTCCATATATATTTATTGGTGGTAGTGTGGTAGATTCTGAACGTAAAATGACCCCAACCTTTAATGCAGGTGTAGGTGGTATTTTTTGGATTTCTGATCGTTTTGGTATTAATCCACAATTATACTATAAACATTCTTTAGAAAGTTTTGAAAGTATGCGATCACACATTCAAGGTACTTTAAAATTAATTGTTAAACTAGATTGGAACAATTTATTTGAAGGTGGTAATCACGCAGCTAAATCATCTGGAGTTTGCTTCTAGATGTTTAAAAATGAAATCATAAAAAAAGCGGCCATGAGCCGCTTTTTTAGTTTTTATAAGTTATTTATTGCATTTTGTATGCGTTCTACGGTAGCTTCTTTTCCTATCATTTCTATAATATCAAATAGGTGAGGGCCTTTTAAAGCACCTACTAAGCTTAAACGAAGTGGTTGCATTACTTTACCAAAACCTACTTCTTTTGCCGTAATCCATTCTTTTACTACAGTTTCTGTGTTTTGAGAGCTAAAATCTTCAATGCCTTCTACTATAGTAATCAATTCTTGCATTAATGCTGGAGTTCCTTCTTTCCATTGTTTTTTAGCAGCTTTTGCATCGTACTCTGTAGGACTTACAAAGAAAAAATCTGCTAAATCCCAAAAATCTTCTACAAAAGTGGCACGCTCTTTTATTAACGAAACTACTTTTTCTACATAGGTAGTTTCTTTGGTTTTTCCTTTAGCTTCAACTATAGGTAAAAACAATGCTGTTAAATCAGCATCCGACTTTTGTTGTAAGTATTGTTGATTAAACCATTTGGTTTTATCTGGACTAAACTTAGCACCCGATTTACTTACTCTACTTAAATCAAAAGCATTAATTAATGCTTCTAAAGAGAATATTTCTTGCTCAGTACCTGGATTCCAACCTAAAAAGGCTAGCATATTTATAAAAGCGTCTGAAAAATACCCATCTTCTTTGTATCCACGTGAAACATCTCCTGATTCTTCATTTGTGTATTCTAATGGGAATACTGGAAATCCTAATTTATCACCATCACGCTTGCTTAACTTTCCTTTACCTACTGGTTTCAATATTAACGGCAGGTGTGCAAACTTTGGCGCTTGCCAATCAAAAGCTTTGTATAATAATTCATGAAGTGGGAGAGAAGGTAACCATTCTTCACCACGAATTACATGTGATATTTGCATTAAATGATCGTCTACAATATTTGCCAAATGATAGGTTGGCATTCCGTCCGACTTAAATAATATTTTATCATCCAACGTATTGGTATCAATAGTAATGGTTCCACGTATTTCATCTTGCATTACCAAGGTTTCATCTTGTGGTGTTTTAAAACGAACTACGTATTTTTCTCCAGCCGCTATTTTAGCTTGTACTTCTTCTTCAGAAAGTACTAGGGAGTTTACCAATCTTCCTTTTTCTCTATTGTGCCAATTATAAATAAATGTTTTTCCTTCAGCTTCATGTCCTTTTCTATGCGCATCTAATTCTTCCGAAGTATCAAATGCATAATACGCCCATCCTTTAGCAAGTAATTCATCGGCATATTTTTTATAGATTTCTTTTCGTTCTGACTGACGGTAAGGGCCAAATTGTTCGTTTTTACCAGGTCCTTCATCAAAAGGAATATTACACCATTCTAACGAATCAATTATATACTGTTCTGCATTTGCTACATAACGTGTTTGGTCTGTATCTTCAATACGTAATACAAAAGTTCCATTATGCTTCTTAGCAAATAAATAGTTAAATAAAGCGGTTCTTACTCCTCCCATGTGTAAAGGGCCTGTTGGACTAGGAGCAAAGCGTACTCTTACGTTATCAGTCATTTTTTATGCTTTTAAAATCTATATAAGCGGTTTTTAAAGCGCAAAGATACTTATCCCGATTAAAGTTTAAAATTATACGCAAAAAATAACCCTCAAAATTTTGAGGGTTATCAAAGCACAATCTACTACACTGTTAGTTTTTAATAAACTTACATTTGTGCTCTTTGCCTTCTTTATTGGTAGTATTTAAAATATACATACCACTTTTTAAACTGATTATTTTAATAGAAGATGCTTTTTTAGGGCTTTTAAGCAACGTTTTACCATTCATGTTTTGTATAGTATAAGAAGTTACTTCTTTGTTTAAATTTAGTATTTCTTTACTAGGATTTGGATATACTTTTAAAGATTCTTCTTCGGTTTCTTCTTGATTATCATCAACAGAAGTACCTTTTCCATCAAAAGCTTTAAACATGGCTTTTATTTCTTCTTTCATTTTTGCATTTAATCCGCCTGCTTTAGCATTCCTTGCTCCTGTTGAGTTTAAGGTTAATTGATATGCCCAACCTTCATCATAACAACTTTCACAACAAGACGGAACATACATACCAATTAAGTACAATTTATTATCATCAAACACATAATCTGGGAAGGTAGTGGTTAAACTCCATGCCGAAGACAATGCACCTGTTGCCTGACTAAATCCTCCTTGGTTACTTGACCACGCAAACGTACCTGGAACCATATTACTACCTAATGATGAGAATGGATAGCTACTTAACTCAAACACAAACCAGTAGTATTGAATTCCTTGGTTTTGTTCTTTACACTCTTCATTTACCAATAGAATATCATCAGCAGTATCAATAGTGTTTACTGAACCTATTATTTGTTTTGGGGTTCCTTGGTGTTGTACTGTTATACTTAAATTTTGATCTAACTTTTCTTGTACAGCAATATCATCAATAGCTAAATCATTTCCATCTCCTAATCCGTCTTCTTTTAAGTGAATTTTTATGTTTACTAGATCATCTGTAGCTGAAAAACATTCTGAAATATTTTGCCAATCACAAGCATCTGAAGAAGTATCTATGGTTTGCCAAGGATATAATGTGCCATTAATTTCTAGCTGAACTTCTGGTAAAATATCAAATCTACATTGTGGTAAGTTTTTAAAATTAGCACAGAATTTATAGTTTCTATCTGGTTGTACACTTACATTTTGTTCCCAAACTACACTTGTTGTTCCTGTTGGCTGGGTAGTTTTACCATTTATTAATAAAAACTGACTGTTATTTGCGTATTTATTTGGGTCTTCACAATAGGAATGGTCTTTAATTTGTGTTCCAAACTGACTCGAATCATTATCTACATTATATGCTCCTGGGTACAATACTGGATCATTAGCATAATCACTACTAAAACCTGTATTTCCAAATTCAAAATTTCCGTTTTCCACCAAATTATCTCCTTCACAACAATAAGCACCTTCATCTGTAGGTTCTCCAACAATATCACAATCTTGAATACAAATATTATCGTATCCATATTCTTCAATTGGGTAACTGGTTAAATCCAATACAAACCTAATTCCCGTCATATTTTGTAGTAAATTATTCCAATCCGCGGCAGTAGATCCAGCTGCCATTGACCAAGATCCATTGGCATTTTGAGGAAAAGGATCACCAGCATTTAATACTTCAATAGGTGCACAAACATGTACCCATCCGCCACCTTCAGTAGTTTGTACCGTAGCTGTAAAAGAAGCGGCAGCTGTTGGACTTGTTGAAGAGCCACTATAAATAATTAATTTTGGTGATAATGGTTGCCCTAAATTTCCATCGTTAATTACTTTAAAGTCCCAGCAAAGGCATTGTCCATTATATTCTGTCCAATCACCTTTATAATCAACATCATTATAAATATATGAATATCCTTGATCGTCATAAGAATGTAAAAAATAGTCGTTACTAGCTCCTGAAGGTCCTGGAGAATCTGCGGTATTTGCTCCTGCTAATACGCCATTCCAGTTGGATACGTTTTGATCATTAAAATCGTCACAAAATTGACCGAATGTAATAGCACTTAGAAATAAAGCTATAATGGTAAGTTGTTTTTTCATAATAAATGGTTTTAGTTAAATGATGTTTCAAAATTCAGTTAACTAAAACCATTTGAGCTAATGCAAATCCTGATTTTAAAGAGTACTTTACCTAGGTATAAAAACAGTTAATCCAACTGTAAAATCAGGAAAAACACCTAGGTATTGTTTTTATTATAATTTATAATAAAGGCCAAAACTAATCGCTGGCTTTTTAGCTACATTTCTTCCGCCTAAAGCGCCACCTAAACCTACATTAGCACCAAAACTCTTATTAATTTCTCCTATTAATTTTAATCCAAAAGCAGCATAACTTTGGTTATTTACATATAACCCCGTTAATCTGTTAGCAATAGTATCCACTCTATCTCCATTTTTTAAAGAAGCTACACCATCTAAAAATCCAGCTATCCATAGCCAGTCAATAGCTTTATATCCAACTTCTCCTCCTAATTTATAATTGCTGCTATAATCGTTAGTTCTAACATCAAAGCCTGTAAATGCTTGAATATACCAGTTATTAAAACCTCTTCCTACTAAAAACAAAGGCGTAAAGGTCCAAGCATCATACCCAGTTCGTAAACCAGCAGCATTTTTATAACTACTTGTATTAGCTTCTATTCCTAACTGTCCAGATAGTAACCATTTTTTATTATAAAAGTTATGTTTTACTCCTAATTGAATATTTCCTAAAGATGTTTCTGAACTTGCAGTTGTAAATGGTAATAGTGATTGTGTAACTAAATCACCAGATTTTACCATTTTTAAAGGTATATTTCCAAAAAAAGTGGTTTTATCTGTGATACCATATTCTGCATATACTTGTAATGTATTATCAGTAATTTTACGCTCCGTTGCATAGTCAGGATTACCAAAAAGTTCATCGTAATTAGAAATTGTAGTAAAAGAAAGCTGCAAATAAGCTTCATTTTTCTTTTTTGTCCATGGGCTTTGTGCTAGCATTGAACTAACAAATAATAAAGCTACTAGAGTTTTAAGTTTTTTCATCGTTTTATTTTTCAATTATTTAGATAAGCTTATTAAGAACAATTATAGAATTGCTCTATTAAAAATATGCTTTTTTAGTTGCTTATTATACTGTTTTCTTACAAAAAATAGTTATGAATATTATTTTCTGTAAAGTAGTACCTTTATAGCTTACAATTTTATTAATAACTAATTAACATTTTCTAAGGGTTTCTTTTGTATATTTTAAAGAACCTGTTAGTAATTGCTTATAACATTATTTTGCTAATGAATAAAAGAGAACGATTTAGAATTAAAATGCTTAAATACAAGAAAAGACTAAAGAATATTGGTTTAAATGAAAAAGAATTTGGTAATCTCTATGCCTATAGATCACATGGAAAACCTTGCAGTTGTTTTGTGTGTAAAAAAGAGAGATTCAATAGAAAAATTAAACATAAACAAAACTATATAAAACAGTAGTTTATTACTTAAAGATATTACTTTATGGACGTTTTTAACAGTATTGAAAAAAAGTTACAACAATTTAGTACTAAATACTATACTAATGAACTAATAAAGGGAAGTATTTTATTCTTCTCATTAGGACTTATTTACCTTTTTGTAACTTTATTTATAGAATATTTTTTATGGTTAAAGCCTACAGCAAGAACCTTTTTATTTTGGTTATTTATAGCTATTGAGCTTTTACTATTAATTCGATTTATATGTTTCCCTATTTTTAAATTAATTGGTTTAAAAAAAGGAATTTCTACTGAAGAAGCTTCAAAAATTATTGGTAATCATTTTCCGGAAGTAAAAGATAAACTGCTAAATGTTTTACAACTAAAACAGAATTCAGAGCAATCTGACTTGTTATTGGCTAGTATAGCGCAAAAATCAAAAGAATTACAACCAGTACCCTTTGCTAAAGCTGTTAATTTTAAATCTAATTTAAAGTATGCTAAATATGGTTTGATTCCTGTTTTTATATGGTTACTAACTTTATTATCTGGATTAAACACAAAATTAGGGCAAAGTTTTAATCGTGTATTAGATTATAAAACGGCTTATGCTCCACCAGCTCCTTTCCATTTTTCTTTAACCAATAATCAATTAAACGTTATTAAAGGAAAATCCATTACTGTATATGCGGAAGCTAAAGGTGAACTTATTCCTGAAGAAGCCAAAGTTTCTTTTAATGATCAGCAATATTATATGCAAAACAACGGAAATGGATTGTTTTCTTATACATTTAATGAAGTACAAACGCCTATTAATTTCTTTATTTCTGCAAATAAAGTTGAATCTCAAGAATATAAAATCAACCTAATAAAAACACCTTCTATTCAAAATATTTCCTTGAAATTACAGTATCCTAGTTACACTAAAAAGAAGAATGAAACCATAACCAATACTGGAAACATGAATGTTCCACAAGGAACATTTGTTACTTGGCAATTAAAAACTTCTGAAACAGAATCCGTTGCTTTTGTTTTTAATGAAAAAAGAGAGCTTTTTAATGAAAATTCAAAAGAGGATTATTCATTTAAAAAACGAATTTTAGAGGATATTAATTACCAAATTACCACTTCTAATAAAAATTTAAAAGACTATGAACAGTTGCAATTTTCTATTAATGTAGTAAAAGATGAATTACCAACCATTAGTGTACAATCAAATATAGACAGTATTTCAAGAGGTAATGCACAGTTTGTTGGTCAAATTACTGATGACTATGGTTTTAGTAAATTAGAATTGGTTTACCATGAAGAAAATAACAACCAAACAACTGAAAACCAGTTAATTAAAATAAAAAATTCACCTATTCAAACCTTTGAATATCAGTTTCCTAATGGGTTGAATTTAAAGGAAAATACCAATTATGAGTTGTATTTTCAAGTGTATGATAATGACCGAGTAAATGGTGCTAAAAAAGTTGTAAGTCGTAAATTTTATTACAAACAAAAGTCTTCTGAACAAATAGAAGAAGAACTGTTACAAGAACAAAAAGACTTTATTGATAAACTTGAAAACTCTTTAGAAAAACAACAAAACAGTAAAAAAGAGCTTGAAAAAATTCAGTTTGAACTTCAAAACAAGAAAAATATTAGTTGGAGTGATCAAAAAAACCTGAAAAACTTAATAAAAAGACAAGAACAGTATCAAAAAATGATGCAACGTCAAACCGAGAAGTTAGAAGAAAACTTTGAAGAAAAAGAAGAAAAAAACGAGTCTTTACAAGAGAAAAAAGAACAGCTTAAAAAGCGAATGGACGAGCTCAAGAAGCTAGAAAAACAGCAAAAATTATTGGATGAATTAAAAAAATTAGCTGATAAGCTTAAAAAAGATGATCTTATTAAAAAGGCTAAAGAATTGTCTGAACAAAATAAACAACAAGAAAAAAGCTTAGAACGTATTCTTGAAATGACGAAACGTTATTATGTAGAGCAAAAAATGAATCAGATTTCTAAAAAATTAGATGATTTAGCAAAAAAACAAGAAGAGGCAGCTAAAAAGCAAGAAGAAAATACAAACAAAGATGGAGAAGAGCAAAATGAGAAAGCAAAAAAGGAACAAGAAAAACTAAACAAAGAATTTGATCAAATTAAAAAAGATATTGATGAATTAAAAAAGGATAACGAAAAATTAAAAGAACCTATGGACATTCCATCTATGGAAGAATTGAAAAAAGATACGCAAAAGGAACTGGATAAAGCCAAGGAAAACCTTGAGAAAAACAAGAGTTCTGATGCCAAAAAGAATCAGAAAAAAGCTGCTCAAAAAATGCAAGAAATGAGTAAAAAAATGCAGCAATCTATGGATATGATGAGTATGGAAATGCAAGAAGAAAACATGGAAGGGTTGCGACAAATACTAGAAAACTTGGTTACTTTTTCTTTTAATCAGGAAGATTTAATGAATACTTTTTCTAGCACTTCTTCTGCACATCCTAATTTTGGTTCTAATCTTAGAAAACAACATCAATTAAAAACTTATTTTGAACACATAGATGATAGTTTGTTTGTTTTATCCATGCGTGTGCCTCAAATATCTACTGAAGTACAAAATGAATTAGCAAATGCACATTATAATTTAGATCAATCTTTAGAAAACTTTGCAGATAATAGATTTAGAAACGGTGTTTCAAATCAACAATATGTCATGACATCAGCAAATACCATTGCAAATATGTTAAGTGATACTTTAGATGCTATGAAAAATCCTAAGCCAGGTTCTGGAAAAGGAAAAGGTAAGGGAGAATCTTTTAGTTTACCAGATATTATTCAAAAGCAAAATGAGTTGATGGAAAAGATGAAAGAAGGCATGAAAAAGAACAATAAAGGAAAACCTAAAGATGGAAAAGGAGAGAAGGATGGTGAGAAAAAAGGCGATAAAGGTAAAAAAGAAGGAAAAGGAGAAGGTGAACAAAAAGAAGGTGAAGGTATGAATGGTGAATTGTATGAGATTTATAAAGAACAATCACAATTACGCCAACAATTAGAAAATGCTATTAAAAAAGGAAAAGATGGTAATGGTAAAGCTAAAAAGGCCATAGAAAAAATGGAGCAACTTGAAAATAAAATTTTAGAGAATGGCTTTACTCAAGAAACTATAAACCGAATGAAACAATTAAATTATGAGTTATTAAAATTGGATAAAGCTACTTTTGAACAAGGAAAGAAAAAAGAAAGGAAGTCAAACACCAATTTACAAGAGTACAATAGTACGAATAGAAAAAACTTAGAGTTTAAGAAGTTGTTTTACAATCAAACAGAAATATTAAATAGACAATCATTACCTTTGCAGGAAAATTACAAAAACAAGGTTAAAAAATACTTTACAACTACTAAAAAGCAAGATTAAATTAACCAAAATTCAACTATTCAATCCTTCTAAAAACACCATAGATACTTTTAATTCAATTAAAAATTAATGATACAGTTTAATTACGAAAATAACTTTAAGTTACTTGATGAAGAAAAAACTAACACTTGGATTCAAAAATGTATAGAAAAAGAAGGTTTTGAGTTAGGTGAGGTTAATTACATTTTTTGTGATGATGATTACTTACATAAAATAAACGTTGAGTTTTTACAACATGATACATTAACAGATATTATCAGTTTTGATTATACCATGGGAAAAGAAGTAAATGGAGATATTTTTATTTCTACAGAACGTGTAGAGGAAAACGCTAAAGAATTCAACGTATCATTTGAGAATGAATTACACCGAGTAATAATTCATGGTATTTTACATTACTTAGGTTTTAAAGATAAAACTGATGAAGAGAAAGAAATTATGCGTGCTAAAGAAAATGAATGTTTAGAAATTTTAAATATAAAATAAAACGAGTTCCACGTGGAACTGAAATATAAAAATGAGTTTATTTAATACAACATACGACGTAATTGTAGTAGGAGGAGGACACGCAGGAAGTGAAGCAGCAGCTGCTAGTGCCAATATGGGGGCAAAAACATTGTTAATTACAATGAACTTACAAAATATAGCTCAAATGAGTTGTAATCCTGCTATGGGTGGAATTGCCAAAGGGCAAATTGTAAGAGAAATTGATGCTTTAGGTGGTTATAGCGGAATTGTAACTGATAAAACAGCTATTCAGTTTAAGATGCTAAATAAATCGAAAGGGCCTGCTATGTGGAGTCCTAGGGCGCAATCAGACAGAATGCAGTTTGCAGAATGCTGGAGAACTATGCTTGAACAAACTGAAAATTTAGATTTTTATCAAGATTCAGTGAATGGTTTAATTTTCAATAACAATACCATCACAGGAGTAAAAACTGCTCTAGGCTTACATATAAAATCCAAAAGTGTAATAGTAACCGCTGGAACATTTTTAAATGGTTTAATTCATATTGGTGAAAAAACTTTTGGTGGTGGTAGAGCAGGAGAAGGAGCTTCTACAGGTATTACTGAAGATTTAGTAGCAAAGGGTTTTGAATCTGGAAGAATGAAAACAGGAACGCCTCCTCGTGTTGATGGCCGTTCTTTAGATTATTCTAAAATGACTGAACAACCTGGTGATGATGCTCCAGAAAAATTCTCCTATTTATCAGTAACAAAACCTTTACAAAAACAACGTTCTTGTTACTTAACTTACACCAATCCTGAAGTGCATGATTTACTTCGTGAAGGGTTTGATAGATCACCTATGTTTAACGGTAGAATTAAATCTACAGGACCTAGGTATTGTCCATCAGTAGAAGATAAAATAAATCGTTTTGCTGAGAAAGACAGGCATCAAGTTTTTGTTGAACCAGAAGGATGGAATACGGTTGAAATCTATGTTAATGGTTTTTCTACATCACTCCCAGAAGATATACAAGACAAAGCTATACGATCTATACCTGGTTTTGAAAATGTAAAATTCTTTAGATATGGGTACGCTATTGAATACGATTATTTTCCACCAACACAGCTAAAACATAACTTAGAAACTAAGTTAATTGAAAACTTATTCTTTGCTGGACAAATTAACGGAACTACTGGTTATGAAGAAGCAGCTGCTCAAGGATTAATGGCTGGTGTAAACGCAGCTTTAAAAACTCAAAATAAAGAACCATTTATTCTTAAAAGGAGTGAAGCTTATATTGGTGTTTTAATTGACGATTTAATTACAAAAGGTACTGAAGAACCTTATAGAATGTTTACGTCAAGAGCTGAGTACAGAACCTTATTAAGACAAGATAATGCAGACTTACGTTTAACAGAAAAATCGTATAACTTAGGATTAGCTTCTAAAGAAAGAATGAATCGTGTTACTGAAAAGAAAAACAAAACAGCTTTAGTAATTGATTTCATAAAAGGTTTAAGCGTTACTAAAGAAGAAATCAACCCAATACTTAATAGTAAAAATTTAGCTCCCATAAACCAATCAATGAAGCTTTATAAAATTGCTGCAAGACCTCAATTATCATTTAATGATTTAAGAAAGATTGAAAAATTAGAGCAATATATTATAGAGAACAATATAGATCACGAAATCATTGAACAAGTAGAAATTCATTTAAAATATTCTGGTTATATAGAGAAAGAAAAAAACAATGCTGATAAATTAAACAGATTAGAAAATGTTCCTATACCTTCTAGTTTTGATTATACCAAAGTAAAATCATTATCCTACGAAGCAAGAGAAAAACTATCTAAGATACAACCTACATCTATTTCACAAGCTAGTAGAATAAGTGGTGTATCCCCTAGTGATATTTCTGTTTTATTAGTTTACATGGGTAGATAATTATTAGAAATAAAATTATATTAAAAAGGACGTTCCATGTGGAACGTCCTTTTTTTATCAGATTAATATTTACAAATTATATTTTATTTAAGTACTCAACACATAAAAATACGTACAATAGAGTAGAATTGTAACCTAGAACTACTTATTTAAGTTCAAAAAAATATTAACACCATATAAGAGAACTTCTTTAAAAAACAATATAATTCAAAACTACATTTTACTTAGAAATAAAAAATCAATTGTATTAGTAAAAAGAAAAACAAAACAGCTTTAGTAATTAGTTTTATAAAAGATTTAAGCGTAACTAAAGAAGAAACCAACCCAATCACTTAGTAGTAGAAATTTAACTCCTACAAACCAATTTATGAAGCTTTATAAAATTACTGCAAGACCTCAATTATCATTTAATAATTTAAGAAAGATTGAAAAATTAGAGCAATATATTATAGAGAACAATATAGATCATGAAATCATTGAACAAGTAGAAATTCATTTAAAATATTCTGATTATATAGAAAAAGAAAAAACAATGCTGATAAATTAAACAGATTAGGAAACGTCCCAATTCCTTCCTGTTTTGATTACACCAAAATTAAATCATTATCCTATGAGGCGAGAGAAAAACTATCTAAGATATAACCTACTTCTATTTCACAAGCTAGTAGAATAAGTGGTGTATCTCCTAGTGGTATTTCTGTTTTATTAGTTTATATGGGGTGATAATTATTAGAAATTATTATTATTTTAAAAAGGACGTTCCATGTGGAACGTCCTTTTTTTATTAGATTAATATTTACAAATTATAATTTATTTAAGTACTCAACACATTAAAACACGTACAATAAGGTAGAAGTGCAACCTAGAACTACTGATTTAAGTTCAAAAAAAATATTAACACCATATAAGAGAACTTCTTTAAAAAACAATATAATTCAAAACTACATTTTACTTAAAAATAAAAAATCAATTGTATTACTAAAAAGAAAAAAAAACAGCTTTAGTAATTAGTTCTATAGGAGATTTAAACGGAATTAAAAAAGAAATCAACCCAATCACTTAGTAGTAGAAATTTAACTCCTACAAATCAATTTATGAAGCTTTATAAAATTACTACAAGACCTCAATTATCATTTAATTATTTAAGGAAGATTTAAAAATTAGAGCAATATATTATAGAGAACAATATAAATCATTGAACAATTAGAAATTCATTTAAAATATTCTGGTTATATAGAAAAAGAAAAAACAAAGCTGATAAATTAAATAGGTTAGAAAACGTCCCAATTCCTTCCAGTTTTGATTACACCAAAGTCAAATCATTATCCTATGAAGCAATAGAAAAAATATTTAAAATACAATCTACATCTATTTCACAAACTAGTAGAATAAGTGGTGTATCTCCAAGTGATATTTCTGTTTTATTAGTTTACATGGGTAGATAATTATTAGAAATAAAATTATTTTAAAAAGGACGTTCCATGTGGAACATCCTTTTTTTATTAGATTAATATTTACAAATTATATTTAAGTACTCAACACATAAAAACATTTACAATAGAATAGAAGTGTAACCTAGAACTACTCATTTAAGTTTAAAACAAATATTAACACCATATAAGAGAACTTCTTTAAAAAACAACATAATTCAAAACTACATTTTTACTTAAAAATAAAAAATCAATTGTATTACTAAAAAGAAAAACAAAACAGCTTTAGTAATTAGTTCTATAGGAAATTTAAACGGAATTAAAGAAGAAATCAGCACAATCACTTAGTAGTAGAAATTTAACTCCTACAAACCAATTTATGAAGCTTTACAAAATTGCTGCAAGACCTCAATTATCATTTAATGATTTAAGAAAAATTAAAAAAATTAGAGCAATATATTATAGAGAACAATATAGATCATGAAATCATTAAACAAGTAGAAATTCATTTAAAATATTCTGATTATATAGAAAAAGAAAAAACAATGCTGATAAATTAAACAGATTAGAAAACGTCCCAATTCCTTCTAATTTTTATTACACCAAAGTTAAATCATTATCCTATGAAGCAAGAGAAAAACTATCTAAGATACAACCTACATCTATTTCACAAGCTAGAAGAATAAGTGGTGTATCTCCAAGTGATATTTCTATTTTATTAGTTTATATAGCGAGATAATTAATACACAAACCAGATACAATAGAGCAGGAGTATAAACTCTACATTCCTAATTTAACTTTTAAACAGGTATTTTTTTTATAAAAAGAATACCTAAAAAAACTTATTATTTAAAAAGCTAAACACTACTAAAAAACAATTGAATATTCATACACAAAAATCTTACTCTTATAAATCAATTTATAAAACTTTATAAAAACTAAATACATTATTTATATCTTAAATAAAATACAGGTCTTTATTAACTCAAAAAATTCATAATAATATAATATGTTCCACATGGAACTATTTCATATTTTTGTATAAAATCATAAAAGCTAGTTAACGTTCCACATGGAACATCATTTAATTCTACTAATTTGTTCGATCAAAAAAAAGTAAAAATTCAATCAGAAAATTATCTTGTAAGTAAAGATTATACAGTATCAAATGAAACTTTTGATATAATATACAATAAAGAATATGATTTACTAATTACTTCTCCTGCTCCTGATAATTTAGATAAATATTATATAAGTGAATCTTATATATCACATACAGATAGCAACAAAGGTTTATTCAATAAAACGTATCAAATAATTAAAAAATATGCTTTAAATAAAAAACTAAAATTAATAAACAACCAATTAACAACTGATAAAAGTATTTTAGACATAGGAGCTGGTACAGGTGATTTTTTAAATGTATGTAAACTGTCAGGATGGAAGGCTACTGGAATTGAACCTTCATTTCAAGCTCGAAATTTAGCTAATAAAAAAGGAATTACTCTTCATGAAAATATAGAAAATATTAAAAATAAAAAATTTGATGTTATAACACTTTGGCACGTATTAGAACATATTCCAAACCTTGAAGAACAAATAAAAGTTTTCAAAAACCATCTTAATAAAAACGGAACTTTAATCATTGCTGTTCCAAATTACAAGAGTTATGATGCTAAATATTATGGAAAACATTGGGCTGCTTTTGATGTTCCAAGACATTTATGGCATTTCTCTACAAATAGTATAAAAAAAATTTTTAATGAAATAAATATGGATGTGGTTAAAACACTGCCAATGAAATTTGATTCTTATTATGTATCTCTATTAAGCGAAAAATACAAAACTGGAAAAATGAACCCTTTGAAAGCTTTTCAAATTGGTTTTATATCAAATTTAAAAGCTAAAAAAGAAAATAACTACTCATCATTGATTTATTTACTTAAAAATAGTAAAAATTAATTTTAAATATATTTTAATCTATTTTAAATCAAAAAACATATAAACACCTTACCAAAAAATTAAACCTCTTTAAAACTAAGATTTAAAGAGGTTTTTTAATAAGAAAAAATTATTAAAATAAAATATACTATATTTTTTAATTATTTAACAAAAACATACCAAAAATGGTAATTATAAAGTAAACTGCTAGTGTCATTGCTCCAGCATAATCTTTTGCCAAGCGCTGACCTATTAATAAAAAAATTAATGTTAATGCAGAAAGTTGTACACCAAGTAAAGCTAATTCTTTTGTTCCAGTAGTTATTAAATTAAATATACCTACAAACATAAAAGCTCCAGCAATTAATTCTAAAACTAAAATTATAGCCAATAATAAAGGAACCATATTTTTTAATGGAGAATTTTTAAAATGTTCTTTTATAAAAGATAAATTACCATTCCAATCTGTTACTTTATCAACACCTGATTGTAAAAAAGTTACTATTAAAAATAATAAAACTAAAATTTCGGTTGCGTGTATTTTTATTAATTCCATTTGTTTGATTTTAAGCAAATATAAGTGATAGTGTAACAAAAATTAAAAATTACGTCATATAGTTAATAAATGGTATATTTATTAAAAAAATTCAATCAATCTTAAAATCTTAAATTATGGTATTATATGCTCCAATTATCTTTTTGTCGGTAATTATAGTAATCTCTGCATTTTTTATTGTTAAACAACAAACAGCAGCAGTTATAGAACGATTTGGTAAATTTCAAAGTATAAGACATTCTGGTTTACATTTTAAAATTCCTTTGGTAGATAGAATTGCTGGTAAACTAAGTTTGAAAATTCAACAATTAGATGTAATTGTAGAGACTAAAACGCTAGATGATGTATTTGTTAAATTAAAAGTTTCTGTTCAATATAAAGTGATACGAGATAAGGTATATGAGGCATTTTATAAACTAGATTATCCCCATGATCAGATAACTTCATATGTTTTTGATGTAGTTAGGGCAGAAGTACCTAAAATGCGCTTAGATGACGTATTTGTAAAGAAAGATGATATTGCTATAGCTGTAAAATCTGAATTAAATGATGCCATGATGGAATATGGGTATGATATTATAAAAACATTAGTTACAGATATTGATCCAGATGCTCAAGTTAAGGAAGCTATGAATAGAATTAATGCTGCTGAACGTGAAAAAGTAGCTGCACAGTACGAAGGAGATGCACAAAGAATTTTAATTGTAGAGAAAGCAAAAGCAGAAGCAGAAAGTAAGCGTTTACAAGGACAAGGTATTGCTGATCAACGTAGAGAAATTGCTAGAGGTTTAGAAGAATCTGTAGAAGTATTAAATAAAGTAGGTATTAATAGCCAGGAAGCATCTGCTTTAATTGTTGTTACCCAACATTATGATACTTTACAAGCTATTGGTGCAGATACTAATAGTAATTTAATTTTATTACCTAATTCTCCACAAGCTGGTAGTGATATGCTAAATAATATGGTAGCTAGTTTTACTGCAAGTAATCAAATAGGAGAGGCAATGAAAAACGCAAAAAATAAAAAGAAAAATAACGAAGAATAATTAATATATGATACTTACTACAACAAATAATATTGAAGGAAAACCAGTAAAAGAATACTTAGGAATTGTAACTGGAGAAACAATTATTGGAGCTAACTTTATTAAGGACTTTTTTGCAGGAATTAGAGATATAGTAGGAGGTAGATCCGGATCTTATGAAAAAGTACTTAGAGAAGCTAAAAATAGTGCTATGAGTGAACTTGAAGAAAGAGCTAAACAATCAGGTGCTAATGCTATAATTGGTATTGATTTAGATTATGAAACTGTAGGTCCAAATGGTGGTATGTTAATGGTAACTGCTTCTGGAACTGCAGTAATTATATAAAACATAAAAGCCGAATCTATTATGATTCGGCTTTATTATATATTATAAATATTTTCTATTTACTTTCAGTACTTTCTTCTCCTTCTTCCTTTTTTGTAGCATCTTTAAATTCTTTAATACCAGTTCCTAAACCTTTCATTAACTCAGGAATTTTTTTACCTCCAAACATTAATAAAACTAAAGCTACTATAATAGCTATTTGCCATGGTCCAATTATTCCTAAATAAAAAGTAAGTAAATTCATTTTATACTAAATTTATGACCGCAAAGATACAAAATTAACTTCTGTGTTCTATAACTCCGCCAATTACTTTTTTATCTTTTAACACTTCAGGTTTACCTTTATAAAATATAGAACCACCAAAAGATACTTTAGCGTCCAATATTTCACCAGATTGCACCTCTGCTTTTGCACCAGAACCTGCTCTCACAGTATTTAAGTTTTCAACAGTTAAATTATAACCGTGATAATTAGCTCCTAAATCAACGTTTACTGTTTGATTTTTAGCTTTACCTGATAACTTGATTACTGAGCCAGATGTACTTTTTACTTTTAAATGTTTAATAGCCACAACCATATTTATAAAAGCTCCTTCTTGAGCCTTTATTTCAACTTTCTGCTGGCTGATTTTTTTACTAGTTATAATAGCACCTTCATTAGCATCTATTATAGCTATGTCTTCTGTATAATACAAGGTTATTTTTGCTTTACCGTCTGCTGTTGTTTCAGGGAAAGCTAACACAATTTTAAGTGTATCATTAACAGATTTAAATTTTACTTTACCTGACTTTTCTCCTTTTACAATGGCTTTATTTTCATTTGACTTAATAAGTTCAACATCAATACCATTATAAACTTTTAATGTTGTAAAACCACCTAACTTTTTGGTTATTTCCTCTTGAGAAAATGTTGATAAAGCGATAAAAAATAAACTAAAAAAAACTAAATTTTTCATTATGTTTCATTTTATGTTATTGATTAACAGTAGTATTATAAACTACTAACTGTATAAAATAGTCAATAACTATACCAATACTATAAAGACAAATATGAAGATTTATTGTTACAATAGAAAGTATTAATGTGTAATTAACTCAAAATCGAGATGCTTTCGTTCTAAATCTGTATGCTTTACTTTAACAACTACTTCATCTCCTAACTGAATCATATTTTGAGTAGATTGCCCCACAATGGCATATTGTTTTTCATCAAAAATGTAAAAATCATCTTTTATATCTTTAATACGAACCATTCCTTCACATTTATTAGAGACAATTTCAACATAGATTCCCCATTCAGTTACTCCAGAAACTACACCATCAAACTCTTGATCTTTATGATCTTGCATATACTTTACTTGCATATACTTAATAGAATCTCTCTCTGCTTTAGATGCTAATTCTTCCATTTTAGATGAATGTTTACATCGTTCTTCATAAACTTCAGCTTTTGGTGAGTTTTCTCCATCAAGATAATGTTGTAATAGTCTATGTGTCATTACATCAGGGTATCGACGTATAGGTGATGTAAAATGTGAATAATAATTAAAAGCTAGACCGTAATGCCCAATATTCTGTGTAGTATATTCAGCCTTACTCATTGATCGGATAGCTAAAGTTTCAACCATATTAGCTTCTCCTTTACCATGAACATCACTCAATAATTTATTTAAACTTTCAGAAGTTTTTTCTCTTGTTTCTGTATTAATTTTATAACCAAACTTACTAACAATATTTTGTAATGAAGCTAATTTTTCAATATCTGGTTCATCATGTACTCTATATACAAAAGTTTTGTTAGTAGCTTTTCCTTTAGAAAAACCTATAAATTCAGCTACTTTTCTGTTAGCTAATAACATAAACTCCTCTATAAGTTTATTTGCATCTTTAGCTTCTTTAAAATATACACCAATAGGATTTGCTTTTTCATCTAAATTGAACTTTACTTCCACTTTATCAAATGAAATAGCGCCTTCCTTCATACGTTTTTTACGTAGTTTCTTAGCTAACTCATCTAACTTTAATGTAGCATCTACTATAGCTTTATCAACAATGTATTCTTCTCCTGTCAAAGAAATATGAGCAGGTATTACATTATTTTTTGTTTCTATGAGTACTTGAGCTTCTTCATAAGCAAACCTTTTATCAGAATACGTAACGGTTCTTCCAAACCATTGGTCTACAATTTGAGCTTTTTCATTTATTTCAAAAACAGCTGAAAACGTTAGCTTTTCTTCATTAGGTCTTAATGAACAAACCCCGTTAGATAGCATTTCAGGAAGCATAGGAACCACTCTATCAACTAAATAAACAGAAGTAGCCCTGTCATAAGCTTCATCATTCAATTTTGTTTTAGGTTGTACATAATGAGATACATCTGCAATATGAATTCCAACTTCATAATTTCCATTTTCAAGTACTGTAAAGGACAATGCATCATCAAAATCTTTAGCATCTTTTGGATCAATGGTAAAGGTTAAATCTTCACGCATATCTCTTCTTTTAGCTATTTCTTCCTTTGTTATTTCAATAGGCAATTGGCTAGCTTCTTCTTCTATTTCTTTAGGAAATTCATAAGGTAAACCATATTCTAATAAAATAGAATGAATTTCAGTATCATGTTCACCAGGATTTCCTAAAACTTGTTCTATTTTTCCAAATGGATTTTTAGAGTTTTCGGGCCAATCTGTAATTTTAGCTAATACTTTTTGACCATGTTTTGCATCTTTAAGTTTACTTTGAGGAATAAAAATATCTGCATACATTTTATTACTATCTGGCAATACAAAACCGTAATTTTTATTCAGTTGTAAAACACCAACAAATTCACGTTTAACACGTTCTACAATTTCAACTACATCCGCTTCAACTTTGTTACTTCTTTTCTTTTTGTAAATATATGCACGTACAACATCATCATGTAATCCTTTACCTAAATTTACGGAAGGAACAAAAATATCTTCTTCAAAATCATCACAAATAAAATAGGCATTTCCATTAGAAGTTACATCTAATGTACCTATATGATATTTTCTGTCTTCATTAATTTTATACTTTCCTTTTTCAACTTCAATAATCTTTTTAGTAGCTGTTAATTCAACTAATTTTTGTAAAATTTGAGTTTTACCATCTGTATCAACAATACCTAACTTACTAGCAATCTGCTTATAGTTATAATGTTTATTACTGTCTTTATTAAGTATTTTGAAAATGTTTCGGGTTAAATCTTTTATTACTTTGCCCTTTTTTTTGTAGATTTTTTTCTTTCTAGTCATTAATCTTACTTCTTATAAAATTTTGTACCAAAGTACAAATAAATTTGTTGCTCAAGCTATTAAATAACTGTTATCAATACATTTTTGTATTTTTCTACTCTATTTTTTTATTTTTTATATGGAAAAAACATGGTTTTTAATAGTTAATCCTAATGCAGGAAATGGTAATTTTAATAAGAAATGGGAAACTATAAAAAAAGAGCTTAAAGCTAATAATATAAACTATTTAAGTAAGAAAACGAATTATTATAAAGAAGAAAACGAATTAGTTCAAAAAGCTATAGAAAAAGGTTATAAACATTTTATATCCGTAGGTGGTGATGGTACTTTACATCATATTGTAAACGGTATAATGAGTCAAAATTATGTTCATCATTCTGATATAACTGTAGCTGTAATACCTATTGGTACTGGTAATGATTGGGTAAAAACTTACAATATAAGTACTAAAATAGCAGAAGCTGTGAACTTAATTAAAAAAGGAACAATTATACAACAAGATGTAGGCTTTTTACAACTTACTAATACTTCTTGTTACTTTGTAAATGTTGCTGGTATTGGTTATGATGGTTACGTTGTTAACAAACTAAAAAAATTAAAAAAACTAGGAAGTATAGCCTATTTATTAAGTGGAATTTTTGGACTTCTTTTTTACAGGAATTCTCCATTATCTATAGTTATTAACAATAAAAAACAACAAACTAAATGTTTAATGGTACTGTTTGGTATTTGTAAATATTCAGCAGGTGGAATGCAACTTACTGATTATAAAGATAGTACTAATGGTTTATTTGATATAACAATAGCTAAAAATTTGAATTTAATAGATTTAATAAAGAATTTACAAAAGCTATATAACGGATTAATAACTCAGCATAAAAAAGTAACTACACTTAACACTAAGAAGTTACTAGTAACACCAACTGACTTTAATACAACTACATACATTCAAGCCGATGGTGAATTAATAGGTAGCGGTAGTGTAGAAGTTTCTATTATAAGTAATGGAATTCAATTTATTATTTAAGCTTATCTAAAAACGTTAAAAAAAACTTAAGAAAACTGTAACGTTTCTTAAAATAACTCGTCTTTAGTATATAAGGGCAGTATAATGAAACATTTAAAGAAAATAATAGCGCTTTTTTTATTCATTTTTATAACGGGTATTTTCATAGCCGTTATAAGCATTAATAAGACCCTAGATAAACCTACAAAGAATTTAACAGTTAAAGCTAAAGACAGCGTTTATTTATTAAAAAAAGGAGTTTAATAAGTAAAGTACCTTTATATAAAACTGTAAAAGATATCCTCTTTACCCATAACTTACTATCAAATTTCACATAAATAAGATGCTATATCTTTTATAATCATTATAAAAAAGTATCATATACAACCAAGTAATTCAAAATTAAACTTATTACACTATAAACAGTTCCTGTATTTATTCTAAGGAAGTTTATCTAAAGTTAACTTCAACCTATTATAAGTAAACAAACATTTAAAGTATTCTTGAAATTCAATTTTAAAAACAACAATCAGTTATTAACACATTATATAATTATAAAAAAGAATTTTAAAATTTAAAAAAAGATATTATTGTTATTATAGCGTGTGAATATGTAGAGTAAATAGTTTAATTAATATTTGTTTTTCTTACTTATTAAAATAAATAAACAAGTTATTATAGTAATAAGAGCTTTTAAATCAATGAAAAAAGAAGGTTATTAACAAAAGTTATAAACAGCTATTCACCTCTTTTTTTGAATTGTTTATTTTATTTTCACTGTAAATAAATTGTAAATTTTATGTTGATAAATGTTCATTAAAAACTCAAAAAAAAAGTTGCATAATTCACTTGTAGTCTTGTATTGTAAAAAAAACACAAAAAGTCAAATATTTTTTTCCAAACATACTATTACTTCTTAACAATTTGGTAATATTGATTAATAGCTTTAAAATGAGTACTTTATTAAGTGTTCTAAAAAAAGCATTGTTAATTACTGTTGATAACCGTTAATAATGGTATTTTTGTACTTCACAACTAAATTAAAATCAACAAATTATGACAATTGCGATTGGTAACGATCATGCTGGTACCGAATATAAGTTTGAAATTATCAAATTTTTGGAAGAATTAGGGCATAAAGTTTTAAACTTTGGAACAAATACAAATGATAGTATGGATTATCCAGATGCTATTCATCCAACAGCTGAAGCAGTAGAAACAGGTCAGGCTGAAATAGGGATAATTCTATGTGGAAGTGGAAATGGAGCACAGATGACAGCCAATAAACATCAAGGTGTTAGAGCTGCTTTATGTTGGAATAATGAATTGGTAGCGCTAACACGTCAGCATAATGATGCTAACATTTTAACTATTCCTGCACGTTTTGTTTCTTTGCAACAGGCTTTAGGGTTTGTTAAGGTATTTTTAGATACTGAGTTTGAAGGAGGACGACATGCCAATAGAGTAAATAAAATAGCTTGTAACTGTTAATGAATATTATAGTAAAAACATTTAATGAACTAACAACTTCAGAACTGTATGATATACTTCAGTTACGTTCTGAAGTTTTTGTTGTAGAACAAGATTGTGTATATCAAGATATTGATGGAAAAGATCAAAAAGCACTTCATATAATAGGTGTAAAAGAAGGTAAAGTAGTTGCATATACACGTGTATTTGATGGTGGAGATTATTTTGAAACACCTAGTATAGGAAGAGTAGTAGTGGCTTTACCTGAGCGTAAATATGGTTTTGGACATGATATTATAAAAGCTTCTATAAAAGCTATTAATGAATATTATAAAAATAAGATAATAACTATTTCTGCGCAGACCTATTTACTTAAGTTCTATGGAGCTCATGGCTTTGTAGCTACAGGTAAAGAGTATTTAGAAGATGGATTACCTCATGTGAAAATGGTAAGAGAGGTGAATAACTAAGTTATTAACTTAGTTACTTCAATTACTTCACCAGGTTTCAAATCTTTTAAAAATATAGCACCTATTCTAATACGAACTAATCGTAATGTTGGGAATCCTACAGCTGCAGTCATTTTTCTAACCTGCCTAAATTTTCCTTCACGTAAAGTAACAGATAACCAACTGGTTGGTCCATGTCTGTCATCTCTTATTTTTCTTGTTCTCTCAGGAAAATTAGGAGGATCAATTATAGCAACTTTACAAGGATTAGTAGTGTATTTTTTACCATCAAAACCAATTTCAACACCAGATTCTAATTCTTTTATAGCTTCTTTTGAAATAATACCATTAACCTGTACGTAATATTCTTTTTCAACTTTATTACTAGTAATATGATAGCTTATTTTTCCATCAGTTGTTAATAATAATAGTCCTTCAGACTTTGCATCTAAACGTCCAATAGCCATAGTATTATCTGGAAAATCAAAAGCTAATTCGCTTAATAATTTGTTTTTATTTCTTTTTTGATTGGTAATAAATTGAGATAAAAAACCATAAGGTTTGTGAATAATAAAATGACGATGTTCCATATAAATACAAAGATACTATTTAAAAATACCTTTGTAGAGGTAATACTCTTTTATAGGATAATTATACTTATTAATTTTAATAGTATCAAGAAGTTGAATTTCAGAAAATAATTTTTGTAATTCTTTGTTTAACGGACTTCTATCATCAGTTAATATTAAAGAAGTAGTATTTGTTGTATGGTTTAAATTTTTAGTCCAATAATCAAATTGATCAAATCTTGAAGAATAAGAATACACCTTAGAATTATCAAGAGCAAAAGCCAATAAAGAAGCATTTCTATAAGAAGAGGCTAGTATAGGATCTTGTAAGTTTTCTTGATGTTTTGAAATCGTATTTTTTACAGTATTCCAACCATAATGGTAAGTACTATCTTGATCTTGTCCACCAAAAACACTAGTTAAAGGAACAATTCCAAAATGAACTGTTATTCCAATAATAACAATAGTTGAAAAAACTAAAGCACCCATGGCTTTTTTCTTTTGTACTATATAGTGAATACCTATTGGAGTTATAAACAATAAACCAACAATATTCCAATAGTATAAAACATTTGAAAATATAGATAAAAACAAAAAGGTAATAGAGGAAACTAAAAATATATGTTTAGCAAATTTGTAATAGACTACTGTAAAAGTTGATTTATCACTAAGGTTTTTATCCCTGAAAAAAGAAACAATTCCCCACCAAATAAAAGGTGATAACATGATTAAGCTACCAAATATAAAACCAGCATAATTCCCTTTAAAAAACTCATAATTTAAAAAAGGATCAATGGTTCTTTGTTGTAAGTTAAATTGAAAAGAGCCAAACTTATTTTTACTGTTCCAAAGTAATATAGGAGAACTCACTAAAAAGATTAGTAACAAACTAATATATAATCTAAAATCTTTAAATATTGAATGGAATTTTTTAGTAGAAATTAATAAAGAAAGAATACCTAAACCTAAAAATATTGCATTGTATTTAGATATAATTGCTAATCCAAAAAATAAACTACCTAAAAAAATATCTTTCGATTTTCCTTTTTTATCTAACCATACATCATGTAAAAAATTAAGGAAAAAATAACCAGAAACTAAACAATTGGTAAGTAAAACATAATCGTTCCAAGCAAAAGAGGTAAACAAGTAAAAAAGAGGACTTGAAAAGAATAAGAGTAAGTATAAACTATAATTCTTAAACTGTAACTTTTTAAAAAGTAGAACAAATACATAGGTAATTATTACACAGCATATAAATACAGGTAACCTCAAAGAAAATAAAGAAGCACCAAAAATATTTGTAAATATATTTTGAGTTAAAGCTTGTAAAGCTGGATGATCATGATAAGAATAATCAGGAAATCTACCCCATAACCAATAATAAGCTTCATCAGGGTTTGGAAATACAGCAAACCAGTAAAAAAGTTTACACAAACAAACTATGATTAATATAGAATAGAAATAATTTTTTTTAGGAAACATTTAAGTTTTTTAGAACCAAAAGTAAATAAATACTTTTTATGTAATGTTAACCATTGCCAATTTATAGCAAATAAAAAAGCTACTGTGTTTTTAAAACAATAGCTTTTTATAGGTAAAAATACCAAGTTAGTTTATTAAATTAATTATTATGCTATATCTTCATTTTTAGAAGTACCAAAAATTTTATTTTTAAAAGCAGTAAAAGCTCCAATAATTGCAATGGCTATAAATTTCCAAAACTTAAGAAGTAAAGCAAAAAAACCGACTTTAGTTAAAATTTTACCTGCAATTAAACCACCAATACCATAAGCAGCAACTTTATCTATTTCAGGGTTAAAATCAGCATAAGTATTTCCTTGTGTAAAAGAAACACTTTGTAAAACTTGATTTACATCTTTATTAAAGTTAGGTAAAACATCAATAGTTCCAATAGCGTTTAAATTTAAATATCCTTTTCTACCTAAAACACGAATATTATAATTTAAAGTATTTATTTCTTCTCCTTCAAATTTTAATTCTTTAGCCCAGTGCAGTTTTTTATTAGTAGCATCATAAAATGGTTGAGAAGCCCAACCTACAAGTTCTATTGTTGGATATCCTAATTTAGACCTTTCTTCATTACCTTTATTTGCATCATCTTGCATTTGTTCTAATAAATCGTTATAATTTAAGTCTTTAGCATCTTCGTCATTTATATACCCTTCATCAGAGTAAGTAATTTCAACAGCATAACTAAAATTTTCACTTAAAGGAGTAATATCTTCAGGAAACAACATTCCTAAAACTTCAGAAGGTGGATTCCCCCATAAATCAGTTAAAACAAACTTACTTTGTTTTGCATTTAAAAATTTGTAGCCTTTAGGTACATTAATTTCTGCTACACCATCTAGTAAATTAATTTTACCATGTTGGTAGGTAAAAGAATTATTAATACTATCTAATTTTTTAAAATAAGCTAGTTTTTGTTCTTCAGAAATTTCTTCATTATTTTCTTGAGAGAATGATAAAAATGTAATAAATGATAGAATGAATAGAAAAGTATTCTTCATAGTTATTTTTTTTAATTTCGACAAAAGTATAAAATTTTATAAAATTACATGTACTTTTTACATAACTTAGCAGCTCTTATTTTATAATACATTTTTAGCAGATTTTATGGCAGTAGATAAAGAAAAAGAAGCGAAACTAAAAGCGCTTCAACTTACACTAGATAAATTAGATAAGACTTATGGTAAAGGAACTGTAATGAAGTTGGGAGATAGTCAGGTAGAAGATATCGATGCTATTTCTTCTGGTTCATTAGGTTTAGATTTAGCTTTAGGTGTAGGTGGATATCCAAGAGGAAGAATTATTGAAATTTATGGACCAGAATCATCTGGTAAAACAACATTAACTATTCATGCAATAGCAGAAGCACAAAAAGCTGGTGGTATAGCTGCTTTTATTGATGCTGAACATGCCTTCGATCGTTTTTATGCAGAGAGTTTAGGAGTGGATGTTGATAACTTAATTATATCTCAACCTGATCATGGTGAGCAAGCTTTAGAAATTGCTGATAACTTAATACGTTCTGGAGCTATTGATATTGTAGTGGTAGATTCTGTTGCAGCCTTGACTCCAAAATCAGAAATTGAAGGAGAAATGGGAGACTCTAAAATGGGACTTCATGCACGATTAATGTCACAGGCACTTCGTAAATTAACAGCAACTATTAGTAAAACTAATTGTACTGTGATATTTATTAATCAGTTACGTGAAAAAATTGGGGTTATGTTTGGTAACCCTGAAACAACAACTGGTGGTAATGCTCTTAAGTTTTATGCATCTGTTCGTTTAGATATTAGAAGAAGAACGCAAATTAAAGATGGAGATAAAGTTATTGGTAATAGTACAAAAGTAAAAATTGTTAAAAATAAAGTAGCTCCTCCATTCCAACAAGCTGAGTTTGATATTATGTATGGTCTAGGAATTTCTAAAGTTGGAGAAGTTTTAGATATTGGTGTTGAATACGGAATTATAAAGAAAAGCGGTTCTTGGTTTAGTTATGGTGATACTAAATTAGGACAAGGTAGAGATGCTGTAAAAGGTATTATCAAAGACAACCCTGAATTGATGGATGAATTAGAAAACAAAATAAAAGAAGCAATAGAAAATCAGGAATAAGTATTTAAATTAAAAGTTCAAACTACTACTTATTTTAAAGCTATTGAGTTGACCAACTCAATAGCTTTTTTATTGAAGAAAAATTAGTAAAATGATAAAATTTATAAAATATTATGATTTTTTTACAAAAACAATGTTAATATATTGTTTAATTACCTTATAATAATACTATTCTATCAAAAATTTTCATTAGGGAAAAGTTAATGATACATTGCGGTAACATTAACTTAAAATAAACCCTTACTAACAATGAAAATATTAAGTAAATTTTTGTTGTTACTTTCTTTGGGCATAACTTCAATTTCTACCCAGAGTCAAGAAAGTAATGATATACCGTTGCGGTGTGAAACTCCTTCTAGAGAAACCTATTTTTCTGAAAATTCGAATGCTCGTGAAGAAGCATATAGTTTAGAAAAATTCACACAAAAATTCATAGCAAAAAGAAAAGAACTAGCAAAAAGAGGAATACAAAATAGAGCTTCTAAATACATAGTACCAGTTGTTTTTCATGTATTTGGAACTGATTTTGTAGGTAAAAAAGTAGATGATGCTTTAGTAAAAGATGCTTTAAAAAAAACAAATGAAGACTTTAATGGATTAAATAATGACTTTAACGATGTTTCTGATAGGTTCAAACCCTTAAGATCTACTCTTGATATTGAGTTTAGATTAGCAACTATTGACCCAAATGGAAACCCAACAACAGGAATTAACTATTATACTAACAGAGCTGGATTTGGAGCTGATAATATTTATGATGAAGAAATAGCAGAGTTTGCCTGGGATAATTATAAATATTTTAATGTATACATCTTATTAGATTTAAAGAAAGATGGTAAGTTAAATAGATCTGGAGTAGCTTGGTATCCTAACAAAAACCAATCGGATAGAAATGTAGCTAGAGCAGTTTTTAATGGAAGGTATTTAGGAACAAATGGTGATGAAAACTTTAGAAGAATTTTAACTCATGAATTTGGACATTACTTAAACTTAGCTCACACTTTTGAAGGAGGATGTTCAGGTACTGGAGACAATGTAGATGATACTCCAGCAACTACAGTGAGTTTAGAATGTTTGGTAACTCAAGAAAAATGTGCAGGTGCTGGAATACCAAATTCTGAAAATTTTATGGATTATACGGATTGCTACCGAATGTTTACTAAAGGTCAGGTACAACGTATGCAAGCTGCTTTAGAGTTTTCTTCTAGAAAACCATTATGGCAATCAAGTAATCATGCACAGGTATTTTCAACTACCAATGAAGCTAAAATATATTATGATTTTACAACATTCTCAGAAAGCTTTGAGAATGATGGAACTATAGGTGGTGGAAGAGATGTAAAAGTAAGATTAGAAAATGGACCTAAATTTTCAAGAGTGGGAACTTTGTCTAGCTCAAGCTTTACTACTGAAAATCTTCCAGCAGGTTTAGGAGTACAAGTTATTAGTAGTAGTGATACAGAAGCAGTTATTCGTTTAACTGGAAAAGCTACACAACATGCTAAAGAAAACAATATCAGAAATTTTAAATTAACCTTTACAAATGCAGCATTTTCTAATTATTCAGCGGCAAATATTAAAGGATATAGCAGACCAGATTTAAGAGTTGAATTCAATGATGCTTATGAAAGTACTTATTTAACTTTTGATGAATTAAGACAAGTATCTGTTGATGGTAATAACTTTACTTCAATTGGAATTAATGAAGGGCAACAAAGACCAAGATATGAATTGTCAATAGATAATGGTAATTTGATGTTTGGTTATGATGCTGGAACTAAACATGTAGCAGTAAACAATAACAAACAAGTATTATTTATAGAAGAAGGAACTACTATTGGAGCTAATCTTAATTGGGATCATAATGATAGAGATCGTGTATTATTAGATAACTCATACCAAGCATGGAAAGGCAAAAGAGGTTTTGTAGGATTAAGAATAGAAAGAGAATCTTTTCCTGGAAAGTATTATTATGGATGGGCTAGAATAGAAGTATCCGCAGATGGAAAAATTGTAAGATTTATAGACTTTTATTCACATAAAAATCCAGAAGTTACTGTAGTAGCAGGACAAACGGATAAGCCTTTCATAGCAATATCAAAACCAACTTTTTTTGAAAATGAAGTAAATAACGGAACGTTTTCTGAAGAAATAGATATTATTTTAGAAGGCTCTGCAACCTTTACCAATCAAAATTTAGCTAGTGGAATACATTATTCGGTTTCAAATTTACCAGAAGGATTATCTGCAAGTATTCAAAAAGTTAATAATAAATTAGCAAAACTTAAATTACAAGGAACAGCCAATACTCATGTTAAAGGAGATGGAGTCTTAACTAAATTACAATTTACTGAGTCTGCATTTACAACGTCACCAACCAATACAATGAACTTTGATGTTCAAGTTCGATTCTTTGATCCGTACGATGTAACGTATATTGATACAGCCAATTTATTACCATGGATTAATAAAAATAAAACAAACAGATGGATTTATGTAGATACAGATTTTGACTTTGGTGATAATTCGAGATATTCTGTAACTTATTATGAAGATAGTGCTGATAATGGAAAATATGTAGTGTTAAATGGTAGAGGTAAAGGATTTACTATGAATGCTGAAAATCTACATCCAGAATCTTTAAATGTAGGAACGCAAGTAGGCTCATCTAGTAATTTTGTATCAACAGGATATGGTGTGAATAATGCTCCAAAATTATCAGGAACTAATGTGCCTCATAATGGAAAAGTAACATATACTGGTTTCCGTTTTAGAGATAGAGCTGGTAGATTACATTATGGTTGGATAAAATTTGAATCTAGATCAAATGGTTTGGAAGCTAAATTATTAGCAATGGCATTTAATAGAAAACCAAATGAATCTATAACTGTAGGACAAATACCTAATGATTATTGCCATGCAGCAGCAAACATTAATGAAAAATATGATAATTCTTCAAATTCAATAGGAGAATTTAAAATTGAGCAATTTGTTCAAAAGTCTGATTTCCCTGAAAACTACACCAATTTTACAAGTAAACTGATAAAGGTCAGACCAGGTAAAAATAATTTTACTATGAAAAATGGAGGAAGAAGAGTATCGGATACAGATATCTTTGGAATGTGGATAGATTTAAATAACGATAAAGATTTTGAGGATTCAGGTGAACAAATTTATATGTCGTCTCCTTTTCCAGGTGGAAGTACTCATAGCGGTGAAGTAAACTTACCAAATGTTGATGGGACTTATACATTAAGAATTATTGTAAAAAGTGAAAAAGAATCTGACGATCCTAAACCGTCACCTTGTGACTTCTTTTTACATGGAGAAGTAGAAGATTACACCATTAATATATCCAATTCTAATCCTATTTATCCAGTACCTGATTTTGAAATGCCAAGTACTATTTCGGCAAAAGAATTAGTAGAGGTAACAGATAAATCTACAAGAAATCCAGATACATGGAATTGGGAATTTGAAGGTGGTGTTCCAGCTACTTTTAATGGTAAAACGCCTCCATCAATATACTATGAAAATGAAGGAACTTATAAAGTTACACTTACAGTTAAAAAAGGAGATATAACCCAAAAAATAGAAAAAACACTTAAAGTTAATCCACATCCAACTAATTATTGTGAAGTAACTAGAAGAGGAGATTACAAAAATAGAAGTGATGTAACTAAAGTAGTTTTTGGAGATATTAACAATACTACAGAAAGAGGAGGAACAGGATATGCTGATTTTACCAATTTATCAACAAGTTTAGTAGAAGGACAAACGTATTCTATAGAACTAAATACCTATCAACAAGTTACAAATTCAAATAATGATAGAGGAACTAATTTAATAGTTTGGATAGATTGGAACAGGAATAATGAATTTTCCGAGAATGAAATAGCTTATGAGAGAAGGTCGTTAGCTTCTGATACACCAGAAATGGTACTTACAAGTAATATAACAGTTCCTAAAATCTATTCAAATGGAGCATCTCGAATGAGAATTGTTCGTTATTATTCGTACGGTTTAGATGATAGACCAAGATGTGGAGCTATTACAGAAGGAGATACTGAAGATTATACGGTGAATTTAACAGGAACAATAGTTAAGGCACCAGTAGCAAGTTTTGAAGCTAATCCAACAACTATAAAAGAAGGAAATACAATTAACTTCTCAGATACTTCTACCAATGAGCCAACGGAGTGGGCTTGGACATTTGAAGGAGGTACACCAGCAACTTCAACAGCACAAAACCCTGTAATAGTTTACAATACAGCTGGAGTATATAAAGTTACGTTAACAGCTAAGAATTTAGGTGGAGAAAACACCATTGTTAAAGAAGATTATATAACAGTTGAAACTTCAGGTGGAGGTGATGTTGTCTATTGTGAGTCTTCAGGTTCAAGAGTTCAATATGAATGGATAGCTAAGGTACAAGTAGGTGATTTTACAAATACATCTGATGCTCAAAAGTATTCTAATTTTACAACCAAAACTATTCCTTTAACAAAAGGCTCTGCTACCAATATTACATTAACGCCTGGACATTCAGGATCAGCTTATGAAGAGTATTTCAAAGTCTGGATAGATTATAATCAAGATGGTGTATTTGCAGCAAATGAAGTAGTTTTTGATGCCGGTAAAGCTTCTAAAGTTGCAGTTTCTGGAACCATTAATGTTCCTAATACTGCAACATCTGGAACTACAAGAATGCGTGTCTCTATGAAATATAAACAAGCTCCAAATGCTTGTGGAAGTATTGGAGATGGTGAAGTAGAAGATTATACAGTAAATATTTCAGGAGGAACTACGAATCCACCAAATAATGGAGATGTAGTTTATGTAGATATGCCAGATGTTACTGTAAACTCAAGTAATACTTGGTCACCTTTTCAGATAGAAAAAGGTGATGAAAGATATTTTGGACCTTGGTATTCTTCAGCAACTATTAACTTAGTTAACTATGGTAAAGATGTTGTGTGTGAAAATACAACCAATAACGCTTCTATTCTTTCAGAAGGAGTTACTGTAGGAAATGCAAGTAATTTTAATTCTGACCCAAGTAGGTTTGTAATAAGTTCAGCAAGTTATACCAATTGGCATGGAAAATCGGGATATATAGGTTTTAGTTTCAATATTAATGGAGACAAACATTACGGATGGTTCTATGCTACAGTTTCTAACGACGGAAAAACAATTACGTTTAAAGATTATGCATACCATAGTGAAGCTGGAAAAAGTCTTGTAACTAAAAGACCAGACGTAAGTTCTGCTAAATCATCTAAAGCTTTATCAGTAAATAAAGAAGAACTTCTTAAAGGCATTCAAATGTTCCCTAACCCTGTAAGCACTGAGTTAGTTGTTCATTTTAATAGAGAAATGAACATTGATAAAGCTAATTTCAATATTCAAATTTTAGATGTTACAGGTAAATTAATACTTGAAGAAACTAAAATGGATAGAAATGAGCTTAGGTTCAATGTTGAAAATTTTAAAAACGGAACATACATCCTACAAATTAATAATGGAGGTATCCAAGAAAACAAACTGTTTATTAAGCGGTAGTTCTGTAAGTTTTAATTAAAAAAGAGAAAACGTCTAAATTCAATTTAGACGTTTTTTAACTGTTTAGATATGTAAAAAATGTAACTTTTAAATTCAATATACAATATGAAAAACTCTATTAAGTCTTGGTTAATTTTTAAAATAGATTTTAAACAATAAAAGATTAAATGTTAAATTATTGTTTTATAAATGGTAAGATGTTTATTATAATAATAATCGTAAATACTAAACGTTTCCTTAACGCTTAGTATTTGATAAATATAGATACTTTGAAAAATAAATTTTTAAAACTCAAAAAAAATGAAATCCCTTAAAATTACTTTACTCCTTTTAATAGGAGTTTTATCAATTCCTATGGTTGGTCAACAACATAATGATGAGATACCGCATAGATGTGACACACCTTCAAGAGAAGCTTATTATTCTAAAAACTACCAAGCCCGGGTAGAGGCATATGAATTAGAAGTGTTTACCAAAAATTTTATAGAAAATAAAAAAAGACTGGCTAAAAAAGGAATTAAAAATAGAGCACCTAAATATGTAGTTCCTGTTGTTTTTCATGTATTTGGAACTGATTTTGCAGGTAAAAAAGTAGATGATGCTTTAGTAAAAGATGCCTTAAAAAAAACTAATGAAGATTTCCATGGTTTGAATAATGATTTTAATGATGTTTCAGATAGGTTTAAAGGACTAAGAGCAACATTAGATGTAGATTTTAAACTAGCTGAAGTAGACCCGCATGGAAATCCAACTACTGGAATAAATTATTACACAAATAGAGCAGGATTTGGAGCCGATAATATATTTGACGAAGAAATAGCTCAATTTGCTTGGGATAATTATAAATACTTTAATATTTATATTTTACTAGATTTAAAGAAAGATGGTAAATTAAATAGATCTGGAGTAGCATGGTATCCTAATAAAAATCAATCTGATAGAAATGTAGCAAGAGCGGTTTTTAACGGAAGATATTTAGGAACAAATAGTAATGAAAATTTTAGAAGAATTTTAACTCATGAATTTGGACATTACTTAAACTTAGCGCATACATTTGATGGAGGATGTTCAGGAACAGGAGATAATGTAGATGATACACCGGCAACAACTGTTAGCTTAGCTTGTTTGGTTACTGAAGAAAAATGTGCAGGAGCAGGAATACCAAATTCAGAAAACTTTATGGATTATTCTGATTGTTACAGAATGTTTACTAGAGGACAAATAGAGCGTATGCATGCGGCTCTTGAACATGAAACAAGAAAACCATTATGGCAAGCTAGTAATTTGGCAGAAATATTTCCTTCTAATACAAACGAACCAAAATTATACTATGATTTTACCACTTTTAGTGAAGGATTTGAAAATGATGGTACTATTGGAGGAGAAAGAGAGGTAAAAATAAGGTTGGAAAATGGACCAAAATTTTCAAGAATAGGAACTTTACCTATAAATAGTTATACTACTGAAAATTTACCTTCAGGTTTAAATGTAGAAGTAATAAGTACAAATGAAACTGAAGCTGTAGTGAAATTAACTGGAAAGGCAACCTCACATGCAAAAAGAAATAATATTAGAAACTTAAAGCTGACTTTTAATAATGCAGCTTTTACAGGTTTTAATGCCACAGATATCAGAGGTTATAGTAGACCAGACTTACGTATTGAGTACAACGATTCCTATGAAAGCACTTATGAAACTTTTGATGAATTAAGACAAGTAGCTGTTGATGGTAATAATTTTGTTTCTTTTGGAATAAACCCTGGACAACAACGTCCTCGTTATGAATTATCAATTGAAGATGGAAACATAAACTTTGGATATGATGCCGGAGCAAAACATGTTGCTATAAATAATGATAAAAAAGTATTATTATTAGAAGAAGGAACAACTATTGATGCAAGTTTAAATTGGGATCATGATACTAGAGATAGAGTATTAATAGATGAAGCGTATCAAGCTTGGAAAGGAAAAAGAGGTTATGTTGGATTGAGAATAGAAAGACAATTATTTCCTGGAACTTATTATTACGGATGGGCAAGAGTAGAAGTATCTGAAAATGGAAAGATAGCTAGATTTATAGACTTTTATTCACATCAAAATCCAACGTATACAGTAAGAGCAGGACATACTGATAAAGGCGTAATTACGTTATCAAAACCTATATTTTTTGAAGATGAAACAAATAATGGAACATTTTCGGAAGAAATAGATATCATGTTAAGTGGTTCTACTACTTTTACGGATAACAATCTAGTAAATGGAGTTCATTATAAGGTAACAAATGTACCTTCAGGTTTAACAGTAAATATTCAAAAGATAGATAATAAAACGGCTAAACTTACTTTACAAGGAGCAGCAACTAACCATGTTAAAGGAGATGGAGCTTTAGTAAAGTTGAATTTCTTAGAAGATGCTTTTACAATAAAACCTGTTAATAGAATGGATTTTAAAGTTCAAGTTAGATTTTTTGATCCATATGGAGTTACGTATATAGATACTGCTAATTTAATGCCATGGATTAATAAAAGTAATGATAATCAATGGTTTTATTTAGATACAGACTTTGACTTTGGAGATAATTCTAGATATGCAATGAGTTTTTATGAAGACGGAAGTGATAGCCAAGAATATGTTGTAATGAATGGTAGAGGAAAAGGCTTTACTATGACTCCTACTAATTATCATGCAATCTCTTTAGCACAAGGCTCACAAGTAGATGCTTCTAGTAGTTTTATTTCTACGGGTTATGGGGTGAATAATGCACCAAAATTTGCTGGTTATAATATTCCTTCAAATGGGAAAACTATTTATACAGGACTACGTTTTAGAGATAGAGCTGGTAGATTACATTATGGATGGATACAGGTTGAAGCGAAATCAGATGGAACTGGAGCACGTTTATTAGCTGCGGCTTTTAATAGAAAACCGAATGAATCAATTACAGTTGGTGAGGTTGAAAATATACATTGTTATGCTGGAGCTAATCAGAATGAAAAGTATGATGATTATTCAAGTGCTATTGGAGAATTTAAGTTTGAACAATTTATTCAAAGATCAGATTTTCCTCAAAATTATACAGATTTTACTAGCCGAGAAATTAAAGTAAGACCAGGTAAAAATAATTTTTCTATCAAAAATGATGGTGTTAGAACTTCTGAAACTAATACAGTTGGAATGTGGATTGATTTAAATAATGACAATGATTTTGATGATGATGGTGAAGAAGTTTATATGTCATCACCTTATCCAGCAGGAAGCGGCTATGCAGGTGAAGTTAATTTACCTGAGATAGATGGTACATTTAAATTAAGGATTACGGTTAAAAATGAAACTGCAGCAGCAGATCCAAAACCATCTCCTTGTGATTTGTTTTTACATGGTGAAGTAGAAGATTATACAATTAATATTTCTAATTCTAATCCAATATATCCAGTACCAGATTTTGAAATGCCAGAGAGTATTTCAGCTAAAGATTTATTAAATGTAAAAGATACATCTAAAAAAGATCCAGAAACGTGGAATTGGGAGTTTGAAGGAGGAGTTCCTTCAACTTTTAACGGGCAACAACCACCTTCTATTTATTATGAAAATGAAGGTACTTTTAAAGTAACATTAACAGTTACTAAAGGAGATATTACTCAAAAAATAGAAAAAACATTAAAAGTAAATCCAAGTCCATCAGATTATTGTGATGTAACTAGAAGAGGTAGATATACAGGAAGAAGTGATGTTACTAAAGTTGTTTTTGGTTCTATAAATAATACTACTGAACCGGGAGGAGATGGTTATAATGATTTTACTAGCTTATCTACTGATTTAGCTGAAGGACAAACTTATCCTATAGAGTTAACAACTTATAAACAAATAACTAGTTCAACAAGTGATGCTGGTACTAATTTAATAGTTTGGATAGATTGGAATAAAAATAATAAGTTTTCCGAAGATGAAATCGCTTATGAAAGAAGATCTTTAGCATCTGATGACGATGAAATGGTTTTAACAAGTGATATTACTGTTCCTAAAGTATATTCAAATGGAGCTACTAGAATGAGAATTATACGTTATTATTCATATAGTATCAATCACAGACCAGTTTGTGGAGAAATTCCTGAAGCTGATATTGAAGATTATACTGTGAATTTAACAGGTAGTACTTTAAATGTTGAAGAAAGTATCTTTGAGTCTACTAAAATATATCCTAATCCAACCAACAATGAATTAAATATTAGTTTTAATAAAAATTTAAAGATTAATAATGATAATTTTAAGGTTCAAATTTTAGACATCACAGGTAAGTTAATACTTGAGAAAAATAAAGTAGAAGCTAAAAGATTAAAGTTTAATGTAGAAGATTTTGAAAACGGTACTTATATATTACAAATCCGTAATGGAAGTAACTACATTCATAAATTATTTATAAAGAAGTAATTTAAATACTTAATAAGAAACTCTAAACCGTCTTAATTTTTAAGACGGTTTTTTTTATAACTGTAAATAAGTAAAATAGTTGTAAATTAAAAGATGTCAATTTATGACAAAAGTAACACAGTAAAGTAGTTATACATTTGTATTCGTGGAAACAAAAGAGTTTTATAAAAATCGGTTGCAACAAATAGTTTCCTATTTAAGAACCAAATACAATCAAAAAATCTTAATAGAAGAATTGGAGAGTATTTCAAATTTTTCTTATCGAAATTTACAAAGAGTATTTAAAGCACATTATAATGAAACTATAGGTGCTTATGTTACGCGGATAAAAGTAGAAAATGGAGCAAAAATGCTTATGTATTCTTTAAAAGAAATAAAAGTGATTGCTGAAGAGGTCGGATATTCAGATGTTCAAACTTTTAGTAAAGCATTTAAAAAACATTTTGGAATTTCACCTGCTATTTATAGAAATAAGAAAGAAGAATTATTTCAAAAAAAGAATATAAAACACACACAAACAATGCCTTTTTTTGAAGAAAAAATTACTGTTTTGACAGCTAAAAGAGTATTATATACCACTTTTAAAGGAGACTATTATAATACTAAACTAGATGATGTTTGGGATGAGTTTTTAGAAAGAGTTACTTTATTAGATATAGAAGTAAATAATACTGAATGTTTAGGAATAATTTGGGATGAACCAATTATATCAGAAATTATTAATTACGATTATGATGCTTGTATTGTAATTGATTCATTAGAGATACCCGAACAAAAATTTAAAGTAAAAACACTACCTGAACAAAAATATGCTGTTTTTACTCATGTAGGATCTTATAGAAGAATTAATGAAACTTATGATAAAATTTTTAGTAGATGGTTATTTACCACAAACCAAATAGTTTCAGAAAAACCTTTTATAGAAAAATACACGAAACATGAAGGAAATACAAATAATATAAACCTTTACGAAACAGAAATTTATATACCCATTGAAGGCTGATTTAAAATCAGAATAAACATGAATAAAATGAAATTGATAACTATTTTATTAAGTATTGTAATAACATCAAAAGCTTGTGTTAAAAAAGAAGAATTAGCACCTATTGTAAATATAAACTCGACTGAGAAATTATATTTTAATGGAAAAATATATACTGTAAATGAAAAACAACCATGGGCAGAAGCAATTCTTGTAAAAGAAAATAAAATAGTATATGTAGGTTCTACAAAAGATGCAGAACTAAAAGCTACTGAAAATGTAAAAAAAATAGATTTAGGTGGAAAATTAGTACTACCAGGTTTTCATGATGTACACATGCATCCAATGGAAGTTGGTTCTACAACAACCGCTTTTACGTTAAATGAAAATGAAACTAATGCGGAAAATTATATTTCTGAAATAAAAAATGCAGCGAATCAAAATCCAAATGTAGAATGGTTAATAGGTTTTGGACACTCAATAAATACATTATTTTCTGCATTAAGAAATCCTATAGAAATTTTAGATGAAGCTGTTTCAGACAGACCAGTAATTATTATGGAACAAACATCACATTCTATGTGGGTAAATTCAAAAGCATTAGAATTAGCAAACATTACATCTACAACTCCTAATCCCCAAGGTGGAATTATAATGAAGGATAATGGCAAGTTGAATGGTATTTTAGTTGATAATGCTGGAGATGTTGTTTTTCAACAAGCAATAGCAGCTTTAAAAAATGAAGAAGGTGAATACAATGGAATGGTTAGTTATGTACTACCTGAATTGGCAAAAAACGGTATTACATCTGTGTCAGATGCTAGAACTTATTGGAAAAGAGATCAACATAAAACTTGGATTAAATTAGCTAAAGATGGTCAATTAACTGCTCGTTTTAACCTTGGTCTTTGGGCGTATCCAACTGAAGAAGATATAAATCAAATAACTACCTTAAAATCCTTATTTAAGAATGATGAAAATAGTTTACTAAGAATTAACCAAATAAAGTTATATGCGGATGGAATTACGCATAATACCACAGCTGCATTACATTCTGATTATAAAGAAAATTACTTTGGGTTACCTACTAATAATGGATTAAATTATTTTACACAAAATAGAATAACAAAATATATTCAAGAATTAGAGTCAGTAGGTTTTGATTTTCATATCCATGCTATTGGAAATAGAGGAATAACAGAAGCATTGAATGCAATAGAAAAAGGAGGAAGTTTAAGAGGTGGACACCGATTAACACATGTAGAAATGATTGATGAAAAAGATTTGTCAAGGTTTAAAAGTTTAAATGTTACTGCTGATGCTCAAGTAGCGGGTGATTTTACTAAACCTGAATATTGGCATGAAAATGAACATTTGGTAGGAAGTACGTTAGCAAAAAATTTAATACCAATAAAATCTTTAAAAAACTCGGGAGCAAGGATAACACTTAGTAGTGATTGGAATGTAAGTACTTTAAATCCATTTGTAGGTATTCAAAATGCAGTCACAAGATCACCTCAAAATATTTCATTAGAAGAAGCCATAAAAGCTTATACAATTAATGGAGCTTATACTATGAGACAAGAAAATAAAGTAGGTTCTATAGAAGCAGGTAAATTAGCAGATTTTATTATAATTGATAAAGATATTTTTAAGATTCCAACAAATCAGATAAAGAATACGAAAGTTCTAATGACAGTTTTTAATGGAGAATTGATTTATAAAAAGTAATAACTTTTTGTTTAAAATAAAAAACATAGTGAAGCTTCGTATAATAAGCAATAAAATTATTTTCTAGATATTTTTATGAGTAATTTGCCTTAAAAAATAAGATGCAAATTACTTCAAATATAGCACTAAAGAAAATAACTAATCAAGATTGTGAAGTATTATATACAGTAATGAAAGAAGTTTATCCTTTGGCATACAAACATTTTTGGAAAGATGAAGGAGTTTGGTATTTAGAAAGTCAATACTCAAAAAAGAATATTGAAAAAGAACTATTAGAAGACAATGCAACATATTATTTTATTCTTTTTAATGGTGAAAAAATAGGAAACCTTCGTATTCTTTGGAACAAACAATTATCAGGTTTAGAAGATAAAAAAACACTAAAACTACACCGAATATATTTACACTCAAAAGTACAAGGGCAAGGTGTAGGGAAAGCAGTGTTAAAATGGTTAGAAAAAGAAGCTCTTAAAAAGCAATATGAATTGATATGGCTGGATGTTATGAATGAACAACCACAAGCATTTAACTTTTATAAAAAGTTAGGATACCAATATCATTCACATTGCTTTTTAGATTTTGAATTATTACATGATGAGGTAAGAAAAATGAGCCAAGTGTATAAAAAACTTAGCTAGAAATTAAATTTATGGTCTCATTAAATACTTCGTGAGATTGTCTTGAAGTAGTTTTCTATATTATTTAGAAAAAATTTTAACAACCCATAAAATTAAGTATAAACCTATTCCAACTCCAGCAAATATAACCGAAGCAACAAAAGCTATTCTAATATAAGATGCTTTCCAACCTAACTTACTACTTAACCAATCTGATACTCCTAAAATCATATGTTATTTTTTATATTAAGTAATTATACTCCAGTACTTCCAAAACCACCGGCACCACGTTCAGTTTCATTTAAAACATCTACCTCTTGCCAAGTAACGCGTTCATGTTTTGCTATTACTAATTGAGCAATTCGTTCACCATTATTTATAACAAAATCCTCATTGGATAAATTTACTAAAATAACACCTATTTCTCCTCTATAATCAGCATCCACAGTTCCAGGAGCATTTAATACAGTAATTCCTTTTTTGGCAGCCAAACCACTTCTTGGGCGCACTTGAGCTTCAAAACCAATAGGTAATGCTATAAATAATCCTGTTTTAACTATAATTCTTTCTAAAGGTTTTAAAGTAATAGGCTCTTCAATATTGGCACGTAAATCCATTCCAGCAGAGCCTTCAGTTTCGTAAGCAGGAATTTGGTGCTTAGATTTGTTAATAATTTGTACGTTCATAAACTCTAATATATTTTCATGGTCAAATATAATAACCTTAACTTTTAGATTGTAGTTTATAGTTTTATTAATTTCGCAGTATTAAATAGTACTATTGAATGAAAGACACGCAAAAAATAGCCGTATTAGGAGGCGGAAGTTGGGCAACAGCTATTGTTAAAATGCTTTCTGAAAACCTAGAAACTATAGGTTGGTATATGCGTAGTGTATATAATATTGAGCATATTAAACGTAATAAACATAATCCTAGTTATTTAAGTTCAGCCGAATTACACCCTGAACAATTAGATTTATCAGATAATATTAATAAAATAGTAGAAAAGTACGATACGTTAATTTTTGCCATTCCATCGGCTTTTTTAAAAAGTGAATTAGAAAAATTAACTATTCCTTTAGAAAAGAAAATCATTTTTTCGGCAATAAAAGGAATCATTCCAGAATCAGGATTAATTGTAGGAGAACATTTTCATGACATTCATCAAGTACCTTTTGAAAACATTGGGGTTATAACAGGACCTTGTCATGCTGAAGAAGTTGCTATGGAACGTTTATCTTATTTAACCATAGCTTGCCAAGACGAACAAAAAGCAAAAGATATAAGTAAATACATTGCGGGAAGATATATTAAAACCAAAATTTCTGATGATATTATTGGAACTGAATATGCCGCTGTGTTAAAAAATATTTATGCAATTGCTGCTGGAATTGCACATGGTTTAGGTTATGGAGATAATTTCCAGTCTGTTTTAATGAGTAATGCCATAAGAGAAATGAAACGTTTTATTAAAAAAATACACAAAATGAAACGTAACATAAATAACTCTGCATATTTGGGTGATTTGTTGGTTACAGGATATTCTGTTTTTAGTAGAAATAGAATGTTTGGTAATATGATAGGGAAAGGATACACTGTAAAATCAGCTATATTAGAAATGAATATGGTAGCGGAAGGTTATTATGCAGCTAAAAGCGCCTATAAAATAAAAGAAGAAAACGGAGCTAAAACACCTATCATTGATGCAGTTTATAATGTATTGTATGATAAGAAAGAAGCGAAAGATGAGTTTAAAAAGTTAACAAATAGATTAGATTAGTTGTTTGCATCTGTACAAATAACTCCCATCAATCGCCTCTTAATTTGAGTTGTGTGTTAAAGTTTTGTAAAACTTACAATGTAGCAAATGTAGGTTAAAAATCTGATTTACAAATTATTTTATAAAATATGTTAATTTAAAATTAAAAGTATATTTTTACATTACAGATAATTTTTATTACTTTTAGTTTAAAATTTAACAATAATGAAGACAATTCAAGAAGCTGTTGAAATTACAATCAGAAAAACACCCTTTATAGAAGAGGCGTTAAATGAAAAATTAATTAACGTTTCTTCATTAGCTAGAGAAATATTACCAGAGGTTTCCAAACTATTAAAAAAAGAAGTAAAAGTTGGCGCTGTAATGATGGCTATTAATAGGTTATCACCAGTAAATGAACTTAGAATTAGAAAAAATATTAAGAAATTAGCTTTAGATTTAGGTGATGTAATAGTACGATCTGATTTATGTGATTTTACATTTAAAAACACACCATCACTTTTAAAAGAAATTGCTAAAATTTTAAGTAAATCGGCAGATAGTAATGATTATTTCTTAACTGTATCTCAAGGAATATTTGAAACAAATATTGTAACTAGTAAAAACTTACAACCTTACGTTGAAGATATTTTTAAAAGCGAAGTATTAATAAATAGCGTAACAGATTTAGCTTCAATAACTATAAAATTACCAAAAGAAAACTTAGAACAATCAGGGGTTTACTATTTCATATTAAAACAATTTGCTTGGGCTAATATAGCAGTACAAGAAGTTATTTCAACTACACATGAAATGACCATAGTTGTAAAAGAAGAAGATGTAAACGAAACTTTTTCCATTTTAATGGACTTAAAACTGAATTAGAAAATACCTAATGGATAAAAAAGATCCCTATGCCTCGCTAAGAATTAAAGAGTTTAATATTTTTCTTTTAGTTCGTTTTGCATTAGTATTTGCTTGGTCAATGCAATTTATAATTATTGAATGGCAAGTATATTCATTAACTAAAGACCCATGGAGTTTAGGACTTATTGGTGCATTTGAGTTTATCCCGGCATTTTCAATGGCATTGTTTGCTGGTCATATTGTAGATCAAAAAGAAAAACGGAACTTATTAGCGCTTTGTATAGGACTATTTTCTTTAATTAGTTTAGGATTATTTTTATTAACAAGTCCTGATTTTACAATTGGATGGTCTAAAAAAACAGTATTGTATGCTATTTACACTTTAGTGTTTTTTGGAGGATTTTTAAGATCATTTTTCGGACCAACAATCTTTTCTTTAATAGCCTTAATAGTACCTAAAAAACTATATCCAAATGCAGCAACTTGGAGCAGTACTACTTGGCAAGTATCTGGAGTATTAGGTTCCGCTTTCGCTGGGTATTCTATACACCTTTTAGGCGTAAATACATCGTTATGTATTGTTTTTGGCTTAGTTCTTTTTTCTCTATTAATGGTGTTTTTTATTAAAAGAAAACCTATAATGAATCCTAAAAAAGGAGAACCAATACGAAAAAGTTTAGCAGAAGGAATTTCGTTTGTATTTAAAACAAAAGCCATTTTAGGAGCTATTACTTTAGATATGATTTCTGTTTTATTTGGAGGAGCCGTAGCTTTATTACCCATTTTTGCACAAGACATTTTAGAGGTAGGAGCCAAAGGATTTGGTGCTTTACGTGCGGCACCAGCCGTAGGTGCGTTTTTGACTATGTTGGTAACCGCTTATATTCCGATTAGCAAAAATGCAGGAATGAAATTACTAACCGCAATTTTTGGTTTTGGTATTTGTGTAATTGTATTTGGAGCTTCTGAAATATTTTGGGTTTCTTTATTAGCTTTGTTTTTTTATGGAGTTACAGATGGCGTTTCTATGGTTATACGTCAAACTATATTACAATTAAAAACTCCTGATCACATGCGTGGTAGAGTAGCTTCAGTAAACTCTATGTTTGTAGGATCTTCTAATGAACTAGGTGCTTTAGAAAGCGGTTTAACAGCTAAATTAATGGGTACGGTAACTGCGGTTATTTTTGGAGGAACAATGACCCTAATTACGGTAGTAGCTACAGGAATATTTAATCCAACATTACGTAAGTTAGATTTAACTAAAGATATGGAAGAACATGAAAAAGATGATTAACGTTTCATCTTAGAAAATAAGTCCCATAAAACAACACCACAACTTACTGAAATATTTAAAGAGTGTTTAGTACCCAATTGAGGAATTTCTATACACGCATTAGAAGCTGTTACAACTTCTTGTTGTACACCTTTAACCTCATTACCAAAAACAACAGCATATTTCTGGTCAGTTTCAGGAATAAAAGTATCTAACATAGTACTGTTTTCTGCCTGTTCAATACTTGCTACAAAAACATCATCTTTTTTTAACTGTTCTACTAAATCAATGGTATTTTCAACGTATTCCCAAGCTACAGATTCTGTAGCACCTAAAGCAGTTTTATGAATTTCTTTATTAGGAGGCGTAGCTGTAATACCACACAAATAAACTTTTTCAATTAAAAAAGCGTCAGAAGTTCTAAAAACAGAACCTACATTGTTTAAACTTCTAATATTATCTAAAATCACTATAATAGGTGTTTTTGAAGTTTGTTTAAATTCTTCAACACTAATTCTTCCTAATTCGTTGTTTCTAAGTTTTCTCATTCAAAATATAATTAGATAATAATTGGTACTGTTAACATAAAAACCATGTTAAAAACAGTCAACTACTCACTTTTTTCTATCTTCGCAAAACTAACAGAAAAAAACCATAAACTTGGCAAAAACAAAGGCAAAAAAGGTAACACCATTAATGCAGCAATACAACGGAATTAAAGCAAAATATCCGGATGCTATGTTACTATTTAGGGTTGGAGATTTTTATGAAACCTTTGGAGAAGATGCAATAAAAGCGTCGGAAGTGTTAGGTATTATTTTAACTAAAAGAGGTGCAGGAAGTGAAAGTGAAACCGCTTTAGCTGGTTTTCCACATCATTCTTTAAATACCTATTTACCTAAATTAGTTAAAGCAGGATTACGCGTGGCAATTTGCGACCAGTTAGAAGATCCTAAAATGACTAAAAAGATTGTAAAACGTGGGGTAACGGAATTAGTTACACCAGGTGTAGCTTTAAATGATGATATTTTACAATCTAAATCTAATAACTTTTTAGCGGCAGTTCATTTTGGAAAAAAACTAATAGGAATTTCTTTTTTAGATGTTTCTACTGGAGAGTTTTTAATTGCCCAAGGAAATGAGGAATATGTAGATAAATTACTTCAGAACTTTTCACCAAGTGAAGTACTTGTACAAAAACAACATAAACAACGTTTTTTAGAATTATTTACCAATCAGTTTCATACATTTTATTTGGAGGATTGGGTATTTCAAAAAGACTATGGCTATGAAACATTAACCAATCATTTTAAAGTACAGAATTTAAAAGGATTTGGAGTTGATGAATTAGAACATGGAATTGTAGCAGGTGGAGCTGCTATGTATTATCTGTCTGAAACGCAACATAATAAAATTGAACACATTCAATCTATAAGTAGAATAGCTGAAGATAATTATGTTTGGATGGATCGTTTTACCATAAGAAACTTAGAGTTGTATGGTGGAAATTCTGTGAATTCGGTATCATTGCTAAACGTTATTGATAAAACCATTTCTCCTATGGGAGGAAGATTATTAAAACGTTGGTTGGCATTACCTTTAAAAGATTTAGATGCTATAAAACAACGTCATGACTTAGTACAATATTTAATTGATAATGATGATTTTTTAGATACGGTAAGTTATCAATTAAAGCAGATTTCTGATATCGAACGTTTAATCTCTAAAGTAGCTACTGGGAAAGTTTCACCTAGAGAAACCATTCTATTAAAAAATTCGTTAAAAGCAATTTTACCCATAAAAGAAGCAACATTAAGTAGTAAAAATGCTTCTGTAAAATTAATAGGGAATAGATTAAATGATTGTAAAGATTTAATCGAAAAAATAAGCAATACTGTTTTTGAAGATGCACCTGTAAATATCAATAAAGGAAATGCTATTGCAAGTGGAGTTTCTGAAGAGTTAGACGAATTAAGAAATATAGCTAATTCAGGTAAAGAATACTTGGATAATATGGTAACCAGGGAAGTAGAACGTACGGGAATTCCTAGTTTAAAAATAGCTTTTAATAACGTTTTTGGTTACTATATTGAAGTAAGGAATACCCATAAAGATAAAGTTCCAGAAGAATGGATTCGTAAACAAACGTTGGTAAATGCGGAACGTTATATTACTGAAGAACTTAAAGAATACGAATCTAAAATATTAGGAGCAGAAGAAAAAATACAACAGTTAGAAACTGATATTTTTGCAGAACTAGTACATTATGTTATTGATTTTGTGCAACCTGTGCAACAAAATGCACAATTAGTAGCACAGTTAGATTGTTTACTGTCTTTTGCAACGTTAGCTATTGAAAGTAATTACATTCGTCCTGTAGTTGATAAATCTACAGATATTGAAATAAAAAATGGACGTCATCCAGTAATTGAAAAACAATTACCTATAGGAGAAGAGTACATTGCCAATGATGTTGTTTTAAATAGAACATCACAACAAATTATTATGATTACTGGGCCTAATATGTCTGGTAAATCGGCAATACTTAGGCAAACCGCATTAATTGTATTATTAGCCCAAATAGGAGGCTATGTTCCTGCTGAAAGTGCTAAAATAGGTTTAGTAGATAAGATTTTTACAAGAGTTGGAGCTAGCGATAATATTTCAATGGGAGAATCAACTTTTATGGTTGAAATGAATGAAACAGCTTCTATATTGAATAATATTTCTGAAAGAAGTTTGGTATTACTTGATGAAATAGGTAGAGGAACTTCTACTTATGATGGAATTTCTATTGCTTGGGCCATTGCCGAGTATTTACATGAACACCCAACCAAAGCAAAAACATTATTTGCTACGCATTACCACGAGTTAAATGAAATGACTACTACGTTTGAGCGTATTAAAAACTTTAATGTATCTGTAAAAGAATTAAAAGATAGTATTATTTTTTTAAGAAAACTAGTAGAAGGCGGAAGCAATCATAGTTTTGGAATTCATGTAGCTAAGTTAGCTGGAATGCCAAATATGGTGATAAAAAGAGCGAATAAAATTTTAAAGCAATTAGAAGAAAATCATTCTCATAAAGAAGTTGAAGACACTCTAAAAGACATTCAAAACGAAGAAATGCAATTAAGTTTCTTCCAATTAGATGACCCTTTATTAGAAGATTTAAGAGAGGAAATCTTAGATACTAATATAGATACTTTAACGCCTATTGAAGCCTTAATGAAGCTTAATGAAATTAAGCGTATGCTACAAAAAAAATAAAGGAGATAAAAACATAACGATACACTCAAAGGCTTTTCCATTACCCTTATGGGTTCTTTAGTACGGTACACCAAAAGGCTTTATAATTCCAATTAGATTTAAAATGATATTACTGAAAATTTATAGCGGTAGCTATTTTAGAATCTAATTCATTTAAGTATTTTGAAGCATCTTTAGTACTCCAGTTAAAGTACTTAGCGAACTCTGTAATAACAAAAGCTTTATAAACATCTACACTTGGTTTGTCAAAAAATAAACGTCCAGTTCTTCTCATAAAAAAGTCAGTAGGCGTACAGGTCATTTCATGCTGAACGGTAAACCAAACTTCAGCTTTTAGTAAACGTTTTAAACTATCTTCTTCTGTTAATTCATCAAACTTATCTAAAATAATATCAGATTGTTTTCCATAGTTATGAACTAAATAGCTAGCATCTTTTTCAGATAAACCAAAAGGTTTTATATGTTTATATACTTGATTAATATATAGTTTTACCGATTTGTAATTTTGAAATGGTCCACCTGATAGTACAATTTCTTCAGTTTGAATAGGCTCAAATTCAATTTCAAACCTTCTACGCATTTTTTTAGCTACCAAATCAACAATACGCTCAGCCATTTTTCTATATCCTGTAAGTTTTCCGCCAGCTATGGAAATAAGCTTCGTATCAGAAACAAAGATTTCATCTTTACGAGATAGTTCAGAAGCAGATTTTCCTTCTTCATGAATAAGCGGACGTAATCCAGCCCAAGAAGATTGAATATCATCTAGGGTAAGCGTTATATCTGGAAACATATTATTTACCGCTTCAATTAAATACAAAGCATCCACAATACTAGTTTCTACATTGTCTTTATCTAGTTGGTAATTGGTATCTGTAGTTCCAAAATAAGTTACTTTTCCACGTGGAATGGCAAACATCATACGACCATCAGGAATATCAAAATAAACAGATTGTTTTACAGGTAATTTTTCATGAGGAACTACTAAGTGAACTCCTTTTGTTAAATGCAAGCGTTTCCCAATTTTAGAGTTGTTAATTTGACGTAACTCATCAACCCAAGGTCCAGCAGCATTTACTACATATTTGGCTTTAATATCAAAGGTTTCAAGGGTAATTAGATTAGTAGTTTTTGCACCAACTACACGTTTATTTTCATAAATAAATTCGTTAGCCTCAACATAATTTAAAATATGAGCATCATATTGACTAGCAGTTTTTAACAACTCAATAGTTAAACGGGCATCATCCGTTCTATATTCAGCATAAAAACCAGCTCCGTTCAATATTTTTTCAGGCAATAAAGGTTCTTTTTCTAAAGCTTCTTCTTTAGTTAACATTTTACGTTTATCATCACCTTCAACAGAAGCTAGTACATCATAAACTTTTAAACCAATAGAAGTTAACCAGGATCCATATGTGCCACCTTCAATTAAAGGTAAAATCATTTTTTCAGGAATAACTAAATGTGGTGCTAACTTGTGTACAATGGCACGTTCCGTTCCCACTTCTTTAACCAACCAAAAATCAAATTGCTTTAAGTAGCGTAATCCTCCATGAATTAATTTAGTTGATTTACTAGAAGTACCTGAAGCAAAATCATTTTTTTCAATCAAAGCTACTTTCATTCCTCTAGAAGCAGCGTCTAAAGCAATGCCTGCTCCTGTGATTCCTCCACCAATTATAAGGATATCAAATTCAGTATTTTGTAGTTCTTGTTGAATGTTAGCTCTGTTAAAAAACGAAAAAGTGTTCATATTTGAAAGGTGTTATGCTAACAAAAATAAGAATAAAAACGAGTGTAATACCAATAAAAAAGAACTGAAATAAATCAGTTCTTATCGTTACCCCCCGGATCGTGTAAAATCAATAATAGTATCTATTGTCTTATCAATATCCAGTTTTTATCGGCTTGCTTTCGCAGCGTCTCAGGTTGCTCTTTTAACCATAATTTTAAGGTATTTGTACCCCAAGAATTATAGAATAGATACAACTTGTTATCTCTTATTTCAAAGGTTTTAGGATCTATGCCTACTTTTTTACCATTTTTACCAATGGCATAAGCACAATATCCGCCATATTGCGGAATGTATTTTTCAGGTGCTTCTTTAAAAGTAGTAAGGTTCTTCTTTGAAGAAAATCTAAAAGTAACATTGTCGTAAACAGTACTATGTTTTTTAGTTCCTTTTTTTGCTTCATTATTAAAATAAGCAACTACATCATAACCATTAGCTACAGCTCCTTTTTTAGTATTGTAATTATTTTGTGAAAAAGCAGTAGAGGTTATAAATAATAAAATGAATAATAATTTACGCATTATTGATTTTTATATTTTATTTCTTCCCAGTTTTTATCTCCTTTTGATTGTAATTCTTTTGTATCTCCTTCCTTCCAGTCATCTAATTTATTAGATAACCAAGAGTTATAAAATAGATACAATTTACCATCTCTAACTTCATAAGCTTCTGCATCTACGTACATTTTAGTTTTTTTTGCTGCAACGGCGTAAGCACAATACCCACCATATTGCGGAATGTATTTTTCAGGTGCTTCTTTAAAAGAATTTAAGTTTTCTTCTGAAGAAAATTTAAACTTAACACCATCATGAGTAATTTGGTATTTGTTTTTACCCTTTACAGGCTTTTCATTAGTAAAATAGGAAACAACATCATATCCTTCAGCTACATAGCCTTTTTTAGTATAATAATCTATTTTTTGAGCTAAAATGCTAGTGGTGGTTACTAGTAATAAAAGGGTGATTAAGTTTTTCATGAAATTGTTTTTTAATATTCAATTTAAGGTTAGTATAACGAGTCAATAACAGTAAAATTTCTTATAAATGCTCTTGACTCGTTTTGTAAGTAGTTATTCTCCCAAAGGTAGTCTTAGATAATTTAAAAACCTTACAAGAAATATAACTATTGGTTTTTTAATAATTGCCATTCAGGCTGAATTTTTCCATTTTTTAGAGGTAATATTTCTCCAAACTGTAGAAAGACGAATTCACTTTGTTGAGGTCTTAAAAAAATAAAATCATCAACTTTTAATAAGGTTTTTTTTGGTGAATTTATCATTGTTTGATTGGTAGAAACACCATACAAAGCGTTTTGTTTTATGGTTTTTGGATAATAAAAATCAGCTTTCCAATAACCTCCATAAATAAAATAAGATTGTTTATGTATAGAATTCAATAAATTTAAAAGTCTTGAAAACTTTTCTATACCAGGTATGCTTGTATTGGTAAATTTTTTTAAAATAGGAGTTGCAATAAAACAAGCAGGTTTATATTCTTTTAATGAAGGAATGTCAAAAGTTGAAGGTTTTACAAAACAAGAGCCTACAGCAATATCATTAATAGGAGAATCTTCATTTTTATGTAAGTTAACTGTTGGACTTCCAGCACCATTAAAAGTTAGTTTTTCATGCCATAAATTAGGAAACTCATTTTGTATTAATTCTTTACAACTTTTGTAAAATCGATTAGCTTTTAAAATTGATTTTCTAGGTGATTGAAGAATTTTAGGAATTTTTACTACATGAGGATCATACCCCATCAAACCACTAAAATTTACCCATTTATTATTAGTTATAATTAAATTTAAAGCCTTTCGAAGGTGGTTAATAGAAGAAAAGCCACCTCTATGCAGCCCAACATCTATTTCTAAATTTAATTGAATTTGTTGATTCAGTTGTTTAGCCAAATTAATATACTCTTGAATTCTTATTTCGGTATCAACTAACCATTGAATTTGATGGTATGAATTAAACTTTTCATTTTTAGATGTATTTTCATAGAAATATGCAGCTGTTTTTACCGGCATTGGTTTACCTAATAACACATCTGATTTTTCATGCAAATAAGGTATTAAATCAGTTAAAAAAGGCTGATGAAAAACCATTAATTTGTTTGTGTTGGTTTTTTTGAGTACATATAAAATTAAATCAATTGATGGTAATGATTTTACCACAATTCTAAGATCAGATTTTTTAGGAAAGTTATGTAAAAGTATATCTATATTTTCATCTAACTTATCAACATCAACTAGCATACAAGGAATATACCTTTTATGATTATGTAGCTGTTTTTGGATATTTTTAAAATAAATAGTTTCACTATGCATAACTTAGTGATTTAACTCCTAGTAGTTTTTTTATATATGGATTTATAAATAACTGATCTGGGTCTTGCATTTCTCTAATGCTCATAAAATCTTCAAATCTAGGATAAGAATTAGCAATATCTTCAGGGGTAAAAGAATTCATTTTCCCCCAATGAGGTCTACCTTCATAAGCTTTAAAAATTTCTTCAACTGCAGAAAAATAGGCTTTACTATCTTTTTTATGATATACATGACAGGCTATATATGCAGATTCTCTACCATAAGCAGGACTCATGTAGATAGCATCTTTTTTTACCCAACGATTTTCAATAGGAAAATGCACATGAAACTTTTTTTTATTAATCATTTTAGTAATGTCTTTAAAAACATCCCAATAAGTTTCCGTTGGAATATTGTATTCCATTTCATGAAATTTAACTAAGCGCTGTGTAGCATAAACTTTATGGCTATGGTATATTTTTTTAACATTGCTAATACTAGCGGCTGTTATTTTTGAAACCATTTTATTTTGAGAAGGAAACGCGGTGGCATAATCACATAACATTTTAAAAACATAGTTTTCCAACACATATTCTGTCCAATAATTAAAGAAATTAATTTTATCAGGAGTAGCATCTTCAACAATATTAGATGTTTTAGTCCAAGCTGTTTGTGTATATGGAATCCAATAAAATTCAAAATTTCTATTATTATTTTTTCGCTCTTCCAAGGAGGCTAATACATCATTTATGTTTTCTTTTCTATTTTGAAGTTTTAATTTGTAGGCAGGAACACATTGTAAGGTAATTTCAGTGATAATACCTAAGCAACCTAAAGAAACTTGAGCAGCTTTAAATACATCTTGATTTTCATTTACGGAACAAGAAATAAGTTCTCCTTTTCCATTGATAAATTTTAAAGCAATCACTTGATTACTAATAGAGCCAAATGTAATTCCGGTTCCATGAGTTCCAGTACTAATGGTTCCAGCAATAGATTGTACATCTATATCACCTAAATTTTCCATAGCAAGTCCTTTTTTAAATAAAAGTTCGCCCAATAATTTAAGTTTAGTTCCACCTTTTACGGTAGCTTGATTAGTTTTTTTATCAACTGAAATAACACCTTGATAATTATCTAAGCTAATTAATAATTCATTGGTAGCACATAAAGCGGTAAAAGAATGTCCAGTACCAATAACTCTTATTTTTTGATTGTTATTAGCCGCTTTTAAAACTAGCTGTTGAATTTCTTCTTGATTGGTTGGGTAATTGATTTGGGATGGATTCCATACCACATTTTCAGCCCAATTTTTTAGGGTATAATTCATAGTTAAGTTTGGTTAGTTAGTAAGGTTAAGTAAGGTAGAATTACCTCATTATATTTTTGTTCTAAAAAATCTTTACTATTTTCTTTTAAAGTAGAATGATGAATAGCTATTCCTTCAATCATACTAATAAGTTGTTGTGTTATAACTGATACAGAAAGTAAGTTAGTAATTTCTTTAGTTTCTTGAGCTTTTTTTATAATTCGAGTTACCTCTTGCTTATAGTGTTGTATAGTATCTATGATTTTCTCTCTTATAATAGGATCTTGTTCACTTTCTAATTGAAATAAAAAAAATTGTCGAATAGGGTAGGTAATACCATTACCAATATTTTCAATATAATTTATTAAATCTGTGAAAAAGGTATAACTATACTTTATATTTTCTTTAAAGTTAGAAAATTCATTTTTTGAAAATAAATCCTCATAAAGTTTAAAGAAATAAGTATCCAAAGAGGCTAAATAGATTTCATGTTTACTTTTAAAATGATGATAAATAGCTCCTTTAGATAATTGAGTTTCTTCCATGATATCCTTTAAACTAGTTTTTTGATAGCCTTGTTTTATAAAAAGTTCAAAGGCAGAGTTTATAATAACTTCTTTACTGTTATTAGGCATAAATAAGAAAGTTGGTTATCTCAAATATAAGTAAAAAAACACAAACAGACCAATTGGTCTGTTTGTTGAATATTATATATCTTAAAATATTTTATAAAACCATTAAGTTACAACCCCTAATATCAGAATTATCAAAACGACCAATAATTTCAAAGCTTCCATCTTTATGTACTTTACCCAAATCTTGCGTTGCAATAAAAGAACATGAATTATAATTTGCTAAATCAATTACATTAATTCCTCCTGATTTTCCGTGTGGTAAAATTGTTAAAGGATCTTCAGTATCTCTTGTTAGAATTTTCATCCACGGAGGTGTATTAAAAATACCATTTCCATTTGAATATCCTTGGCTTAACAACTCCGTCATACCATATTCAGAATGTATATGAGAAACACCAAAACCTTTACTCAAAATTTCATGTAGTTCAGTACGAATGATTTCTTTTCGCCTACCTTTCATACCACCAGTTTCCATAACAATGGTATTTTGTAAGTTAAATTGATAGGTGTCTAATAAATCTAATAAAGCAAAAGAAACTCCAATGAGAAGTGTTTTTTTACCAGAAGCATCTAGTTTTTTAAGTGTGGATGCTAATTCATCTAAATTATTTAAATAGAATCCACTTTCAGGTTGTTTTGATTTATTTATTAAATCATTTACCATATAAATCAAAGAAGAACCCTTACGTTCTAAATAATTGGGTAAAAGAGCCAGTACCACATAATCTTCTATATTTCCATAAAAACTTTTAAAACCTTGTAAATAACTTTTTTCATACCATAGTAAATCAGTAACTAAATGTTTACTGGTAGTACTTCCAGTAGTTCCAGAACTAGTAAATGTAGCTTTAATTTGTTCTGTTGACGAGATTACTTCTTTACTCTTAAAAAACTGTATTGGTAAAAAAGGAATTTGCTGAATACTAGTAATATCTGATGGATGAATGTATAATAAATCACAGAAAGAACGATATACCTTATTATTAGAAAATTGATGTTGAAAAATAGTAATAGCAATGTTTGTAAATGCTGTTTCAGACCGTATGTTAAAAACTTCGTTTTGCATAAGAATTACAAAAATAGGGGTATTCTATTACCTTCAGTACATTTTTTTTGAGATAAAATTTTTATCAAAAAACTAATTACTTATTCTTTAAGTACAATTCCTTTAAACATCACTATAAGCATATGTTTTACAATGCTGTTTGTTTTATAAATATTCTTAATTTTTTGTTAAGAAAAAATCTTAAGTTTAAATTATTATTTTGGTTAATGGTTTAATAATTAGTATATTGTTAATGTTTTAGTAAAGAGAATAAAACAAAATAATTTTGCTATTACAACTTTAACATATTCTATATTTAATAAAAAATAGAAGAAATAATTAGTTTTAATTTAACCCCCGAAATCATGAATCAAAAACTAAAGTATGCACTATTACCATTATTTATGGTAACTGTTGCTTTTTCGCAATCCACAAAAACTTGTAGTAGTCCAGACGATGATACTCTTGCCGATTTAAATAGTATCACCAAATGTTCTATAGACAAATCTAAGGATGGTAAAGAGCAAAAAATTTCAGTTGAAATTGTTACAAGAAAGAGAATTGTTAGAAAAAGAAACAAAGCCACTGGCTTAACTAACCAAAACAATCATTCACATAAACTTGCTGCTGTTAAAAAGAAGGTAGATGTAGTAAATACTATTATTGATAAAGGTAATAAGGAAGCAGTTCCTGATATTTTACCTTTTAGTTATGTAGACCAAATACCATTATTTAAAAAATGTGAATCAGTACCAATTTTAACACAAAGTAAATGTTTTAGAAGTCAGGTAATGAGTCATATAAAAAGAAATATGAAATACCCTGAAATAGCCTATAAAAAAGGAATTCAAGGAAAGGTTTATGTCCACTTTATCATCAATAAAGATGGAAATATAGATGAATTAAAAGTAGTACCTCCTTATAAAGGGGAGTTATTAGGAAAAGAAGCTGAGAGAATTATTAAAAAATTACCAAAACTTACTCCAGGAGAACATAAAGGAAATCCAGTAGTAGTTAAATACGGATTACCAATTACATTTAAAATACCAGGAGTTAAACGTACTAATATTAGAAAAGTATCAGCTAACAAAAAAATTAAAGAAGTTATCTACAGTTTCTCTTCATTAGATGAAATACCAAAATTTGATGCATGTGAAAAATCTAATGATGACACAATGAGTTGCTTTAATAAAAACTTAATAAGACACATTGAAAAACATTTTGCTTATCCAGAAGAAGCTAAGTTAAAAGGTATTCAAGGTAATGTAATGGTAAATTTTGTGATTAATAAAGAAGGAAATATTACCGATATTACTAGTAATGGATCTGAAAGCGGAAAAATTTTGGAGTTGGCAGCTGTAAAGCTTGTTGAGAAACTACCAAAACTTAATCCAGCTAAAAAAGCTGGAAAAAATGTGAATACTTCGTATTCCTTCCCTATTAATTTTAAGCTTGACTAACATAAAACTTTAAAATAATAAAGCACAAATAGTATCTAATTTTATAGATACTGTTTGTGTTTCATACAACCTCCTTGAATATTTAGCCAAGTTCAAAAACCTTTTTATTAAGTTCTATATGAAAAAACTATTAGTATACTTTACTATGTTTTTTGTATTTGTTGTGTCATATGCGCAAGAAATAGAAGTAACAGGTAAAGTTTTAGACGGGGCTACTGGGGATCCTATTCCTGGTGTATTTATTTTATTAAAAGAATCATCTGTAATAGCAGAAACAAGTTTTGATGGTTCATATCTTATTAAAGCAGAAATTGGTAAATCTATGGAAGTCAGTTATCCAGGATATGTTACCAAAATAGTGGTGATAACCAGTTCTATGATTGATGTAGAATTGGAAGAAGACACCGAAGAAAGTTTTTTAAATGAGGTAGTTATTATAGGGTATGGTTCAGAAAGAAGAGAATTAGTTGCGGGTTCATTCTCTAGTATTAGACCAGAAGCTATTGAAAAAAACAACCCAATTAGAATTGAACAAGCTTTACAAGGTAGAGTATCAGGAGTTCAAGTCTCCTCCAACTCGGGGTCACCAGGTTCATCATTAAACATTCGTATTAGAGGTATTACTACTAATGGAAATAATTCACCTTTGGTAATAGTAGACGGTGTACAAGTAGGTACAGATCTAAGTATTATTGACCCTAATGATATTGCAAAGTTTGATATTATTAAAGATGCGAGTACAGCAATTTATGGAGTACAAGGTGCAAATGGGGTAATTTTAATCACAACCAAATCAGGAGAAGCAAAAACCCAAACCAAATTTACCTATAATGCTTCTTTAACACTACAAGAAACTACTAAGAAACTTAATTTATTAAAAGGATTAGAGTATGCAGCCTTGGTAAATGAAATTGAAGCTGCCGATGGAAATGTAGCACCTTTTCAATTACAAAATATTACATCTGAAACAGATTGGCAAGAGCAGCTTTTTCAAACATCACCAATGATTACACATTACATTGGAGCTTCTGGAGGAGGTGAAAAATATACGTATAATATTAGTGGTAGTTTTTTAGATCAAGAAGGAATTATAGCTCCTCAAAAATCGAGCTTTTCAAGATGGACGGTTAAAAGTAATTTAGGGTTTAAGTTAACTGATGATTTAAAATTAAATACACTATTATTATACACAAATAACGTACGAAAAACCATTCCAGAAGGAGACAGAGGTTCCATACTGTATTATGCAAACAATGCTTCACCATTAACACCAATATATGATGGAACAGATGGTACTGGTCCTTCAAGAGGTTTTTCATATATAGAAAAAGGAAATGAAATAGTCAATCCATTTGCAGTAATTCATAATACATATAACGCTACCAGAGTAAATAGGTTTACCGGAAAAGTAGAATTTGAATATGAACCTATTGAAAAATTAAAAATTACGTCTAGATATAATTTTAATTATTCTAATGTAGAAGGAAGGGAATTTTTCCCATTACAATTTTACGGACAAAACAAAGTAGTAAACAATGTAAGCTTAAATACGGCAAACACAGCTTTTGATTTGGATAGAAATGATAATGGCGAACGCGATGTATTTAGCAGGGTAAATGAAAATACTCAAAATTACCATGATTATACCTTTGAAAACTTTGCTAATTATGATTTTACTATAGGAGAAAATAATAATTTTCAAACCATGTTAGGATTCTCTTTACGAAGTGAGCAAAGTAAAGGAGTATATGGTTCTGGATTTTTAACGGCTAATGAATCTTGGGACAATGCGTACTTGTTTAATACGCAATCAGATATAAACGACTTACACATATACTTAGATCCAATAAAAAATGAAATAGTAGATGAAAGTATAAGAGAAAAAATAAATTCAGATTCCTTCAATGTAGAAGATAGATGGGTATCAGCATTTGCAAGAGTACAATATGATTATATGGAGAAATATATTGTGTCTGCCATGATACGTAGAGATGCCTCTACACGATTTGGACCTGAAAATAGAGTAGGGTATTTTCCATCATTTTCAGCAGCTTGGGTATTACACAATGAAGATTTTATCAATAATGTAATTTTTTCTAATTTCAAGTTTAGGGCCAGTTGGGGTATTACAGGAAATGACAAAATACCTTCGTACAGATGGATTGGGGTTTTACAAGGAACTAATGGAGAAGCAACCTATCCGTTTGGAGACGTATTATCATTTGGAAATGCATTAGGTGCTTTATCTAACAAAAAACTACAATGGGAAACAAACTATCAAACCAATATTGGGGTAGATCTAGGTTTCTTAAATAATAATTTAAACTTAAGTTTTGATTATTTTAAAAAACGTACGGAAGACTTATTAGTAATACCTGAAGTATCAGCATTATTAGGAACTTCAGCAGGAGGTGGGCAAGCACCTGTTATTAATGCAGGAATTGTAGAAAACCAAGGATTTGATTTAGATCTTGATTATACTCATTATTTCACAGATGATATTTCACTGAATTTAAATTACAACCTTACTAGTATCAATAATGAGGTGATTGATGTAAACAATGCTGCTGGGTTTATACCTGGAGGAGAATTTAGTTTAGACCAACAGCCTTCAAGAATGCAAAAAGGACTTCCTATTGGTGCTTTTTACGGGTTAAAAACTGATGGTGTTTTTCAAACCCAAGCAGAAATTGATGCTTTAGCAGTAGATAGAAACAATGATGGTATTTTAGATGAGTACCAACCAGGTGCTGCTCCGGGAGATTTAAAATATGTAGATATAGATGGCAACGGATACATTGAATTTGGTAGCGATAAAGATTTTACCATGATAGGAAATCCAATTCCAGATGTTACTATGGGAGGCGGATTTAATTTAAAAGTGCATGGGTTTGATTTCGGTGCTTCTTTTTATGCATCATTAGGAAATGATATTGTAAGAAGTTATGAGCGTTTTGAAAGTTACAGTAATAAACTATCACTGTACAATGGAAGATGGACAGGTCCTGGAACGTCTAATGAAATACCAAGAGCTTCAACTAAAGCAGCTAACAATCAATTGTTTTCTTCATTTTACGTAGAAGACGGTTCTTTTTTAAGAATACAAAACGTACAATTAGGATATACATTAGGAGGTAATCAGATAAAAGGAATTGATAAACTTAGAATTTTTATAGCTGCTAACAACTTATACACATTTACAAAATATAGAGGTTATGATCCTGATATATCCAATGAGAATGCCATTGGAGCAGGGGTAGATTTAGGACAATATCCACAAGCTAGGATGTTTATAACAGGAATTAAAGTATCATTTTAAAACATAGTAAAGATGAAAAGAGCAATAAAATTAGTACTTATAGCACTTACCTTTATAGTGTTTGGTTGTGAAGATTATTTAGATATAACACCTGAAGGAAGAGAAAACTCAGAAAATTTTTTCAATAGTGCAGATGATTATGAAAAAGCATTAACTGGAGTTTATGATTTATTATCAACAACTTATTTAAATCAAATTTTAGGAGAAATAGCATCAGATAATAGCCTTTGTGGAGGAGAAAATGCTACGGATGTATTAGACTGGCAGCAAATTGATGACATGACACACAACCCAGATAATGGAGCTTTACGTAATGTTTTTCAATGGATGTATGCTGGAATTAGTAGAGCCAATTATATTATAGAGTTTAAAGACAAAACTAACTTTGAAAGAAAACCACAAGTACTGGCAGAAACAAAGTTTTTAAGAGCTTATTATTATTTTGAATTGGTAAAGTTTTTTGGAAGTGTACCTATGTATTTAGATAAGAGGATTACACGTGAAGAAACACAAACGATTAATAAATCTACCAAAGCAGAAATTTACCAACAATTAGAAAAAGATTTACAGGCAGCAGCAGCTGTACTTCCTTGGACACAAACACAAAAAGGAAGAGCTACAAAAGGAGCCGCTTTAGCTTTGTTAGGTAAAGTTTATTTATATCAAGATAAATTTTTACCAGCAACACAGGTATTAGATCAAGTAATCAATTCAAGTCAGTATAATTTAGTAAGTGATTTTGCTTCCATATTTAGCAATCAAAATGAAAACAATGCAGAATCTGTTTTTGAAGTACAATACTTTGGACAAGAAGGAGGGAGCTTTGATTGTTTTCAATGTGTAGAAGGTAATATTGCCGTTGGGTTTATGGGACCAAGATTTACAGGTGGAGATTATGAACCTTATGCAGATGGTTTTAGTTTTAATATTCCTACACCAGAAATTGTAAATCTATTTGAATCAGGTGACACTAGAAAAGAAGCTACTATATTTAATATAGAAACCTTTGTACAATCCAATCCAGGAGTTACTTATAATGAAGGGCATGACCATAATGGATATTTTAACTTTAAATACATTCCATATGCAGAAGGAAATGCATCAGATCCACATTTAACACATAGTAATAATTACAGAGCTATAAGGTATGCAGATGTTTTATTAATGGCAGCTGAAGCCTATAACAGAGGTAATATTAATGATGGGATGGCTAGAAATTATGTAAACCTTGTTAGAAGAAGAGCCTTTGGAGACACCAATCATGATATTATATCAGGAGGATCAACATTAACGGATGCCATTTTAAATGAACGAAGGTTGGAACTAGCTGGGGAAGGACATCGTTTCTTTGATCAGGTAAGAACGAATAAAACAACAACAATATCAGGTTTTATAAGTCCTAAAAACACCGTATTCCCAATTCCAAGAGTAGAAATTGAATTAGCAGGGAACAGATGGGAACAAAACACAGGGTATTAATAAAATAAAGATTATGAAAAGTTTATATAAAACACTAGCCTTATTACTATTCTTAGTAGCTTGTACAGATGATAGAGATCTTTCTTTTATAGAAGTAATTAAAGCACCTACAAATGTTACTGCTGATTATACTATAGCACAAGATAATACAGGTACAGTAACCATTACACCTACAGCAGAGGGAGCCAATAGTTTTAAAGTATATTTTGGAGATGGTACAGCTACTCCAGTAGAACTAAAAGTAGGAGAAAGTGCCAAACATACCTATACAGAAGGTACTTATACTATAAAAATAGTAGCCTTTAGCATAAATGGAAAAAAAACAGAAGTTACACAACCTTTGGTGGTTTCGTTTAAAGCGCCAGAAAACCTAGTTGTTACTTTAGAAAATGACGCTCAAGTATCTAAACAAGTAAACATTACTGCCAATGCAGATTTTGCTACCATGTATGAGTTTTATTCAGGAGAAACTGGGGTAACACAACCAGTGGCCACAGCTAATATTGGAGAAGCAATAACATACAAATACCAAACAGCTGGTATGTATGATATTAAGGTAGTAGCAAAAGGAGCTGCAATAGCTACCACAGAATATTCAGAGAGTTTTACAGTAACTGAAATTTTACAACCTATTGTATCTGCTCCTACTCCGCCTAATAGAAATAGCGCAGATGTTATTTCTATTTATGGAAGTGCTTATATCAATATAGCGGATACCAATACATTTCCTGACTGGGGACAAGGAGGACAAGGAAGTTCATGGGCTGAATTTGATTTAAATGGTGATAAAATGTTACAATATAGTAAAATAAGTTACCAAGGAATTGAATTAGGAAGCAGACAAGATATTTCTAGTATGGAATATTTACATTTAGATGTTTGGACTAACGATGTAGATAAATTAGAAACTTCTTTAATTAATATTACCAATCAAACACCATCAGTAACAACTGAAAAACCAGTAGTTAAAGACTTAACTAAAGATACATGGACCAGTATAGATATTCCTATTTCAGAATATACTGCACAAGGATTAACCGTAAATGAAATACTACAGTTAAAATTTGTTGGTACACCATGGGCTACAGGAACTGTTTTTATAGATAATATTTATTTCTGGAAAATGCCTGCAATAACAAATGAAGTAACGCCTATTGATTTTGAAACTTATACGCTTAGTGGTTTTGATGGTGGTGTTACAGAAGCAGTGACCAATCCAGATACAAATGGAAACAACTCTAGTACAGTATTAAAAATGGTAAAAAATTCAGGACAACCATGGGCAGGATCAAAGGTAACCATTCAAGAACCATTTTCTTTTGCTAGTGGAACTACAATAAAAGCAAAAGTGTGGTCGCCAAGAGTTGGGGTAAAACTTACTATGAAGTTTGAAGATGCTGTTCCTTGGCCAAATGGAACTGCTTCTGCTGAAGTTGAAGCAACTACTACAGTAGCCAATACTTGGGAAGAATTAACGTTTGATTTTACGGGAATTAACAATAGTATTGATTTTTACAACTTAGTATTAATCATGGATAATGGAACCCAAGGTGATGGATCTGCAAATTATACCTTATATGTTGATGATATTACTACAACGCCAATATTAGATTTTGAACCAAAATTTACCTTAAGTAGTTTTGATGGTGGTGCTATGTCTGTAGTAACGAATCCAGATATGAATGGAAACACTTCAGCTATGGTAGCACAATTGGTGAAAAATGGAGGACAGGTATGGGCTGGGTCAAAAATTACGGTACCTGAAAAATTCTCTTTTGAAGGTCAAACAAAAGTCAAATTAAAAATATGGTCACCAAGAGTAGGACTTAAATTATTATTAAAGTTTGAAGATGCCGTTCCTTGGCCAAATGTAACCGCTTCTGCTGAAGTTGAAGCAACTACTACAGTAGCCAATACTTGGGAAGAATTAACTTTTGACTTTACAGGAATTAGCAACGCCATAGAATTTTACAATCTGGTGCTAATAATGGACAATGGAACCCAAGGTGATGGATCAACAAATTATACAATTTACATAGACGACATTACGCAATTTTAGAGGATACACATGAAAAAAATTATAAATAAATCAATTTATCTAGTAGCATTTTTAGGAATACTACTATTTACCCAATGCAAAGAAAATGAATATGAGTTTGGTAGTATTGTTGTACCATCAAATATTCAGGTAAGTGCAGAAATTATTGGGCAAGATGCAACGAATCCTTATGGAGATGGAAGTGGAGAAGTAAATTTTACTTTTAGTGCAACCAATGCGCTGAGTTATGTAGTTAATTTTAGTGATGGAACAGAAAAAACAGCACCCTCAGGTAAAGCATCACATACTTTTTCAAAAACTGGAGTTCACAAATATATAGTTACCATAATTGCTGTTGGAACCGGAGGTGTAAAAACTTCATCTACTATTGAAGTTGAGGTGTTTAGTGCCTTTTCAGATGTAGAAGCAGAAAACTTTTTAGCAGGGCTAGCAGTTGGTGATAGTAAAAAATGGTATTGGCAAGCAGATGTTGCTGTGCATGTTGGATTGGGACCTGTAACTGATGATTATGGAAATGGAGAATTTGCTTATCCAGCTTGGTGGAGTGCTATTCAACCTTGGGATACTGAAAAATCATGTATGTATGATAATGAATTTGTATTTACCAGAACAGCTACAGGAATTACATTTGAACAAACTGTAGGGCCTGCATTTGTTCCTAAAGCTTATGCAGATGTTATTGGGGTAGCAGGAGATACTTGTCATGATGATTCAGTAGCTAGCTCTATGTTTGGCGTAAAAGAAGTATCATTTGGTAAATCAACTTCTAAAGCAGGAGTAGAAGGTACATGGAATGGACAACCGTATAGAGGAACTTTTTTTCAAATTGCTGATGATGGGTTTATGGGATGGTATGTAGGAGCTAGTAGATATGATATTATTACAATTACTCCTGATAAAATGATTGTAAGAATTATTCAAAAAGGAGACGGTTTTGCTTGGTATCATACATTTGTCTCAACAAAACCAACACAAGGCTCTAACTACATATATAATAATTTAGTTTGGGAAGATGACTTTACTATAAATGGAGCTCCAGATACCTCAAAATGGACGTATGATATTGGTACAGGAACCAATGGTTGGGGAAATAATGAAAGTCAGTATTATACCAATAGAGCAGATAATGTAGTCGTTGAAAATGGACATCTTATCATTACCGCAAAAAAAGAAGACTATATGGGAAGTGCTTATACTTCTGCTAGGTTAAAAACCGAAGGACTTTTTGATTTTAAATATGGTAGAGTAGAAATAAAAGCAAAATTACCAGGAAGTGCAGGTACATGGCCAGCGTTATGGATGTTAGGAAGTAATTTTTCAACAATAGGATGGCCTAGATGTGGAGAAATTGATATAATGGAACAAACAGGAAATGACAAAAATACAGTGTTAGCCACTTGCCATTGGTTTGATACAGCTAGTAATACAAAAGCTGATTTTGGTCAAACTACAAGTATTACCAATGCCACCACTGCTTTTCATAAGTACACATTAGAATGGACGCCTGAAAGTATTAAAATGTATGTAGATGATGTCAAATATTATGAGTTAGCCAACAATGCTAATTTACCATTTGATCAAAATTTCTTTTTACTATTTAATATAGCAATGGGTGGTACTTTAGGCGGAAGCATTGATGCCGCTTTTTTACAAGAAACCATGGAAATAGATTACGTTAAAGTATATCAGTAAACTTGATATTAACCATGTCACCTCAAGCGTAGTCGAGAGGTTAATTATTGATTATAATAAACAGATTGCTTCGATGTCTAGTGATGATATTCATTTACGTCATTACAAATGTAGCCTAAGTGGAGTGAAGTAATCTGTTTGTTGAACAAAGAGATTACTTCGGTTTTTCGTAATGATGTCCAGTTTTCCGAACATAGTTTACGAAGTGAAGGAATCTTTAAAAACATAACTAAGGTATATTACCTTAGTATAAGTAAAAATGTCACTTCGAGTGAAATTATTTGAAATACAATGGAAAATAATTTTGTATCGAGAAGTTTTCATTTTCGGAATTGTTCTCGATACATCTCCTTATAGTCGATACTCGAACTGATATAGTATATATAATTATAATATCTAAACAGTATTATTTAATTTGTAAAACCTATAAAAGATGAAAAACTATCTTTTAGCAAGCATATTACTATGTGTGTGTTTTAGCTGTAAACAGAAAAAGACACTTCAAAAAAAAGAAAATAGTATTGATTACAAAGTCGATTCTCTTTTGCAACTAATGACATTAGAAGAAAAAGTAGGACAGATGAATCAATACAATGGATTTTGGGATTTTACAGGACCACCGCCTAATGAAGGGCATGCAGCACAGAAATATGAACACCTTAAAAAAGGATGGGTAGGTTCTATGCTAAATGTTAGAGGTGTAGAAAACGTAAAAAAAGTACAAAAAATAGCTGTAGAAGAAAGTCGATTAGGTATTCCTTTAATTATAGGTTTTGATGTAATACACGGTTATGAAACACAAAGTCCAATTCCGCTTGCAGAATCCGCAAGTTGGGATTTAGAAGCTATAAAAAAATCTGCGCAAATGGCGGCCAAAGAAGCTGCTTCAGCTGGTATTAATTGGACGTTTGCCCCTATGGTAGATATTTCAAGAGATGCCCGTTGGGGACGTGTAATGGAAGGAGCAGGAGAAGATCCATTTTTAGGAAGCAAAATAGCCAAAGCTAGAGTAGAGGGTTTTCAAGGTAAAGATTTATCGAGTCCATTTACCATAGCAGCTTGTGCCAAACATTTTGCTGCTTACGGATTTGCTGAATCTGGAAAAGATTATAATACAGCAGATCTAGGAACTTCTACCTTATACAATACAGTATTACCACCTTTTAAAGCAGCCAAAGAAGCTGGTGTAAAAACTTTTATGAATGCCTTTAATGAATTAAATGGAATTCCGGCTACTGGAGATGCCTTTTTACAGAGAACCATTTTAAAGGAAGCGTGGAATTTTGAAGGATTTGTAGTCTCGGATTGGGGTTCTATTATAGAAATGGTAGCCCATGGTTATGCAAAAAATAAAAAGCATGCCGCAGCATTGGCTGCCAATGCAGGATCTGATATGGACATGGAATCCTATGCCTATGTAAGTGAATTAGTAACGTTGGTAAAAGAAGGAAAAGTATCAGAAAAAGTAATAAATGATGCCGTAAAAAGAATTTTAAAAGTAAAATTTGAATTAGGCTTATTTGAAAATCCTTACAAGTATTGCAATGAACAACGAGAAAAAAGCACTATTGGTAGTAAAGAAATTCAAGAAGCAGCATTAAGCATGGCTAAAAAATCCATAGTCTTACTAAAAAATGAAAATAAGATACTTCCACTTTCAAAAAATGGACAAAAAATAGCCTTAATAGGCGCTTTAGCAGCTGATAAAAACAGCCCTTTAGGAAATTGGAGAATAGCAGCTAAAGATCATTCAGCTATTTCAGTATTAGAAGGCATGCAAAAATATACAGGTAACGAATTAACCTATGCAGAAGGCGCAAAAGTAGCAATTGGAAATACCAACTTTATTCATGAAGTAACCATAAACACCAATGATACCTCACAATTTAAAGAGGCAATACAAGTAGCAAAAAAAGCAGATGTAGTTGTTATGGTTTTAGGTGAAGTTGGCTTTCAAAGTGGAGAAGCCAGAAGTAGCGCAAACTTAGGTTTACCAGGAGTACAACAAGCATTATTAGAAGCGGTTTATAAAGTAAACAAAAACATAATATTAGTACTTACTAACGGAAGACCTTTAACTATTAATTGGGCAGATAAAAACATACCAGCTATTGTAGAAGCTTGGCAATTGGGATCACAAGCTGGCAATGCCATTGCACAAGTATTGTATGGTGATTATAACCCAAGTGGAAAACTACCAATGACCTTTCCTAAATCAGAAGGGCAAGTACCTATATATTATAACTATAAAAATACAGGAAGGCCAGGGCCTAAAAAAGAAGTATTTTGGTCACATTACCAAGATGAAACCAATACACCACTATACCCATTTGGTTACGGACTTAGTTATACCACATTTACCTACAATACTATAAAAGCAAATGTAACTTCTAATGAAGTTGAAGTATCTGTTGAGGTAACCAATTCAGGAAACGTAATAGGAAAAGAAGTTGTACAACTTTATATTAGAGATGTAGTAGCTAGTGTAACCAGACCTGTAAAAGAATTAAAAGGGTTTGAATTAGTGGAATTAAAACCTAACGAAACCAAAAAAATTACGTTTACACTAAGCTCTAAAGAATTAGGTTTTTATAACAATCAAGGAATCTTTGTTGTAGAACCAGGAATCTTTGAAGTTTTTATAGGAGGAAGTTCAACAACAACTTTAAAAACAAAATTTAATTGTGATAGCGAAGAGTTTAATTCCCCGATGCCTAGTATCGAATAGTTTTAAAAAATATTTTCGGCTAGATATCCTGTATTGCATTTGGGTAGTTCTTTTTTAAAACAAAAGCAAGTAATTGTTTTTACTTGCTTTTATAATATATAGAATTAAGCTATTATTGGATGGTGTAACTAGTTTTGGCAAATTGGCTTAAACGAAAGTACCCTAAAACTTCTTCATCAGGGTTATTAATATTAATACAGTTTCCTTTTAATTGTGCAGGTGTTGCCTGAAATGGGCTGCCACCTTGTGTTCCAGATTGCTCAATAAGTTGCTCTATGTATAAATAAAACCTTTCAGATATTCCATAAACATTAATATCAATTTTAGTTCCTTTAACATTCTTTTCATCAAAGTGTAAAACAAAGGCTTCATTTCCATTTACAAACTCATCTTTAATAGAAGCAAGTGAAGGTACCGCTAAATTAGTTTGAATAAATTCTCCCATATAATAATTTACTTCATCCGCAGGATCATCAAAAACTACACGAATTCGATATTCATCTTCATTAAAACCATCTTCCTGACTAACCCCATTAATTTTAGTAAAACCAATTAAAGTTTCTTTAGCAGAATAGGTTTCTCCCTTATAAATAATGTTTAACGTATATGCTGCATTAACTTCAGGAACAAAACTATTGGTGGTATAATAACCATTATTCTGATCTGTAAAAATATATTCAGAGCCATCATTTTCTTTAGTAATAGTAACTGTTGCACCTGTTGCTGGTACATTTGGATTATTATCAAAATAAGCAGTAGACGTACTTAACTTAATTGTTTGTTCATTACCAGCTGTTCCTTTTTCCCAATTAATGGAAGCTTCAACAACTAGTCTTGCTCCTGCATTTGGAACATCAATATTTACAACATCGGTACAAGATGAAAAAATTGTACTAATTGCTACAAAAAGGCTAAATATTAATTTTTTCATTTTTTTAAAATTTAAAATTATAAGTTACAGAAGGAACGATACCAAAAATAGAGGTACGTTCAGCTTCATTAATTCCAGTTTCATTATTTACGCCAAAACTAATAGCCGCTGCATTTTTTTGAGAGTATAAATTATAAATACCAAACACCCATTCAGCTTGCCACTTTCTATTTTTGTTTTTTCTAGGCGTTAACGTAGCAGAAATATCTAAGCGATGGTAAGAAGGTAATCGGTTAGCATTTCTAGTTGCATACGTTGGAATTGATAAGCCATTGTATTGAAATTGTCCGTTAGGATAGGTTACAGGTCTTCCAGTTTGAAAAACAAAATTTGTGTTGAATGTCCATTTTTTGTTAAACTTATAATTACCTGTAATAGATACATCATGAGTTCTATCAAAAGGCGTATTATACCAATTACCATTATTTAAGCCCAGCCCACCAGCTGCTCCACTTAATGTACGTTGTTCAGATTTTGACAGTGTATAAGCAATCCAACCTGTTAAATCTCCTTTATTTTTTCTTAGTAAAAACTCTAATCCATATGCTCTGGCATTACCATTTAAAATTTCTGTTTCAATGGTGTTTTGTGCAATTAAATCAGCTCCATTAATATAATCTACACGGTTTTTTACGGTTTTATAATAGGCTTCTGTTTCAATTGAGTAAGTGTTGTTATCAAAATTTCTAAAATACCCAATGGCGTATTGATCCGCAATTTGTGGTTTTAAAAACGTACCACTAGGTGCCCAAATATCTAATGGCGTTGCTGAGGTAGTATTTGATATTAAATGTAAGTACTGTGCCATTCTATTATAACTTGTTTTGATTGACGACTTTTCATTTAATTGATAGGATAACGCAAAACGTGGTTCAAAGTTATCAAAACTTGCCATACTTTCCTTATCTCCATAGCTTACTTTACCTGTTGGTTTTGCACGTTCGTAAACCCCTAAGGTACTATTATAAACAACAGGTAAATTATTAGCGTACGTATTTAATGTTTGACTTCCAAACCTATTAAAGTAGCTATAACGTAAGCCATACATTGCTGTTAACTTGTTAGATATTTTATGTTCTAAACTAGCATAAATTCCTGCTTCAGTAGCAAACTTTTTATCTAAAAAATCTTCATTAATAGAAGATTCTGGTGTTAAAGGACGAATTTCTCCTGGATTGAATTTGTAATAAATTCCGCTTACACCAAAATCAAACTTTAGTTTATCATTAAGGTAGTAATCAATATCGTATTTTAAATTATAATTATCAATACGAGACAGCCAATCTAATCCAACAAATTCAAGTTGTAAACCATAGTTATATCTGCTATAAATTGCAGATAAATTAGAAAATAATTTATCATTAAAAATATGGTTCCATCTTAAGTTAGCAGATAAGTTTCCGTAAGAGTTAAAAAATGAATTGGTAAAGTTTACATCATCATTTCCAAAATAAGCTGATAAATATAAACGGTTCTTATCATTAAGCTGGTAGTTAGTTTTAAAGTTTACATCATAAAATCCAACTCTGTTTTCATTCTTAGCCAAGGCTAAAAATATATTTGCGTAAGAAGCACGACCCGCAACTAAAAAAGAACCTTTGTTGTTAAATAAAGGGGCTTCAGCTGTTAATCTGCTAGAAATTAAGCCAATTCCTCCTGTAAGTTTAAACTCTTTATTATTTCCATCTTTTTGTCTAACATCGAGTACAGATGAAATACGACCTCCAAATTTAGCTGGAATCCCTCCTTTATATAATTTTACATCTTTAATAGCATCATTATTAAAAACAGAGAAAAATCCAAATAAATGTGAGGCATTATAAATAATAGCTTCATCAAGTAAAATTAAATTTTGATCTTCTGCACCACCACGAACGTTAAAACCTGATGCTCCTTCACCAGCATTGGTAACTCCTGGTAGTAATTGAATAGATTTAATAACATCTACTTCACCCAATACTACAGGAATTTGTTTTATGGTTTGTGCGTTAATTTTAGCAACACTCATTTGAGGACTTCTCAGATTAACTTTTTTACTTTCTTCAGAAGTAATTATTACTTCTTCTAATAGATTTGCATTTTTACCTAAAGAAGTATTAAACTTTATATTTTTTGTAAGCTCAATTTCTTTTTCAATAGGTGAATATCCAATATAGGAAATGCTTAGCGTATAATTTCCTTTAGGAGCTGTAAGTGAATAAAAACCATATTCATTAGTAATTGTACCTAAACTAGTTCCTTTTAAAAATACGGTAGCACCAAATAGTGTTTCACCATTAGCTTTGTCTTTTAATGTACCACTAATAGTGAATTTACTTTGAGAAATTCCCATAAATGGAATTAAAAGCAACATAATGATTGTGTGAATTTTCATAATTAATTATTGGTTTTATTTATTAACCACGCTTTTAAGTTTGATAGTGTGTATGTTATTTTATTTAATACTTTGCTAATTATATTTTATAGAAATTGGATTAATTCATGAAGAGCTAATAAGCTACCTTTAACAATTAATTAAAAATAATGCTAACAAAATTATATGTTTAGCTTTTTGCCTCAAAAATTAAAAGCTTAAATCTATATTAAAAAATATGTTTTCAATTTAACATTCTTTCATGTTACCATTTAGGTAACATATAAGTTTTTGTACAATAAATTTTCGTTTTTATTTTTTGATTGTACACAGCAGCTGTACAAATTTTTTTTCTGAATTTTTTTTCTTGTACAGTATGGTGTTTTAAAAGTAAAAACCTAGGAATTACGTACAGAATTAAGGTAAATGATTAAAAAAGAGGCTGAAAAAGTTGTTGAAATAAAAAAAGAAACTAAATTTGCCTAAAAATATTAGAAAAGAATTTAAAATAAACGATTGCTAATTTAATCACATTTTTTTATGAAAAAAACATTGTTATGCATTTACGCAATGCTATTAGGCGTAGTAGGCTATGCACAAAAACAAGGAGATATTCCACAACTCCCTAATTTAATACCTCCTTCACCCACGGCTTATGAGCTAGGAAAGTACGGAGAAGTACAAGTAGGTCATTTTACAGGAACCGTCCAACCCAGCGTTCCTTTAACCGTTTATAAAACCAATAATTTACAAGTACCTATTAACTTAAGTTATAACGCAAGTGGTATTAAGGTAGACCAATTAACAAGTAATGTTGGTTTAGGTTGGAGTTTAAATATTGGCGGGGTTATTTCAAGAACGGTAAGAGGAAAGCCAGATGAAAATAGAACGTCAAAAATACCCGAAAGTGTAATTGGAAACTATGCAGATAGAGAAACTATCCGTTATTTTGAATCTTTTGCTATTACTAATAATAGAGAAAATCTAAAAGATACTTCAATTGATGTTTTTAATTACAACTTCTTAGGACATTCGGGGCAATTTATACTTGATAATGATAAAAACATTGTACCCCTAATACCTAAGGGGTTACAAATAGCAATGACTAATGATGGATTTACAATTACAGATACATTAGGAGTACTATATTATTTTACTGTTTTTGAAAAAACAGCAAATAGAACCTACGGACAAGGGCATAATGTAGAAAGTTTGCCAGCAAAAACAGCTTGGTATCTAACTAAAATTATTCACCCAAAAGGAGATGAAATTTATTTGGCTTATGAATCAGATGCCTATACTTATGACTCTAACAAAGCACAATCTTTAACTGTTTTAGAACCATTTTATCAAGTAGATTGCAAAGGTAGTATTTTAGGCTCTAATGCAGAAATAAGTAGAGTATCTACCACTATGATACGAGTTATTGGAGGAAAAAAACTAAAACGTATTACTAATAATAATGACAATACTACTTTAGTTATAAAGTACAAAAACAACCCAGATGTTGGTATAACTAATCTAGTAGATGAAATTACATTAAGTAAAGAATCAGAAATAGAAGCTTTTACATTAAAACATTTAATAACGAATAAAAATAGAGTTTTTTTAGAAGAAGTAATTTATAAAGATCCTTCTAAAAAATATGTATTCCAATACAAAAAACCTGAATTATTACCTGAACGCATGTCGTTTAGCCAAGATCATTGGGGGTTTTACAATGGTAAAAACAATTTGTATTTTTTTCCAAACCCATCAAAAACAGAAACATTTTCTACCGCTTTAAGTGTTCAAAATATAGGAGCAGATAAAGAAATTGACCCTATAGTGTGTCAATATGGTATATTAGAAGAAATAGAATACCCCACAAAAGGAATTAGTAAATTTACTTATGAAAACCATTCAAGAACTGTAGTAAAAGATGTGTACCCTGATAAAACACTAGTATCAATAAGCTCAGGCGATTTTCCTGGTCCTCCGCCTCCTGGAGGTACTACTTTAGGCGGTATACAAATTGATGAATCAGGAGAAATAACCACACCTAATTATGAGCAAGACATTGTTATTAACGCTTACGTAAGTTTAGATGATTTTTCAGAGAGTTGTAGAAATAAAAACATTCCTCCCCATAGAGTAAGTGCCAATTTTAGTGTTTATAATGTTAATAAATCACAATTAGAACAATTGTATGTTAAGAGTGTTGCGGGCTTAACATCAATAGGTACAGGTGCTACAATTGCTCCAAATAGATTCCACAAAACATTTTATATCAAGCTAGATGCAAATACTACCTACAGGTTCTCACTCAATGGAGGAGATTGTGTAATTGCTGGTGCTAGTTTTTTATTTCATAAAGAAAAGCCAATACCTGAAACTATTGAAAAAACAGATCTTATTGGTGGATTACGAATAAAAAAGAAAGAGAATATACCAAATGTAGGAAAAACAGAAACTATAAGATATTACTATGGTGATTTGAATAACTTAAACAAATCATCAGGTTTTAATTATCGTTCGCCTTGGTATGTTTCTAATCTTGTAAGTACCACACCATGTCAAGAAGGGATTCCTATCTCAGGATTTTATAATTATTACACTCACAAATCACTAACTTCTTCTAGCTTACGGAATTTATACGAGTCATCCTCAGCCTTTAATACCAATTATAAATATGTAACAGTAAGCTATGGCGGAGATAATTTTGAAAAAGGAGGTGAACAGTATGAATATTTTGTTAAACCAGATACTCCTCCAGCTATAGTTTATGGCTCAATAATAGAAAATAGTCCTTTTGATAATTTTGGATGGGATAATGGTTTATTAAAAAGGAAAACCCTATTAAAAAAGAAAGAAGATACTTTTATTAAAGTACAAGAAGTTACCAACCAATATAAAAGAGATAATAGGTTTAATGATGTTGTTTATGGTTATACAATTAAAAGGGTTTACGAATTAGGAACCGTATTTACAAGACCAGATTTACGTAACCTATCTAATTTAGATGTTATGGAAACAAGGTATAGAACTAACTGGTTCTATATGGATAGAAGTGAACAAAAGCTATACGATGACAATGGAGAAAACCCCATAACAAGCAGCACCAACTATTTTTATGATAACGATACACATTTACAATTAACTAGAACTGAAACTACAGATAGTAATGGTTTGGTGTTAAAAACCAAAACCTATTATCCTGATGATGTGACAAGTACTTCTTCATTAGGGCATGACAATTTAACCACCACAGAAAAAGCTGCTATAGATCAGTTAAAAACCCAAAACCGTATTGCAGAGCCTATACAGGTAGAGAGTTATAAAAACAATGTATTACAATCTACCCAACGTACCAATTACAAAAACTTCGGCGGTTTGTATTTACCAGAGTTTGTACAAACGGCAAAAGGAACATCAGCATTAGAAGACCGTGTAGTTTATCATTATTATGACAATAAAGGAAATCCAGTAGAAGTAAGTAAAAAAGACGGGACAAAAATCTATTACGTTTGGGGCTATCAGCAAACCCAGCCCATTGCAAAAATAGAAGGCTATGGTAGCATTACTAGCGCACAACAAACCGCGATAAACAATGCCATTACAGCCTCGAATAATGATGTTTCAGAAGCAACTGAAAATACATTAAGAACACGTTTAGAAACCTTACGAAACAGCTTTGCCAATGAAGCTACGCAGGTAACTACTTTTACCTACAATCCATTAGTAGGTGTTACCAGTGTTACCGACCCAAGAGGAATTACCATGTATTATGAGTACGATGCTTTTAACCGCTTACACTTGGTTAAAAATTCAGAAGGACATATTGTCAAAGAAAATGAGTATCACTATAAAAACTAAGCGTCATGAAAAGGAGATTTATTAACAAAGTCAAAGCAAGTTTAGTTGTCGGATGCACGCTACTAGCTATTGGACTACAAGCCCAAACACAAACAGAAAACTATGTGGTAAGTAAAACGTATAAAAAAGCACGTACCACAAAAGTTACAGGAGATAACAAAGACGAGGTAAGTACCACCATTCAATATTTTGACGGTTTAGGACGTCCAAAACAAAGCATTGCTATACAAGCTGGAGGGTTTTTAACCAATGCCAATGAAATGCCTATTGATTGGACGGTTAATAGTACAGCAACTGATTTTTACAACCGTAATGGCGGGAGTGTAGAAAACAAAATTATAAATGGAACAACGCCATTTGGCGCTACGGATTTATTATGGGAATGTATACCTGATGTAACTAGAAACGCAGACGGAGGCTGGAATACTGATTATTTTACTATTGACAATACCAAAACTTACCGTTATACAGTATGGGTAAAAAAGAATAAAATTGGAGATGAGTCCCAAGGGCTTACTTGGCATGGAACTCAAAATGTAAACAATTTGAATGGTACAGCCAATACCAATCCTTATTTTTGGTATGGACATTTACCAAATGCAGATACATGGTATTTATTAGTAGGAATAGTACATCCGCATGATTATACAGGAGGAGATACAGGAGTAAGTGGAGTGTATGATAAAGAAGGGAATAAGGTTTTAGATGGGATTGAATTTACTTGGCGTTCAAATATAACGAGTACTCGTTTAAGAAACTACTTATATTATTCTACAGATACCAGCGTACGTCAATATTTTTGGAGTCCATTATTTCAACAAGTAGATGGCGGTGATTTAACAGTAGAAGAAATTGTAAACTCAAAGAGTGCTATCAGTTCTTTAGCAGCACCAAAAGATATTGTTACACATTTTGAGTATGATGAGTTTGGACGTCAAACCAAAGAATACCTACCCTATGCTTCTGCTACTAGTGCAGACATACGAACAGGAGATATAGCCACAGCTACGAATGCCTATTACCAAACTAAGCATACTACTGATTTTGCAGGCGTTTCTTTACCAGAGGTCAATGCCTATTCAGAAAAAGTATTGGAAGATTCTCCATTAAATAGAGTCTTTGAACAAGCAGCTCCGGGGAAAGATTGGAAAAAAGGAAGTACTTATTCAGCAAAAGGGTATACTAACAATAGCCATAGTATTAAATTTGAATATGCAACTAATAGTACTTCAGAAGTACGTAGTTATTATGTAACTACTAGTTTTGCTAACAATACTTATACGCCAACTTTAAGAACTAGAACAACCAATAATGGGTATTACAAAGCAGGTGAATTGAGTAAAACAGTAACCAAAGATGAAAACTGGGAAGCTACAGATGGTAACAATCATACCACACAAGAGTTTAAAAACAAACAAGGACAAGTAGTTTTAAAACGTACATATAACGCCAACCAAGCGCACGACACCTATTATGTATATGATGATTTTGGGAATTTAACCTATGTACTGCCTCCAAAAGTAACCACCAATGATGGGGTTTCAACAAGTGAACTATCTGAGCTATGCTACCAATACAAATACGACCACAGAAACCGATTGGTAGAAAAGAAAATACCGGGCAAAGGATGGGAGTATATTGTATATGATAAATTAGATAGACCGGTTTTAACGCAGGATGCAAACTTAAAAAGTCAAGGGAAGTGGTTATTTACGAAATACGATATTTTAGGAAGGGTTGCCTATACAGGGGTTTATAAGTCAAGTAACCTAAGAACATCTCTTCAAGCTACTTTCAATGCCAAAAACAAAGAAGATAATTATGAGGGGAAAGTATCTCCAGGTTATAGTTTAGCAGGTACTTTTATTTATTACTCAAATAATGATTTTCCTAATACCATAGATGAAGTTTTAACAGTTCAATATTATGATGATTATTTGGTAAATAGAGATGGAGGAGGATTGACTATGGAAGCTTATGAGGTAACTTCAGTACGTCCTGTTAAAGGATTACCAACAGTTACAAAGACAAAGGTTTTAGGTAGTTGTTGTACAATGGTTACTACAGTTTCTTATTATGATACTAAAGGTAGAATTATAGCAAATTATTCTAAGAATCCATATTTACAAACCACTGACATAACAGAAAGCAAACTAGATGCTTTTACAGGCAAGGTTTTAGAAACCAAAACCACGCACACAAAAACAGGCAAGGACGCTATTGTTACGGTAGATCGTTTTGAATACGATCATATGGATAGGTTGGTAAGTCAAACCCAACAAATCAATGAGCAAATTTCTGAGCGTATCGTTAAAAACAATTATGATGAGTTAGGTCAACTAGAAAGTAAGCTAACTGGCAACGGAACAAGAGCAGGTTATAAAGATGTAACTAGTGGTATTAGTATTAATAAAGGTGTAATAAGTAAAATAGGAGGTTTAGGTTGGGCAGTTGGTTTAGCTACCCTAGGAAGTTTTAATCAAGATGGTTATGTAGAGTTTTCAGCTACTCAAGTTAATAAATATTATATGGTTGGATTATCTAATGCAAACACCAATGCACACTATAATACAATTAAGTACGCAATTTATATTAGAAATTCAAATACTGTTCATATTTATGAAAAAGGAAAACCAAAAGGACAAAAAACAACCTATAAAGTAGGCGATGTATTTAGAGTAGAACGTATAGGAAGTGAGATACATTACAAAAAGAATGGCGAGACATTTTATATTTCACAAACGCCATCAACAGGAAGTTTGTTAGGAGATATTTCTATGTATCATACAGGTGGGAAAATCAAAGATTTTAAAATTGTAGACAATAGTAAAGGATTACAAAAAGTAGATTATACGTATAATGTACGTGGTTGGTTAAAAAAGATCAACGAAGATGCGGTAGATGATAATGATTTATTTAACTTTAGCCTTCAATACAATGATGTGACCGACCAAAGCAAACGTTTATACAATGGAAACATAGCTCAAACCAATTGGCTAACAGCTAATGATAACAAGTTAAGAAGTTATCAATATGGTTACGATGCTTTGAATCGAATCACCTCAGGAACCTACGTAGCTACTGGAGAAAACGGAAGGTACAACCTGTCAGGAGTAACTTATGATAAGAATGGAAATATTTTAACATTACAAAGAAACTACAGGGACGGTAGTGGAAGCAGCCAGTTAATGGACAACCTCAGTTATAGCTATGATAATGGAAACAAACTACAAAAAGTAACAGACAATGCACATAGTTCTCATAAAGCCAATGGTTTTAAAGATGGTACTAACTCAGGAAATGACTATACCTATGATGTGAATGGTAATATGATTAGTGATTTAAATAAGAAAATAGGAGCTATTAGATATAATCATTTAAACTTACCAAGAGAAATAGATATTTATGATGAAGGTGGAAGTGTGATTGAATATGTTTATGCAGCAGATGGCACCAAATTAAGAAAGGATGTAACCGACGAAGGAGATGATATTCAGATAACTACGGATTATGCTGGTAACTACATCTATGAAAATAATAAACTACAATTTTTTAATCATCCAGAGGGTTATGTAACTAAAGATAACACAGGGAAGTTTAATTATGTATATCAATACAAAGACCATTTAGGGAACGTTCGACTATCCTATACCGATAACAATGGAGACGGCGTAATACAGACTTCTTCTGAAATCGTAGAGGAGTCAAATTATTATCCTTTTGGACTTAAACACAAAGGGTATAATAACAACGTCTCATCCCTTGGAAATAGCACCGCACAGAAGAAAGGTTTTGCTAATAAAGAGTTAGAAGAGGAACTCGGAAAAAACACAATAGCTTATCAATGGAGAGATTATGACCCTGTAATAGGAAGATTTAATAAGATTGATAGGTTTGCTGAAAAATATCAAAATCTTTCCCCTTATATATATGCTGCAAATAACCCAATTAAATACAGAGATATAAAAGGTGATAGTATAGCGGGAGTTGATAGAAAAAGTACACGAAGAGCAAGAAGATTGATAAGAAGAACGTTTAGAAAAAACCGTAAAATTGCTCGTTTATTTAAGACTAAAGGGAAAGGGTTTAAAAAAATTAGTGATAAGAAGTTTGCTAGAGCAACTAGAGGAGCTACAAAAGATGAAAAAGCATTAGCTTCTGCTTATAGAAATTCAATTAATTCCAATAACGTAAATTTAGTTGAAATTAGAAAAAGTAAAGAAAAAATGAGTAGTTTTACTCAAAAATATGGAGTACTAGCATTAGCAAATGACAAGAAAGGTAGTGTGCTAAATAATTTTGGAGGAGGTTTAAGTTTTAAAGTAGGAAGGAAAGGGATAGATACTTGGTCTGGCGTTTTATTAGACTCTAAGCAACAAGTTCCTTTTGGTAATATTTTTGGTATGCAAACTCCAATAACTAATGACCCAGGAGATACTTTAGCTCATGAATTACTCGGGCATATGCTAGGTAAAATGAACAATAGTTCAAGTTATAATCATATAGACGCTGTTCAAACAACTAATTTATATTATAGGGTTATAGGAAAGGGGCAATTTCAATGGAATGGAACAGGTCACGGAAAAACTTTACCTTCAAACATATATTCTGGCATACCAACTCATTTTTAAATTAAAACTCATGAAAAATTATTATATTTTTGTTATGATATTTTGTAGTTCCTATTCAATTTCTCAGAATAAGGATTTATATAAATTGGATTCAATTTATCATAAAAATGAATTAATAAAACTTATTGACAAATCTGAAGCGAATACTTTTTCTTATTTAACATTTTATAATTTCGTTAAAAATGAATCATACTTTTTTCAACTGAAAAATAACGACATCGAAGCGATTTATTTAACTAATAAGAAATTTTCTAAAGATATTAGATGTAAAAAAATAAAGTTATCTGATGATAATAAAAAAAATATTTTAAAAGTTCTTAAGAGTTCAAAAAGTAAAAGTTTTATTTTAGATAGCACAAAATGTTTTAAAAGTAATGTAGCCCATTATTATGATATAGAGATTAGCATTTTTGCTAAAAAACACAAAATAAGTTCAAAATGTATTATAGCATTGAAGGAGAATGGAAATTTGAAACCTATATTTAGAGCGATTGATAAATAATTTCTTTGCTCCGCAAAGTGGTAGTGTAGTAAAATAGGTTATAGACAAATTCATAACTGTAAATAATTAAGAATAAGTAGTTAAAGATTTATTTCACTACTCGGCACTCTCTACTTAAAATCACGACAAAAAGGTTCCAATATTGGAATTTCATAGTAATACTAAGGGTTAAGAAGATATTTGTAGAGCCCAGTTATAAAGTATAAATGCTAGTGCAGATTTGTAATCTGTACCCAGTATTAATAAGTAAAAAAATAAAAATAAAACCACGTTATACCTATATAGCGTGGTTTTTACATTTTAAAAAAAGTACTAATTAGTAAAGAAAGATTAAAAACACTGTTTTTTAATACTTTTAAACATTACAAGCCATGATTTTTGTACAATCATTAAACAGTTGATTGCTGCTAAGTCTATTCTTTCTAGCCAATAGTATTTGTTGTTTAAACCTATTTTTATCAGGAATTTTACCTAGTATAATTTCCATAGGAGTATATCCATAAAGCTCAGTAGGATATCTTTCATAGTTATAATATTGAACAAACCGCTCTAAATCTTGTAAATGCATTTGTGTATTTAAAGACAGTTTTCCGTTCTTAAACTCCGTTTTGTAAATACTATGCGTACTTTCAGACATGGAATTAGAAAAAGGAAACTCTTTAGTTTGCGCCGTAATTTTGGTAACTATAGGCGGCGCTTGTATATTTTGAACCCATGTAAGTAATGCTCCTTTATTCTCACTTCCGCCATCAGACAAAATGTTAATCGGACTCACTATATTCAATAACTGATACTTCTCAAAAGTTTCTTGAAAAAGGTTTTTAATAAATTCGCTACCAGCTTTTCCATTAGTAGAACTGTAATGTAAAATTGCTTTCGAAAAATTATCTTTTACAAAAGCAACTTTTTGTATTCCGTTTTCTGTGGTGTGAATATTGGTAATATCTACATGCAACCATTCAAAAATACGAGAAGCTCTAAATCCTTTTTTAGATTTATTTTTAAAACGTTTTGGTTTTTGATACCCCAAAACATTAGCATATTTAAAAAAAGTAGACTTACCACAGGTAACTATATTATTAACAAGTGCATGATAATACAAAGTGGTTTTCGTTTTCCCAAAATGATTAGCATCTGTTACCAAATATTCAATAGCTATAACTTCTTTAACTGTTAGCTGATTCGGGTGTTGTTTATAGCATTTTTGAAAAGGACTTAAATTACAAATCAATTTCCTTTTCTGTATGTAATACCAATCTTTAGAAACCCCATAATATTTACAAGCAGTAACCACCGATACTTTAGATAAGGAAGCAAGATGATTTATAGAACTGACTATTTTAGAAGCATGCAATTGTAAAAGGTTTTTGTTATGAGCTAATTCTCCTAACATATGTAAATACCCTTTTCTAGTTGCAATTAAAAACCGTAGTGATGTAAATAAAAACTTAGAAGCATATACCTCCTTTATAGCATCAAATTGCTCAATATAATCAGTAGCCCATTGATACCCATAATACTCTTGGTGTGTAAATTTTTTCCAGTTATGTCTGGTAGTTTTGGGTATTTGAGCAATTTGTTGGTCACTTAACATATCGCTAGTATACAAAACAATAAGCAACGGATGATAACATCGTTTATACATTTTTCATAGCTTTTTAAAAAACAGTACAAAGCTAGTTATTTTTTGTACAATGAATTTTCGTTTTTGTTTTTTGATTGTACACAACTGTACAAACTTTTTTTTTACAATTTTTTTCTTGTACAGCGTTGTACAAACTTTTTTTTCTGAGAAATTTTCTTGTACAGTGTTGTACAAACCTATCTTGTACAAATATTTTTTTTGCATTTTATTTCTTGTACAAGAGTGTACAAACTTTTTTCTGAGAAATTTTTTCTTGTACAGTTATACACAAAAATGATAAGAAAAAGTATTTTATATTGTTATAATGGTAAATAAAAGGCGAGTATAATGGGAAGGAATACATAGCAAAAAAATTAAAAAGTAAAGTTATTAACAACAAACCCTTATTAAAGTAAAATAAATAAAGACTTTTTTTATTGATAACGGGTTAAAAAATCAATATTTTTATTAAAAAACGAACTAAAAACATCAAAAGTGACTACCCAAATCAAATTTTTAAAACAAGACGAATTTTACTTTAGAATTATTTTATTAAAAGATAGTGAATATTACGGATTGGATGGCGTATTAGACTTAGTAGATAAATTACCAAATAATATAATACCAGAATCTATTAAAATAGGAAAACCAGCATGTAAAATTTATTGTTTAACAACAAGTCATTCAGATTATATTGGTCTTGAAAGTCGTCTAAAAATAAGAACGGAATTAATTTAATAACTGAATACTAGTTAAGTAGTTTAGTTATCAATGTAAAAATTAAAACTACTAATAAAAAACCTCTCTGTTAGAGAGGTACAAAATATAGCCTTTTAAATTAGTTAAATTCATAACTATTACACATATTTAATTTACGATAAAATTATAAAAGCCAGATATTTATTCGCTTAAAAACAGAAACTGTAGCATGAAAAGCTTTACTTTATATCTAAAAATATATGAAATAGAAAGCTTAGTAAAAACAGAGTATATTTTAAGTTAAATTTAACATACAGTCAATTAATTATAGGAGCATATGGTAATTGATTTTTAGTTTCTTTGCAGGTTAGAAAAACCATTTTTAAATTAACTAACTATCAATAATATAGGATGAAACACCTAATTTTAATTTGTAGTATTTTATTTGTACAACAATTTTATTCACAAACCATAAAAGGAAAAGTAACTTCTCAAAACAATATTCCTGTTGCAGAAGTTCATATTTTAAATATAAGCGAGAAACACCATACACATACTAATGGAAGAGGAGACTTTATACTTCATCATGTAACCTTAGGAGATACACTTGTAATTAGTCATATTAATTACGAAAAGAAAAAAATAGTAGTAAAGAATTTTGAACCTATTGCTATTACTATAGAAGAAAAACTGATTTCTCTTGAAGAAATAACCATAGGAAAAAAAATAAATGCACTAAATGTAATTACAGCAGTAGATATTCAAACAAATCCTGTAAATTCTTCACAAGAAATTTTACAAAAAGTACCAGGATTATTTATTGGGCAACATGCAGGAGGTGGAAAAGCTGAACAAATTTTTCTTCGTGGTTTTGATATAGATCACGGAACAGATATTACCATTACTGCAGATGGATTACCTGTTAATATGGTGTCACATGCGCACGGACAAGGGTATGCCGATTTACATTTTGTGATTCCAGAAACAGTAAATAAAATAGATTTTGGAAAAGGCGCTTATTATGCAGATAAAGGAAACTTTAATACGGCTGGATATGTTAATTTTAAAACAAAAAACAGGTTAAAAGCTAACCTTTTAAAATTAGAAGTTGGGCAATATAATACACAACGTTTATTAGGGATGTTTAATGTATTAAATAACAATAAAGAAAGTGCTTACATTGCTTCAGAATATACACTTACAGATGGTTACTTTAATAGTTCACAAAACTTTAATAGGTTAAATATTTTTGGAAAATATACTGCCAATGTAACGGATACAGATAAAATAGGCGTAACACTATCTCATTTTACAAGTGATTGGGATGCATCAGGGCAAATTCCACAAAGAGCCGTAAATAGCGGTTTGATTACACGTTTTGGAGCTATTGATGATACCGAAGGTGGTAGGACTAGCCGTACAAATGCACTTGTAAATTATGATAAAATAATTTCAGAAAACGCATCTATAAAAAATAAAATATATTACAGTAAATACAATTTTGAGTTGTTTTCAAACTTTACATTTTTCTTAGACGATCCTGTAAATGGAGATCAAATTAAACAAAAAGAAACACGTAATATTTTTGGTTTTAACAGTGATTATCATCAAGAATTTACGGAATTAGATGGAAGTTTCTCTGCTGGAATTAGTTTACGAAACGATCAAAGTTTTAATAATGAATTATCCCATACAGCAAACCGAAAACAAACATTAAACCAAATTCAGTTGGGAGATGTTAACGAAACCAACTTAGGTGCTTATGCAAGTGCTAATTTTAACCTTGGTAAATTTACCATAAACCCAGCAGTACGTATTGATTATTTTAAATTTAAATACAATGATGCTTTACAAACCAACTATACAACACAATCAGAAACAGAAAGCATTGTAAGTCCTAAATTAAATGTTTTTTATAATTATAATGACAATTTACAGTTGTATGCAAAAGCAGGAAAAGGTTTTCACTCTAATGATACTCGCGTAGTAGTTGCTCAAAAAGGAAATAATATTTTACCTGCTTCTTACGGATTTGATACAGGTTTTATATGGAAACCTATTCCTAAATTACTTATAAACACTGGGTATTGGTACTTATTTTTAGAACAAGAATTTGTATATGTGGGAGATGCTGGAATAGTAGAACCAAGTGGAAAAACAAATCGTCAAGGAATTGATTTTAGTTTACGATATGAACCTATAAGCCACTTATATTTTAACTTAGATGCTAATTATACACATGCCAGAACTATTGAAGAAGCAGAAGGGCAAGACTTTATTCCTTTAGCTCCTGATTTTACACTAGCAAGTGGTATAAATTATAAAAGTGATTCAGGTTTTTTTGGAGGAATACAGTTAAAACATATAAATGATAGGCCTGCAAATGAAGACAATTCAATTGTTGCAGAAGGTTATACCATAACAGATCTTAATTTAGGATATGAGCTTAAAAATGTTACGTTGGGTGTACAAGTTCAAAATCTTTTTGATGTTGATTGGAACGAAACTCAGTTTGCAACAGAGTCTCGTTTGCAAAATGAAGTAACTCCTACAGAAGAAATTCATTTCACACCAGGAACACCATTTTTCTTAAAAGGAACAATTACAGTGAATTTTTAAAGATATAGACCTAACTCATTTATTTTATTGGCACCGCCAAAGGGTATAATACCCCGAAGCTTGCCTCGAAATTAAACTTATTGTCTTATTAAATGCCTCGTGGGCTTGCCCCGAGGTAGTTTACTAAACTATGTTTTACTACAAGTTATCGACACTTATTGTTGTTATATCTATGATTAATGCTTTAATCGTTGTTTGTAATGTATTTTAGCCATGAGTTTGGTTAGTTAGTTTTTAGAGACACTTCCGGGGGGATAGTGTCTCTTCTTATTGAAGAACATTATTAGTTTCAAAAATAAAAAGCAAAAAAAGACTGTCTGAAGGTTTTTTAGCATCCAGACAGTCTTAAGTTTGGTTTATTAGAAGAGTTAAACGCTAAATGTGTACATATAAATGTTTTACTCTTGCCCTAAGATACTAATTATTGTGTTGATTTGCAATAGTATACGTAGTGTTAGTTATTGTATAAAACAAATGTGTTTAGAATTCCAATTCTAATGAAAGCATAAAAACGATTGTTTTATAAAAATGTACCAGAATAATCTTTTAAAAACACTTATAATAATAGTATACTTGTTTTTTAAAAAATACGTATAAATACATGAAAGTTCAAGTTTGCTCTGATTTACACCTTGAGTTTAAAGAAAACCGAGAATGGTTGCAAAAAAATCCAATAATACCTAAAGGAGAAATTTTAATCATTGCTGGAGACTTTTACCATTTAGATAAAAACTTTGCAGCATTAGATTTTATAAACAAAGTATCAGAAGAGTTTGAAGCTATATACATAGTGCCAGGAAACCACGAATACTATGGAGGTTATGATATTTCTACAGCACTTGGTTCAACGTGTAAAAAAGTTAAGAATAATGTGTTTATAGTCAATAATTACCAAACTGAAATAAAAGGAACTAAATTTATTTTCTCTACCATGTGGTCTAAAATAGAGAAGAATATTTATGAAATTACACAAGCTGTAACCGACTTTAGAAAAATAAAATTCAAGAATGAACAATTCAATGCCATTCATTTTAATAAAATTCACGAAGCATCTTTTAACTTTATAAAAAAGGCTGTACAATCAGAAGGAAAAAAAGTAGTGGTAACACACCACTTACCAAGTTATGACTGCATGAATGAAGCATTTAAGAAAAGTATGTTTAAAACGGCTTTTTGTGTTGAGAAAAAAGAATTTATTAAAGATAGTAACATCGATTTTTGGATTTATGGGCATAGCCATAGAAATTTAGGAGATCTTAAAATTGGTAATACGCAAATGATTTCAAACCAATTTGGTTATGTGAATTGGAAAGAACATGAAACGTTTGATTATGAAAGAATAATTGAAATATAACTCCTCATATACTTGTAATAATGATTCAAAACCGTCTCAACCTCGTTGAGAAGCTTTTAATACTTACCGAAACCGTCTCAATCTCGTTGGGAAGCTTTTAATACTTACCGAAACCATCTCAACTTCGTTAGGAAGCTTTAAATATCTTTAAATAAGGTGATTATATAGTTGTTTTCAAAAAAATAAAAAAAACTACGCAACCCTTAAGTCTTCTTTGCATCTATAGAGTAAATAACTCAATTAAGAAGAAATATGAAAACAACTGTACTACTACTAACTTTAGTGTTCTTTTTTTCTTGCGCTGATAACGATGTTAAAAATGAAGTTTGCGGTGTAGAGAATCCAATAGAACAACTAGCTTGGTTAAAAAAGAAAAAAGAAGACCTAGAAAAAATGGCTTCTCCAGGAAAAAAACATATCATTCAATATACCTATAAAAACCAGCCAGTTTTTTTGATAGATGCTTGTGTAGATTGTGCCGATGGTTTACAGTATCTATTTAACTGCGCTGGTGAAAAAATTTGTGAATTTGGTGGTATTGATGGCCGAAACACTTGCCCTGATTTTGATAAAACTAAAACCAATAAAATAGTATTATGGGGAAATTAAAAATAGTAAAAGGAATAGTATTAGCGGTCATTTTAATGGCAACCGCTTGTCAGAAAAACGAAGAAATACCAGTAAACACTAATAACTTATTAGTAGGCTATTGGGCCAATGCTGTACATACCGATGATAGCATAACTTTTGAAAGAGTAGGAGAATTACCTACGAATAATTATGGAATAGCTTTTAAAGAAAATAATGTTTTTATACAACGTACTTCAGGTTGGTGTGGTACGCCTCCATTATCATTTTATGATGATAATGGAACTTATGAAAAAAATGAAGATCAGATAAAAATAACTTTATCCGTTTTTCCGCTGAATTATAATTGGAAAATATTAGAATTGACCAAAGAGAAATTAAAAGTGAAAGTAGAATTATCAGATAGAGAAAAAGAACACCAAGCTTTACTACAATTATTTGATGAAATTAAAGCATTAGCAACTAGTAAAACATGTGAAGATGATAACGATTGGACATTTACAGCTTATGGAAGTAAGGCATGTGGTGGTCCTCAGGGGTATATAGCATATTCTAAAAAGATAAACGTACCGGAATTTTTACAAAAAGTAACAGTGTATACACAAGCAGAAGCAGCCTTCAATAAAAAATGGGGCGTAGTATCTACTTGTGATATTATAGCGCAACCTACGGGAGTTACTTGTGAAAACGGAAAGGCCGTGTTAAAATATTAGTATTTTTAAATAAACTTTTAGCACATTAATTTAAAAGAAATCATAGTAGAGTGTTGCCGTCAGAATATCAAGGCACAGGCAAAAGTTTATCAGTTATATGCTGATAAGCTTTTTGCACTATGCTTAAAGTATTCTAGAAATTATGAAGATGCACAAGATACTTTGCAAGATAGTTTTATCACTATTTTTAAAAAGATAAAGCAATACAATCATCAAGGATCTTTTGAAGGATGGATGAAGCGGATTACTATCAATACAGCTTTACAAAAATACCGTCAAAAATCACCTTTACAATTAGTAAAAGAGGAAGCCCTTGAAGAAGATTTTGAGGAAGTAGAATATGACGATGCTTCTGTAAGTGTAGATTTTTTATTACAATGTATTCAAGAACTACCAGACAGATATCGATTGGTTTTTAACTTATATGTTTTAGATAAATTTTCACATAAAGAAATAGCCGAAATGTTAGCAGTCTCGGAAGGAACTTCAAAATCTAACTTATCAAGAGCTAGAATGTTGTTAAAACAAAAAATTGAAGTACATCAACAAATGCAAAAGGAAGCCTAAATGAACGATAGAAAAGACATAGATAGATTATTTGAAGAAAAACTTAAAGGGTTTGAAGCTTCTCCAAATCCAGAAGTTTGGAATGCTATTGAGGCAAAACTTAAAAAGAAAAAACGTAGAGTTTTACCTATGTGGTGGTTGTATGGAGGTGCGGCGGCAGTATTGATTATTGGTTTTTTAATATATCCTTCAGTAACAAAAACAACAACTTTACCAGTAAATGAAAAGGAAGTTGTAGTAGAGCAATCTGATAAAGAAGTACCAACAAAAAATAACGAAGAAAATAAATTAGAGCAAACGAATATTGAAGAAGTACCAGTAGAAGTTATAGCAATAAAAAAAGAGCCTAAAAAGAATGCTATTGATACTACAAAATCAATAGATGAAAAGAGGAAGAAAAATTCATTGTATGATGAAATAAACACCACCAATGAATTGATTGCTAGTAAGAGAATAATACCTGATAAAACAAGGGAAGGGGTTTTATCAGGTAAAAAAACGGCTATGAAAAAGATTTTACCAAATATCAATAAAAAAGACAGTACATTAATTGTAAAAGATTCGATACTAAAAAAAATGGAGGTAAAGAAAGATTTTATTGCTGAGATGAGTGAAAAAGATAGTACAACAATTGCTAAAAAAGAAAAAGATAAATGGGCATTGTCACCGGTTTTTGCCATTATAAAATCAAACTCCTTTACCAATACGTCTTCTTTAGATCAAAGTTTAGCTACTACTGAAACTACTGGAAATAATAATTTTTCTTATGGAGTAAAAGTAGCGTATCAATTAGCAGATAAATGGACAATTCAATCGGGAGTTTTAGTTCAAAAAATGGGATATACTAATGATAATTTATCCATTTTATCTAATGTAAAAGGAAGTAGTTTGCAAGGGGTAGATTATGAGCAAGAACCTTCTTTTATGTTAGTAGAAACTAGAAATGGAACCTCTGATGTTGCTAGCTTAAGTGCAGCAAATGTTGAAACCCAAGAAGCTACCTTAACTCAAAATTATAATTATATAGAGGTTCCAATAGAAGTAAAATACACTTTTTTAGAAACTAACCGATTTAATTCTAAAATAGTAACAGGTTTTAGTTCTTTATTTTTAAGTAAAAACAACATAATGCTTTCCTCTTCTATACTTACAGAGAATTTAGGAAAAGCCAATAATTTGAACGCTATAAACTTTAGCGGAAACATAGGAATAGATATTGAGTATTCTATAAATCCAAAATTAAAGTTTACTGTTAATCCAATGTTTAAAATGCCTTTGAATACATTTTCAAAAAATGATAATGGGTTTAGGCCTTATACAATAGGAGTTTACTCAGGAATTAGTTATCAATTTTAAAAACAAACATCATGAAAAAAATAATAGCATTAATCACAATTTTAGTTTTATCTGCTTGTTCTATGGATGGAGATTCAGGAGGACAAGTAATCACCTTATTACCAATAGATGAATCCGTTACGCCTTCAAATTTTACCTATAGAACTACTGACACTATTAAGGTAAAATACTCGTTGCCTAGTGGTTGTCATATGTTTTACAATTTATATTACCAGTATAAAGATACTACGAGAATAGTAGCCATTCGATCACTTCAAGATTTAAGCCTTACTTGTTCAGACGCTTTAATAGAGAAAGAATTAGAAATTCCTATTCAAGTAACCCAAAAACAAGATTATGTCTTTAAATTTTGGAAAGGCAAAGATGCTGATGGTAAAGATACTTTTGAAGAAAAAGTAGTACCAGTTATTAATTAAGCAGCCTTATACAGGTATTAAACTTTTAGTATAGTCTCATAATTAAACACGGATTATATTTTCTGAGGTTAATAACGGTTTGTTACAAAATTTAAGAAGTAGTTGTGCAATAGCAATAGTATCTTTTTCACAATATGTTACAATGCGTTGTAAATTCTTTTCTTGATAATATACTTTACAAACCTCACTCCCTTCAATATCTTGTTTTGGAGAAGGAATCCCTAAAATATGAGTCAGTAATTTTAATGAGGTATAATGTTTGTAATCACCAAATTTCCATAATTCCAGCGTATCTAAATGCTTAACATCCCATGGTTTTTTACCAAATAAATTCAATTTTTCTGGTAATGGAATTTGGTGAACAATCATACGTCTAGCAATATATGGAAAGTCAAATTCTTTTCCGTTATGCGCACACAAAAGATGCCTGTGTAAATTAAAATGATTGTCTAAAAGATGTTTGAAACGTAATAGAATATCAACTTCTTGATTATCATAAAAAGAAGTAATTCTAAATTGTTTTTTCTTGTTTGTTGTTACAAAATAACCTACCGAAATACAGATAATTTTACCAAACTCAGCCCAAATACCTGCACGCTCATAAAATTCTTCCACCGCATGTTCTTCTTTTCGTTGATACTGTGTTTTTAAAGTATATAATTCTTTTTCGGTTTCAGAAACTTTATGCCAAGTTTCATGTTGAGGTACTGTTTCAATATCTAAAAACAATACATTTTCTAAGTTTAAATTATTTAGCATTTTTTTCTTTGATAAACACATACGCTTGTGCGTTGTTTATAGTATAGTTAGTATTCTTTTTCGTTAAGTTGATGTTTTGAAACAGTATTTTTACCGCAATATCTTCCCATTCTTTTTCAATAGTCATCATAGCTGGGTCAATATTATAATCTTGAGTTAATAGTGATAAACTATTTATTTTAGTACTTAAAACAATAGTATAGCGTTGTTTTTTATTAGAGATTTCAACCAAATTTTTATCGTTTATGATTTTGAAAAAGTACCCATGAATACGGTTTTGATCTTTCTCATAATTATTAAAATACATGATTTTAAAAAAATCATAATTTTTAATAGGTATTAATAAATCAGATTCATTAATATTTAAATGACGGTACTTACTATTTGCTAATGGCGTATCTGTGGTTTTTATTTGAAGACTGTCAAGAATTCTATTAGGCAATTCCCAAGATTTTAGTGTACTAAACGTTGTTGTAGGGTTGTAGTTTAAAATTGGTGTAAGCTTTGTTAATTGTTTTTTATCGTTCAAATAATAAAGTATAGAACTCAGTTGCTTTTTAGTTTTAGTAGTAGTTACAAAATCTGAAGTAAGAAGACTATTATAAACCTTTTTAAATTGATGTATTTGACTTTTAGTAGCAATAGAAAAAGCGCCCCAAAAACCAAAAGAAGCGAATACACAAAGTATGGCTAAAGAAGAAAAAAACACACGTATTTTTTTTGACTTACTAAATAACATGTACAGCGTAATTCCTAAAATCCAAAAGGCCAATACTAATACAAAATACCTATTCTCAGTAAAACCATACTCACTAATTCTTCTAAAAATGGCTATAAATAATAAAATAAGTAAGGGTACTAAAGCGTAATAGAATTTAGGGGTAAACTTTTTTATAATTTTAGAATCTATAGTTGTTTGTACAGGGTTAATCAGTACTTGAATAAGAAACCCAAGAAAAGACAAAGCAATAACCAAATAAGAAACCCATCCTTTAGGTAAATTCCAATTAATAAGTATTTTAAAACTATACGCATATAAAATAATCAAGTAAATAATAACCAAAGGAATAAGGATATACTTCACAAATATTTCAAGAGCCTTGGTATATTGAACAGTGTTTTTTTGATGAATGTTTTTAGGGAAATCTGCCAAGTAAATCCAAGTATTGACAATACCTATGCAAACCACAAACATTTGAAAAAATCGTTTGTCGTTAAAATCAAAGACAAACAAATGTTTAATAGCTAACAACGCCAACGTAATCCCTAAATAAAGTACCAAAGAGAAAAATAAACTTCTAACAATAGCTATAAACACACTTTTTATATATCTGAAATAGTTTGTGTTATTCCATTGAGTAATAAAAGGAGCAATAAGTAATAGTAAATGCCCAGCAATAAAGTAGAGTGCAAATCTAATTCCACTTTCTTCAGTGATGTTGCGTTCAGTGGTAACAATACTAGTGTAAAAGATTCCTAAAAAGGAAAATGTGAGTAGAAATAACCATTGAAACTTTTTAGGGAGTTGTTCAGTTATAAAACGTGTTGTAATTAACCAACTAATACCCAAAATGAAGGTTAAAATAATTTTGCCCCAAAACGGCGTGTCAAAATTTTTATTTTCAATGACAGTTAAGGTAAAAAACGTACCAATAATTGCCCAGATGATAACAATAGGAAAACGTTTAAAAGCTTCTTTACACTTTAAAGCAAACTCTCCAAAAGAAGGAATAAACTTCATATACTCAATTTTTGTTATAAAGATATAAAAAAAGAGGGTTTTAGAAACCTAAAACCCTCTTTTTATGTATTGTAAATACTTAATCCTTATTTAATCACTAATTTCTTAGTAGCAGAATTAGCATTTTCATTCACTTTTAAAAGGTAAACACCTGTTTTTAAATTTGCAATATTAATTGCTTTATTGCTACCTGTAAAAGTTTCTTTTTGAATTTCTCTACCTAAAATAGTGTAAATAGTTACTTCTTTTTTAGCAGTAGAAGCAGTAGTTAAAGTAAAAGTATCTCCACTTATTGGGTTAGGGAAAATGCTAAAACCTTCAATAGTATTTTCTTGTATAGAAGCTGTTGCTCCAGTAGGAGTAACCTCTTTCCACGAAGTAGCAATCCTTAATTCATCAAAATTGATATTAGGTGTTTCTGTACCAGAATCTTGCCTTAATAAAAATCTTCCTAAATTTCCAGGAATATCATTTCCAGACGCAGTAAGTGTTAAGCTTGCGCTTGGAGCAGAGTTAGTAGCGAAAGTGTTTGGAGCCGGGTTTTCCCATAATTTTAATTCATTACTTGCAAAGTCATAAGCAACAACTACAAAAACCTCTTCACCTGGTGTGTGCATAGTTGTAGTGTAAGAAGTATTACTACTTCCTGTACTAACACCAATCCTATATTTTGTATTATCTGTATCATCTTGCTTTAACCATATTCTACTTTTGTATGAACCACCAGCTTCAGTTAATACAACAAAATAACCACCATTGGCATTTGTTAAACCACTAATATCTGAAGCTGTAAATAAAAAAGAAGCATAAATAGTTCCAGAATTTTGTTGATTATACTCTAAGTAAGGGTCAGCACCTGTTCCGTCAAAACTAACCATATTTCCAGTAGGATTTGGAAATTCTGACGCTTGAAATGGATTAGCAAGAGTAGCGGTTGTTACCTTAACTTTATCAGATGAAGATGAGGTTGTTTGCCACCAAGCAGCATCAGTTAAATTAGAATCTGCAGCGTAATCAAATGTCTCAACAATTGGAAAAGGAATACATGTTGGACTGTATAAAGTTCTTGTATAATCACAACTACTGTTAGCACCTCCTTTAATAGTTACTGTAACATCTGAACCTTCTGTTATACCTGTAACTGTAATTGTTCCTTCAGCTATAGAGTTAGGATTGTCTCCTCCAATAGTACCTTCAGATGCAGTAATTGTATAAGTAACTCCTGTGTTTCCTCCTGTAAAAGCAATAGAACCATTAAATGTATCAGTACCACTAGTAACAGCATCACAATTGGTAGCGATTGATCCTAAGGTTAAATCACATGGATGTTTAACAGAAAAGTTTACTGTTTTATTAACAGCAGTAGCTAAAGGGTTACCACTATTATCAACTAATTCAATATATACTTTATAAGATGTACCACCAGTTACTGGAAAAGTAATGTCATTAGTGTCAAATTTATCAGCTTGTGCAACATCGTTCAACTTCCATTTGATATAACCGTCACCAGTTCCTCCGCTAGCAACATTAAAGTTAGCTACTGATAATTTAACTGTAGCTGTGGTTGTATGATCTAATTCAGCTCCTTCAGAAGGAGATGTTATTGTTAAAGAAGGTTCACTTGAATTACAAGTAGTACAAGTTACGGACAGATCATCCCAATATACCATAGAGCCAGAATACGAACGAACTTCAAAAATAAGAGTATCTACGCCATCAGGTGCTACTACAGTAGTTTCAAACTTTGTCCAAACCCCACCATTGTTATCTAAATAACCATTATTTGGACCTCTTAACGGGTCAGTTGAAGCATCACTACTTGTACCAGTGTGATATACTGTTGTGGAACCGCTTTTCCATACAGACCATATACGTACATCTTCACCATCTCCACTTGCTTTATACCAAAAAGATATTTTATAGCTAGAACCAGATATTATACCACTAATATTTTGTGTTAAATCTTTAGTACCACTACCTCCGTTTCTAAAAGCAGAATAGGTACCCCCATGTTTTTCGGTATTAGTCTTAACTAGACTTTCAGCTTTATTCCACCCATTTGGGGTTGTGTCATCGTCCCACAACTCTAAATCTCCATTAGTTAAAAGTTCTTGCCCAAAAGCAAAGTGGCCAAGAAAGACCAACATTAAAGATAATAAGTAATTTTTTTTCATTTTGTTTGTAAGTTTTAATTCCTTCCAACAAAACTACAAAAAATGTTAATTTTAAAACATTAATTTAAAGTTAAGTAGTTGAATTTTAACCTTAGGTAATGCTTTAGGTTTATAAAACATTAAATGAACGTTAAGTTCAAGGGCAGCACATCTAATTTGTTATTTTATCGTTACTTTTGGAGTGATTACTTAAATAATTAATGTATGAATACTAGTGATATTAAGATTTTATTGGTGGATGATGAACCAGATATTTTAGAAATAGTTGGTTATAATTTAAAATCTGAAGGATATCAAGTTTTTACAGCTAACAATGGAGCAGAAGCCGTAAAAACAGCTAAAAAAGTAAGTCCACATCTAATTTTATTAGACATTATGATGCCAGAAATGGATGGTATTGAAGCTTGTGAAAAAATTAGAAGTATTAAGTCTTTAGAAGATGTAATTATTTCTTTCTTAACAGCAAGAGGGGAAGATTATTCTCAGGTAGCAGGTTTTGATGCTGGTGCAGATGATTATATTACTAAACCAGTAAAACCAAAAGTACTGGTTAGCAAAGTAAAGTCATTACTTCGACGTTTAAAAACAGATGAAAAAACAGATACCACTACCAAAATTGGTGACATTATTATCAATAGAGATGAGTATGTTGTTTTTAAAGGAGAAGACAAAATTTCATTACCAAGAAAAGAATTTGAATTATTTTCTTTATTAACTTCTAAACCAGGAAAAGTTTTTAAAAGAGAGGTAATTTTAGATAGCGTTTGGGGTAATGAAGTAGTGGTAGGAGGAAGAACAATTGATGTTCACATACGTAAATTACGTGAAAAGATTGGAGATCATTACTTTAAAACTGTAAAAGGAGTAGGATATAAATTTGTATTAGAAGGGTTTGATAAATAATTAAAAACCTTTAAAAATATTCTAGTAGATTGCTTGTTAAATTATAACAAGCAATCTACTTTTATTTAATAGAAGAATGATAGCAAGGAAATAATTATTAAATGCTTACATTCAATCGTTTATTTAATATGAAAATAAAAAAAACATATAAATACGCACTTTGGTCAGCGTTATATTTAACCGTTTTGTCAATCACCTTTGTGGTGTTATCTTATTTATTTCTGTTTAAGTTTTTTGGATTAGGAACCATCATTATTTTTGGTGTTATTTTATTTGTTTTATCATTCTTTGTTATTCAGTATAGAGCTGAACATTTTATATATCAGCGAATTAAAAAACTATATGAAGATATTTCAATATTAGATATTAACGATTTAAAAAGAAAAAAAGTTACTACAGATGTTGAATCGTTAACAAAAACAGTACAAGAATATGTAGAAGGTAAAAGTGAAGAAATTGCTGATTTAACCCAAAGAGATTCTTTTAGAAGAGACTTTTTAGGAAATGTATCACATGAATTGAAAACACCTCTTTTTACCGTACAAGGATATATTTTAACTTTAATGGAAGGCGCTGCGGAAGACAAAGTAATAAGAACTAAATATTTAGAGCGTGCTAATAAAGGTGTTGAGCGGTTAACCTCTATTGTAAAAGATTTAGATATGATTGCTAAATTGGAAACAGAGGGGATGAAAATGAATATTGAAACGTTTAATATTTTAGAGCTAATTCAAAATGTATTTGACCTTTTTGAGATGAAGGCTAAAAAAAGAAATATTACGTTGAAGTTTGATAAAGCATATGAGTTCCCATTCTTTGTAAAAGGAGATGTTGAGCGTATTGAACAAGTATTAATTAATTTAGTAGTTAACTCTATTAAATATGGAAAAGTTGATGGCGTAACTACGGTTAGTATTGAAAGTTACAATCCTAATAAATTTATTATTAAGGTAATTGATAATGGTGAAGGAATAAAACAAGAACATTTATCGCGTTTATTTGAGCGTTTTTATAGGGTAGATCAAAGCCGTTCTAGAGAACAAGGAGGTTCTGGTTTAGGGTTATCTATAGTTAAACACATAATAGAAGCACATGGTGAAACCATACTTTTAAAAAGTAAGTATGGAGAAGGTTCTGAGTTTTCTTTTACTTTAGAAAAAGCTAAGTAAACTACTTCGGGGCAAGTCCACAAGGCATTTAATAAGACAATAAGTTTAATTTCGAGGCAAGCCTCGGGGTATTATACCCTTTGGCGGTGCCAATAAAATATACTGTCCTGTTGCAAACATCCAGGGAGTTAAACCTTTTGTGATTAAAACCAAAATCCTAAATTAAACAGCCAAAAGTTTTCCTTATGATCTGGTGACCAAGTATATTTAATTTCTATAGGGCCTAAAAATGTTTCTATTCCATAACCAATAGCATAACCAGATTTGGTGTTTTTAAATAACTCCCCATTTAAAAATATATCATTTTCAACACGGGCATAATTAGCAATAAAATTAGCATAATGCTTGTCAAAAACACGATATCTGAAATTAAACTCAGACCTTAAAAAAGATTGATTATTTAAGGTAGCAGTATCATAACCATAAAAAGCATAAAAGCTATTGGCATAGTTTTTATTATAGCCACCTAACCTAAAATCAAAAACCTCAGAAGAAACATTACCTAAGGTATACCCAGCATCCGAAGTGTATTGAAAAGTAAGCTTATCAAAAAATGTTTTTGCAAAACCTATAGTACCAGAAAGTTGGGAAAATTGAGTAAATCGATCACTTCCGCTAGGAAATTCATTAAATCGCTCATTCCTATCCGACCAAACAAACCACTTAAAACCAATATCAGCATAAAAACCTGAGGTTGGAAACATGTTTTTATCATAAGTATCTAGCTTTAAAAAGCTATAAGCATTTACGTAATTACTATTGTCAAATACAGTATCTTCATTATTAACTAAAAAAGTATCTGAAGTAATTTTAATTCTCTTATTTTCAATACCTAAACCAAAAGCAAATTTTTTATCCATAGTAGTTTGTACATAAAAAGCATTGGTGAAATCTAAATAACGAATGTTTATTTTGTTAACTACATCATCATATAAAAAATTACTTGTAAAAGAATTATAATTTGAAGAAAACCCATAACTAGGAATAATTCCATTATCTATAAAGTAATTTAAATTATATCGAATTCGGTCACCAATTCCCACATCAAAGGTAAATTCATCATTCTGTTTTAATAATTTTTTATGGCTATAATTAACTAATACAGCAGATTTGTAGAGTAAATCGTAATGTAAACCAAAACGTAAGAAAGATTTTATATTATCTTCTTTTACTTTTAAAACTAACTTTTTTCCTTTAAAAGAACTTTCAAAATGATAATCAATTCGTTCAAAGTTTTTCGTAGCAGTTAACGAACTTATTTTTTTTGAAATATCTTTATAAGATACACTATCACCTTCTTCTAACTGTAATTTACCCAATACATAATTATCTGTATAGTTTTTATTTCCTTTAATAATAATTCTATCTACTAATAATTTATGAGGCTTAATATTTAATTTTGGTCTTCTTTTTTTTCTTGTTTGCAGTTTAGCAATACTGTCAAAAACAGCTTTGTATGGTTTAGCTACTTTAATACCTTCTTGTAAAATTTCTTTTTTCTTATCAAAAGAAATTACACTGTACTCTATAATATCAGGTTTTAAAGAGATATCTAATAGTTTTATATGCTCATCTGCCTTTTTATACATTTGAAAATTGATAATTTGTAACAAAAGAGAAGCAACGGAAGAAAGTTCATCTCTTTTTAAAAGTTGGCCTTGTACATTAACTCCAATAATCAAATCAACATTTTTAGTTTTCATAATATCAACTGGGTAGTTGTTTACTACACCGCCATCTACTAGCAATTGTCCATCAATATCTACAGGATTTAACAAAGAAGGAAACGCACCACTAGCTCTTAATGCCAAGGGTAAAGAACCTTTTTCTAAAACCACTTCGTTACCAGTTTCAATATTAGTTGCTACACAATAAAAAGGAATAGATAGTTGAGAAAAATCATTAATATCATCAACAGGAGCTAGTAATTCTGTTAAAAAGTTTAAAACATTTTGCCCTCTGGATAATCCTAAAGGTAAACCAACACCATCTTTTTTAATAGGTAAAGAAATAGCATATTTTTCACCATGTTGTTTCATAAAAAAAGGCTTCGAATTTCTACTTACTTTATCCTGAAGTAAGGTCATAAAATCGGCACTTTTAATAATATTTTCTATTTGCTTAGCAGAATAACCAGAAGCATACAATCCTCCAACAATAGCTCCCATACTTGTTCCGCCAATATAGTCAACTTGCAGACCAGCTTTTTCTAATTCTTTTAATACGCCCACATGAGCAAAGCCTTTAGCACCTCCGCCACTTAAAACCAATCCTATTTTGGGTTGTTGTTGCGCAAATAAGTTTAAGGTTATAAAAAAGGGAAGTAGTAGTAGTTTTTTCATGGCTAGTTTTTATGATAGTATTGATAAATTTTTTGTGCTCTTGCAAATCCAACAGCTTCTTTTAGCTCGTCAAAGCTAGCACTTTTTACGCGTTTAGCTGATTTAAATTTACGTAATAAATTAGTTATGGTTTGTTTACCAACGTTAGGAATTTGTTCTAATTCAGATTGTATAGCACTTTTACTTCGTTTATTTCTATGGAAGGTAATTCCAAAGCGATGGGCTTCATTACGTAAGTATTGAATTATTTTAAGTGTTTCAGATTTTTTATCTAAATATAAAGGCACACTATCACCAGGATAATAAATTTCTTCCAAACGTTTAGCAATACCAATAATAGCTATTTTTCCACGTAAACCTAGTGCATCTAAACTTTTTAAAGCAGAAGATAATTGCCCTTTTCCACCATCAATAACAATAAGTTGTGGCAATGGTTTTTCCTCTTCTAGTAAACGTTTATATCTTCGGTATACAACTTCTTCCATAGAAGCAAAATCATCTGGACCTTCCACAGTTTTTATATTAAAATGGCGATAATCCTTTTTACTAGGTTTTCCATTTTTAAAAACCACACATGCGGCAACAGGATTGGTTCCTTGTATATTGGAATTATCAAAACATTCTATATGACGAGGTTCTACACGTAAACGTAAATCTTTTTGCATTTGCCCCATAATACGTTTTACATGTCTATCAGGGTCAACAATTTTTATTTGTTTAAACTGCTCTTGACGATAGTACTTTGCATTTCTTTCAGATAAATCAACAATCCTTTTCTTATCTCCTAATTTAGGAACTGTTACTTTTATTTTATCTCCTAAATCTACCTTAAAAGGAACGTATACTTCTCTTGATAAAGAGTTGAATCGTTGTCTGGTTTCAATAATAAAAAGTTCTAGTAAATCCTTATCCGTTTCGTCTAATTTCTTTTTAATTTCAGTAGTGTATGACTGTACAATAGCACCATTCATAATTTTAAAGAAGTTAGCATATCCGTGGGTTTCATCTGAAATAATAGAAAAAACATCTACATTATTAATAGACGGATTTACAATGGTAGATTTAGCCTGATAATTTTGCAATGAGGCTAGTTTATCTTTTATCTTTTGAGCTTCTTCAAACTTCATTTCTGAAGCAAAATCCAACATTATTTGATGAAAATGCTCTAAACTTTCTTTAAAATTACCTTTAATAATATTTCGGATAGATTTAATATCTTTTAAGTAGTTATCTTCAGTTTGTAAATCTTCACAAGGTCCTTTACAATTGCCTAAATGATATTCTAAACATACTTTATATTTATGTGCATTAATTTTAGTTTCATGCAAGTCATAATTACAAGTTCGTAAAGGATATAATTCTTTAATTAATTCTAATAAATGGTTTACTGTTTTAACGTTTGTGTAAGGACCAAAATATTCAGAACCATCTTTAATGACTCTTCTGGTTGAAAAAACACGAGGAAATCGTTCTTTTTTTATACAAATCCAAGGATAAGATTTGTCATCTTTTAGCAATACATTATACCTTGGTTGGTATTTTTTAATCAAGTTATTTTCTAGAAGAAGTGCATCTGTTTCCGTATCCACCACAATATGTTCCAGTCTAACAATTTTCTTAACTAAAATTCTAGTCTTTCCATTATCATGATTTTTAGTAAAGTAAGAAGAAACCCTTTTTTTTAAGTTTTTTGCTTTACCAACGTAAATAATAGTATCTTCTTTATCAAAATACTGATAAACTCCAGATGAATTTGGTAGTGTTTTTACTTGTAATTCTAAAGGTGTTGGCATATGACGAAAATACGATTTTATAAAAAAATATGTAAGTAATACTGTACATTTATCCTTTTTTAACTAGAAATGCAAAAACCAACAGATTTTTACTCGGAACAACTTGATAAGTTAAAACAGCAACTCACAGAGGTTAATAAAAAAATAAGTACCGTTAGGTTATTAAGATTTATTGTTTTTATAAGTTTAGTAATAGGAATTTATTACACATTTAATCAAGCATATATTCCAGTTATAATAGGAGTTATAGGAATAGTTGTTTTTAGCTTTTTGGTAGTAAAGCACCAAACATTGAAAGAAAAAAGAAAAATAATAAAACATAAAATTTCTATTAACCAAACTGAGATTAATGTATCAAAAGGCGATTTTAGCAACTTACCTAACGGAGCTGAGTTTATAGATTCTCAGCATTTTTATAGTTATGATATTGATTTATTTGGAGAAAACTCCTTCTTTCAATATATTAATAGAACCATTACATCTAATGGAAAAAAATTGTTGGCGAAAATAGTATCCGATAATTCTATTAGTCATATTCAAGAGAAACAAAAATCACTTCAAGAACTTTCACAAAAAGTCAATTGGCGTCAACATTTTTCATCATTAAAAACATTAATTTCTTCTGGAGAAAATGATACCCGAAATATTGTGGATTGGATGACAAGTTATGAAAGTAAACTTTCGCAAAGTTTGATTAATCTAGCTCGTTTGTTTTCTATAGTTTCTATTTTATTAATTGGACTCGTTAGTTTTAAAGTAATTTCCTTTTCAGTAATTATCAATTGGTTTTTTATAGGGTTGGCGATCACAGCTTTTAATTTAAAAAAGACACAAAAAATATATACTTCAGCAAGTAAATCAAAAGATGTTTTTAAGCAATATTATGTATTACTTGAACAAGTAGAAAAAGAAACATTTTCTTCAAAAATTTTAAAAGAAAAACAAAAAAGTATTCAAACAAACACCCAAAAAGCATCTTTAATTTTTAAAGAGTTTTCTAAAATTTTAGACGCTTTTGATCAACGTAATAACGTAATTATTGCTGTTTTTGGAAATGGACTGTTTTTGTGGGAAGTTTTAAATGCGTGTAAAGCAGAAAAATGGATAAATAATCATAAAAATACTGTAGAAGAGTGGTTTAATACTATTAGCTTTTTTGATGCTTATAATTCACTGGCTAATTTTGTGTTTAATAAACCTCAGTATGTTTTTCCAACTATTCAAGAAGAACACAATAATATTAGTGCTAATAATTTAGGGCATCCATTATTAAACCCATTAAAACGAGTGGATAACAATTTTACCATTCAAAATGGACAATTTTTTATTGTAACCGGAGCTAATATGGCTGGTAAAAGTACTTTTTTACGTACGGTTTCATTATCAATTATTATGGCTAATTGCGGATTACCTGTTTGTGCGGAAAGTTATAAATACACTCCAACAAAACTAATTACTAGTATGCGTACTTCTGATTCGTTATCCGATGACGAATCTTATTTTTACTCAGAACTAAAACGATTAAAGCTAATTGTAAATACTATTGAGTCAGATAACTATTTTATTATACTTGATGAAATTTTAAAAGGAACCAATAGTAAAGACAAAGCAATAGGGTCTAAGCAGTTTGTTGAAAAGTTAAATAAATCAAACTCAACAGGAATTATAGCAACACACGACGTAAGTTTGTGTGATTTAGCCGATGAATACCATGAGATTTTAAATTATTATTTTGATGCTGAGATTGTTAATGATGAATTGTACTTTGATTACAAAATGAAAACAGGAGTTTGTAAAAATATGAACGCTTCATTTTTGCTCAGAAAAATGGAGATTGTGTAACTGAACTACTTGAAACATTAATACGTACCTTTGTAGCATGCAAAAGCTTATAGATAGTTTTGGTCGTCAAATCGACTATGTTCGATTAGCTGTTACGGATCGTTGTAATTTACGATGCCAGTATTGTATGCCTGCACACGGAATTGAAATTGTTCCAAGAAAAGAATTGCTTACTTACAAAGAAATGTACCGAATTATCCGAGTATTAACAGAGCTTGGTGTAACTAAAGTAAGACTTACCGGTGGAGAGCCTTTTGTTAGAAAGGATTTTGTGAAGTTTTTAGAAATGCTTTCTTTCAATGATTTATTAAACATAATTAATGTAACTACCAATGGAGCTTTAATACGAAAACATATTGAAACTATTGTGAAACTTAATAAGGTTAAAACTATTAATTTAAGTATTGATAGTTTACAATCAGATAAGTTTCACCAAATAACAAGGAGAAATGTTTTTTCTGAAGTTTATAAAACACTTGAACTGTTAGAAGAAAGTAGTTTAAATCTGAAGTTAAATGTGGTAGTACAATCTGGTTTTAATACTAATGAAATTAATGACTTTGTACGTTTAACTAAAGATAAAAATGTTGTAGTACGATTTATTGAAGAAATGCCTTTTAATGGAAATGGCCAGCGTGAACTTGGAGAATCATGGAATTTTAATAGAATTTTACAGGAAATCAAATCGGAGTTTGAGGTAGTTGAAGTATCTGCAAAAAAATCATCTACCTCTAGAAATTATCAGGTTTCTAATTTTAAAGGAAGTATTGGAATTATTCCAGCCTTTACAAGAACCATTTGTAATGATTGTAATCGTATTCGAATTACATCTACTGGAATGTTAAAAAACTGCTTGTTTGATGATGGTGTTTTTAATATCCGTGATTTTATTAGAGATGGCGCTAGTAATGAAGATTTAAAGGAATTGTTTTTATCCTTGGTAAAACAAAAACCTAAAAATGGTTTTGTAGCTGAAGCCAACAGAACTAAAGGAAAAGTTTCTGAAAGCATGTCAACTATTGGTGGGTAAAAAACTATTCTTATGATTAATTATAAAACAGTAACTTTAAATACCTTAATCTTTTGTTTAATTTCACTGCTTCTAGTTTTTCTAAATACTTTTTTATTTTTTCTAGTTTTTGGTTCTGGAAATGAAGCGTCAAAAATTACTGATAAACCGTATATTAGTTTTCTATTTAATTACATTCCTCTTCTTTTACCATTGATTTACTTAATATATTTGATTTTTAAATATAACATGGAGAATAATATAATTCAACGGAATTCATTTTTTACCGTGTTAATATTATTAGTTATATTTTTTCTTTTTAAAGGACCTTTTTTAGACGTTATAATTATATGATTTCAGTAAAAGAAGCAACAGATAAAATTTTAAATCACACCCGTGATTTTGGTGAGGAAGAAATTCCTTTTATAGATGCAGTTGGAAGAGTTTTAAAAGAAGATATTATTGCCGATAGAGATTTTCCACCTTTCAATAGAGTAGCCATGGATGGTATTGCAATCAACTATCGTTTTTTTGAATATGGTGTTCGTGATTTTAAAATTGAAGGGATTCAGCCAGCAGGAAGTGCGCAAGAAAAAATGGAAAATGCAACGCATTGTTATGAAGTAATGACAGGCGCAGTGTTACCAGAAAATACAGATACAGTGATTCGTTATGAAGATGTAGAAGTAAATACGCTAATGGCAACGGTAACGGTAGATACTATTAAGGAAGGGCAAAACATACATTACCAAGGTTCAGATAAAGAACAAGGAACTGTTTTAATTAAAAAGAACACCATTGTTTCTCCGGCAGAAATTGGTGTTTTGGCTACAGTTGGAAAAAGCAAAGTAAAAGTAGCTAAACAACCTAAAGTGATGATTGTTTCTACTGGTGATGAATTGGTAGGTGTTGAAGAAACACCATTAGCACACCAAATAAGAAGAAGTAATGTATACACTTTGGTATCTTTATTAGATAGGTTGAAAATTCCTTCTGAAACAGTACATTTGACTGATGATAAAGAGGTTTTAAAAGAAAAGATAAAAGAATACTTAAAAGAGTACGATGCCCTATTATTTAGCGGAGCGGTTAGTAAAGGAAAATTCGATTTTTTACCTGAGGTGTTAGATGGGTTAGGTGTAGAAAAACTATTTCATAAAGTAGCACAACGTCCAGGAAAGCCTTTTTGGAGTGGAATTACTGATAATTGCTGTGTATTTGCGTTTCCAGGGAACCCTGTATCTACTTTTGTAAATGGGATGGCATATTTTTACCCTTGGTACTATAAATCTGTAGGTGTTGCGCAAAAAATAGAAGCGGCTGTTTTAACAGAAGATGTAATTTTTAAGCCAAACTTAACCTACTTTTTACAGGTAAAACTGTCTGTTGAAAATAGTGAGCTTAAAGCGACGCCAGTTAAAGCAAATGGTTCTGGAGATTTGGCCAGTTTAATTGATGCTGATGGATTTATTGAGTTGCCAAAAACTGAAGAAATAACATTTAAAAAAGGAACGGTTTTTCCTGTGATTCTATATAGAAATTTTTAATTTTTAGTGTTTGGTTTTTAGTTTCTATACTGGAAACTAAATCAGTTTGATGGTTTTACTATTATAAATATAAATGTACTTTTGATAATTAATTATGTTATCACCGTGGTTGTAAAAACATCTCAAAAAAAATTAACTAAAAACTAAACATTAAACACTCAAAACTATCTATTAAATGAGTTTTACACATTTAAACGAAAAAAATCAACCTAAAATGGTTAACGTTTCTGATAAAAAAGTGACGAAACGAGTGGCTATTGCTAAAGCAACTATGTTTTTAGGAGAAGAAGTAATTAATCATTTTACAAATGATGAATTAATTACTAAAAAAGGACCCGTTTTTCAAACAGCAATTATTGCAGGAATTCAGGCTGTAAAAAAGACATCAGATATTATTCCAATGTGTCATCCATTGTTAATTAATGGGGTTGATATTGATATTACTATTGTAGATGATATGCATATTGAAGTGTTTTGTAAAGTGACTATTGAAGGAAAAACAGGGGTAGAAATGGAGGCGTTAACAGGAGCTTCTGCTACTTGTTTGACTATATACGACATGTGTAAAGCTATTAGTCAAAAAATGGTAATTAAAGAAGTTAAATTAGTAGAGAAAACCGGAGGGAAATCAGATATTAAAAATGGATAAAAAACATACCAAACATACCAATTTATTAAGAAAACATAATGATAATTTTGCGCCTAATGAAGTAGCTGTTTTAGGAACAAAGTGTAGTACCATTGCCGATTTAGTTTACAAGGTTTCTGCAAAACTTTCAACCTATAATTTAGGCTATTTTGATGCTTCTCATGCAAAAGATGTTGCATCTAACATCCTAACGGAATATACATTTCATCATGAAGGAAATTTACAAATAACAACTTCTTCTAGTATTAATAAATATGAACAACGATTACAGTTTTACAATCATGATTTAGTGTTTGTTAATGGAAATCATTATGAAGGAGCAAAGCAAATTTTAATTTTAGATAAAGAGAAAGAAGCTTCCATAAAAAAGAGGCTACATCAGCTCACAAATATTCAGTTTATTATTAAGTTGAGTGAAGACACTGTGTATTTTGACTGTTTGTTAGAAAAGTTTCCAAACATAAAAAACTTAACTAGTTATCACATTAATGAGGTAGATAAAATAACTAATCATATTCAAGGTTTAGTAGAAGAACATATTGCTCCGGTAAATGGATTGGTTTTAATAGGAGGGAAGAGTACCAGAATGGGTACTAATAAATCTGAATTAAATTACTTTGGAAAACCTCAAAAAGAATATGCAAAAGAGTTATTAGAGAACTGTTCCTTAAAAACCTATTATTCGGTTCAACAAAATAATGAAATTGAAACTGAGATACCAGATACTTTTGTGAATTTAGGGCCATTTGGAGGTATTTGTTCTGCTTTTCAAAAAAATCCTAATACCGCTTGGTTAGTTATGGCAACGGATGTTCCTTTTGTGAATGAAGAACTTATTAAACTATTGTTGCAAAAAAGGAATCCAAGTAAAGTAGCTACAGCAATTAAAGGAAAAGGGAAGGAATTTCCGGAGCCTTTGATAACTATTTACGAACCTAAAGCTTATGGAAAATTATTACAATATTTAGCGCAAGGATATTCTTGTCCTAGAAAAATGCTGATTAATTCAGAGGTAGAACTTGTAGAAGTAGATGACAGTTTTATTAGAAATATTAATACACCTGAAGAGTATGAAATGGCTCAAGAAGAATTGAGGAATAATTAATGAGTATTAAAAACAAAATGCTATTATCCTATGCAATTGCTTTTTTAGGGGTGGTTTATATAATAGTACTTCCCAATTTATCTTTAACTAAAAAGGAAGTAATTGAGTGTGGAACAATAACTCCAAGATGTGGAAATGTTTTGAATGAATACCAAAGAGAAGGAAAGAAGCTTTTTCGAATTTTATGTGCTAGTTGCCATAAAATAGACAAAAAATTAATTGGCCCAGCGTTAGGAAATATTAAAATAGACAGTTTAGCATTGTATAAATATCTTTCAAAAACGGATACTATAAATTTTCACACTCCACGCTTTGAGCAGGTAGATATTGAAAATATTGGAATGTTATTGAGTTATATAAAAGATGAGTAAAAAAATAAAAAGTATCCCCCCTTCTAAAGGATACTTTTTATAACAAACTACTAACAAAAAAGCTATTTTTTTAACTATATGATAAAAGTACATGATACTTTAGAAGAATTTTTTATAAAACGGTGAATGGAGCTTATATATCGGTGAATGGAGGAAAAGTAAGGTTCAGTTAACTTAATAACCAAAAAAAACCACAGGGTATGTGGTTCTTTTGAAAAAAAATAATGGGGATTATATTAATTCAACAATGAAAAAATTACACTTTTAAATTTATTTTCTAGGAGAAATTTGATTAAAAATACCTACTTTTTTAAAGTAGGTATTTTCCCCTTGAATTATTATAAGTTGATTAATTTACCAACTTTAACACATAGTAAAAGTATGTAGAAATTAGATGCTGTGAAATAAGTACAATCCCTAAATGTTTAATAGTCAGAAACCCTTAAACAAGTACCTGAAAACCCTATAAGTATTTTTTTAATTCCCTAATTCTAATTGATTTTTAACTAAGCTATAATAGTCTCCTTTTTCTTCTACAAGCATTTTATGAGGTCCTTCTTCAATTACTTTTCCATTTTTAAGAACAATTATTTTATCGGCATTTTTTACAGTACTTAATCTGTGTGCTATAATAATTACAGTTCTGTTTTTAAAGAATTCTTGTAGATTATCGTGAATTATTCTTTCGTTTTCAGCATCAAGTGCAGAAGTAGCTTCGTCTAATATAATAATCTCAGGGTCTTTATACATTGCTCTAGCAATTAGAATACGTTGAATTTGTCCTTTACTTAAGCCTAAACCATTTTCACCAATTTTAGTCAATTCTTTTTGAGGAAGTTTGTTAATAAACTCATAACTATTTGATAGGTATACGGCTTTTTCAAAGCGTTGTTTATCAAATTCAGCTCCTAATGTAATATTACCTTGTACGGAGTCAGAAAAAATATATCCCTCTTGAAAAACAACACTAATCAAATCTCTCCATTTATTTGGTTCTATTGAATCTACATTTTTTCCTTTATATCTAATTTCACCTTCCAATAATTGGTAATATTTAAGAAGGAGTTTAATGATTGTTGTTTTACCACTTCCACTTGTACCTACTATAGCTGTAACTTTATTAAGAGGAAAATTAATATTTAAATTTTCAAATAAAGAAGGAGAGTTAGGTCCTAAATAAGAATATCTTGCATTTGTAAAACTAATAGCATTATTGTTTGGGAAATTATCTGTCTCTTCTTGTTGTTTATGCTCTAAAAAAAGTTGTTCTTCATCTTTTTTTCTATACACATCAGAAAGCCTATCAATGCTAATAGAAGCGTCCTGATATGAATACAAATATTGAATAAAACTTTCAATAGGAAGTGTTAATTGACCTATAATAAATGATATACTTAAAAGCGCTCCAAATGTTAATTCTCCACCAATTACCAAATAGGCAACATATCCTATAATTAAGGTGTTTTTAAGTTGTGACATATAATTGATACCTATGCTTTGTTTTAATTCTAAAAGCATTGTTTTCTTGTTTAGCTCAAACAGGTCAGTTTCTGTTTTTTGCCATTGAGATGTTTTGTAGGTTGTAGCATTGTTTATTTTAAGATCTGAAATACCATTTACTATTTCGTATAAGATATTTTTATTCTCCGTTTCAATTTCAAACCTTTTATAGTCTATGTATTTTCTTTGATTTTGAAAACGATATACCCAAAGTATGGATAAAGCTGAAACGAATAAGAAAAAACCAAAAACTAAAGAAGAATAGTTTAATAATAATATTGAGTAAATAATAAATACAATAATTGATACACAGAATTGAAGTGAATGATTTGAGAAAAATTCTTCTATTCTATTATGATCATCCACCCGTAACATAATATCTGTAGTTAATTTACTATCAAAAAAAGACAGTGGCATTGTTATTAATTTTTTTAAGAAATCAGAGATAAGGTTAATACTTAATCTTGTATTTACTTTTAAAAAAATCCACCCTTGAAAAAACTCTAAAACATTGGTGCTTGTATATAAAACTAGTTGCGCTATTAAAAGATATACAACAAATTGAATATTATTATTACTAATTCCTTGATCAACTAACTTTTCATTTATTAGAGGATAAAAAACACTAATACCAGCAATCCCTAATAAGAGCAATAATAGAAATGCAAATTTGGTTTTAAAAGGTTTTAAGTATTTCATAAAATACTTTACCTTTTCAAACTCTTGATTTGTTTTAATTTCTTCTGTAGAAAAATTATCATTTGGTTCTAAAAGTAATGCAATTCCTTTATTATTAGCATCTTGTTTCCAGAATTTTAAAACATCAGATTTATTTAGTTTTAATTTTCCAAATCCTGGGTCAGCAATTACTATTTCACCTTTTTTAGTAGTTCCTAAAAATACAACATAATGATTATCTTTCCAGTGTAATAAACATGGTTTTGGAGCTTGGTGAATTAATTGATGTAAGGTAATTTTTACAGGAACTGTTTCAAAACCTAATTTGTTTGAAGCATCTATTAAATCTGCAAAGTTTACACCATTTTTATTAATATGACAAAGTTCTCTAAGGCTATGGATATCTACTTTTTTACCATAAAACTTTGCGATCATTTTTAAACAAGTAGGACCACAATCTGCAGATTCTAATTGTTTGAAAAATGGGAATTTTTTATACGACAAGTTTATATTTTCCATCTGAAATCTTTTCTAAATCGTTAGTTATAATATAATTGTATCTCAATTCACTGTTTTGAATATCTGTGATTTGATCATGAGTTACATGCCAAAACTCTTGAAAGCTTTTGCTTGTGACCACTTTTTCTAGTGAATCATTTTTTACATTTCCAAAAACAGTAGTGTTTTTAATACAATTCTTTATTTGTCCTTTTGAGTCAATAGAAACTTTTTTATTGTAATAAGGATTGAATTTTTGACATTCATAATAGTATTCTATGCTATTAACTAAAAACTTTCTATTAATATTGGAATTGGTAATGTCTTTAAGTTGTTGCGTTATAAAAAACGTTTGTTGGTTTTCTCTCTCTAAGGACTTATTTGACTTACTGTTATAAAAGATTATGCAATCTATAATTGGAAATGATTTTGTTAATGCTATTATTTTTTTTGAAACCTCTTTTGAAACGTATGGAAGATAGATGCGTGTACTTCTTAAAACTGAACGACTACAAAACTTCAAAAGCTCTTCAAATTCTGTAATGTTTTCTTCTGTAAATGAAGTAAATCTAAATTCGATAAACTTTGTACAAAGGTTATCTAGTTGGTATAAAACTTTCTTTAGATTGTATGCTTTAAAATCATACTCAATAATTGCATTGTTAATTACTTCAGGACTTGTCCAATAATTCTCTATGTCTATAAAGTTTTCTTTGTCTTTACTATAGAACGCAAACCCTTCAGAAATTAAAAAATTTATATATGAGTTAAAAACTTCAGCGTCTTCTTCAAAATATTCTTTAACTGAGTTAAAAGGTTTTTCTTTTAACATTGTTATTATTTCTCCCATTTCATTTGGAATAAACTTAATTTTTTCCCTTTGAAAATCACAAATAATACTTTTTTCTGTTCCTTTTACTACCTTACAAAAATTAAATAGTAGCAAGTGTTCTGCTTTAGATTGTTTCATCATCGATTAAAAAATTTGAAATAGGTTTGTGAGAATTAAATATCATATACTTTTTACTAAAGTGCTTATCACTTCTACTATACATACTTCCTACATATAGTTCACCAATATTTTTAGTTTCTTCAACTTCCATTTTTCTATAGGTTAATGGAAGGTGCTTTAAATCTTCTTCTGTAAAAACAGATGTTTTTGTTAATTTAGTTGTCATAACTTATAAGCCAATTGGCGATTTTTTCTTCTAGGTTATAATTACATCGATACCCTGGTGCACTGTATTGACCAACAGGATTTACTTCTAACATTACATATTCGTTATCTTTAGTTTTCATAATATCTAGCGAACCTGTATTAAGGTTTATAGATTTCATAAAAGCATCTAATGACTGTTCATATTTTTCAGGTAGTTTATAAGGTACCCAGCTAATATTATTGGAGTTGTAGTTTAATTTCACATCAACCACATTATCTGGTTTGTCAGAAACTATTATAGCTGTAGCGTAAAACTCACCATCTAAATAGAATACTCTTATTTCAAATTCAGAATCAACACATTCTTGAAATAATGTTAAAACAAAATTTTCTGGTAAAGTTTCTATTTCAGGTTTTTCAAATTTTTGGGTGTATATACTATAGGTGTGCTGGTTGTCAATAAAATAAGAACTGTGCCTTATTGGTTTACTTATTAAGTTTGTTTTAACGTTGGCTTGAAAATCTAAAAGATCCTTTTTATTGTTGGTTATAATACTTTTAGGAGTTTTAAGGTTAAACTGTTCAGCAAAATAAGTTACTTCAGGTTTGTCTAATGAAATACCTTCATTATAAGGCATCCATTTTTTATCAGCTAAGATTCTTTTTAAATAAGAAACTGTTACTTCTACTTCGTTCTTAAGCTCAAATAATGCTTGTTCTGAATGTTCACTATTTGGAAGTTCAGATACTAAATCTTCTTCAAATCTTCTATACCATATTACCTTAATTTCATCAGTAATATCTTTTCCTTCTACAAAAATTCGTCCTTTATTTATATCAATATTAAAACGGATGTTTGTTTGTATTAAATCTTGTATGGTAACTTTTACAAAGTCAGCTTTGTGATACAATAACCAATCTATTACTGGATCTGTACCTTGTTCGTAGTAATCAAATGAAAGTACTAAAATCATAGTTTAAAATTTAAAATGTGTCGTTTTTAACAGTATCAGTAGCATCAGAGTTACATACTCTTTTAGACTTCCTTTTTTTACCTTTCTTTTTTTTATCTGATTGTACTTGACCTCCAATAATATATATGCTCTCTTCTGTAGAGATTTCTGTCAGTTGTTTTAATTTAATTTTCATTTTTTAAAGTTTAAATTACCTATAGTTAGTTCTTGTTTTTAAAAAGAAGAGATTGCTAAAAGTTAAGTTTATGGTTAAACAAAACTTATCTTTGCGTTTATTAGCCTTAGTATTAAAGCTATTATGAACTTGAGAAAAGTTTAAAGTGGTAGTTAATTGCTTTTAGACAATCCCTTCTAGTAATCTAACAAACATCTTTCTTGTATTAATAAAGTATAATAGCTACGTACACTATTTAAATATCCTAAAGACTTTTTTGTGTTTAGTGATAAAACAAACGTCTTAAGTATTGAAAGTTTAAATAAATCAACTAACCTTTTTTTTCTTTGCAGGTCTAGTTGGTTGGTTGTTGTCGTCTATTTTACAATTTTTTTTACAAGAATGATAAAATACTTGGCCTCCGTTAATAAAGGTCAATTCTTCGTTATTAACTTTTTCTATTTGGTTTAAGGATGTTAATTTCATGATTTTTAGTTTTTAAAAAGCCATTAAAGCGGCTGTATCTTGTTTTTTACTATTACCACCTACGTCCTTTTTTTTACAATCATGACTGGTAGAGTCTTGCCAAAGTTCAGAGTCTGTTCTCATTCCGCCTCCTACTATAAAAGATAATTGCTGTTTGTTTAGTGATTCGAATGAATCTAAAGATTTTAATTTCATAATTTAATTGTATTTATTGAGCTATGTGTTTGAATTGTCCGCTTGCACCTCCGTCTTGTTTTTGTGAGTCGTTTCTTAGAGTATCGTGTCCTCTAGTATGATTGTATTTCAAACCAGTTCCTCCATTAACAAATGCTAATTCTTCTTTGTTAATTTTTTCAATTGTGGTTAAAGATGATAGTTTCATGCTTTTATTGGTTAAAAGGAGGAATACATCCTTGCCCGTCAGATCTATCACTATCTTGTCTAGTATCATTTTTTTTAGAATGTACTAGTGAAGTACCTCCATTAACAAATACTAATTCTTCTTTATTTAAAGTGTCTATATGTTTTAATGATTTAAGTTTCATAATTTATTTGGTTTTTATTTTTATTAATTTTACCTTTGATTTTATTCTTATAATTAAGAGGACAGTTCTTTTGTCAGAGGATACTGCCCCCTAATTAATTTTAAATGATAAGTTTTTTGAATTTGCTTGTTCGATAAACTTAAATTTTATGAAATGGTATGTTGAGTCAGCTTCTTTATAGCTGCTCTTCTACCCAAAGTCACTTCAATAATTTAGTTATTAAATTTTTCGAACAATTTTATTTCAATCAAGCTATTTTTAAGTAAGCTATTAATTAAACTTATCTCCTTTTTTACAATCTTTTGTTTTACTATCATTACGTCTAGAATCACCATCTCTTCCTGGTACTCCACTTCCAGTAATAGTTTGAACAGTTTCGTTTTTTAAAGTTTCGAATTGTGTTAAATTTGATAATTTCATTTTATTTAAATTTTAATTGATTACTAATTATGCTTGTCCTACAGCTGCAGATGTAAAAGTGTCACCTTTTTTACAGTCATGAGATTTAGAGTCATTTCTTCTAGAATCTAAAGCGCTACCACCAGTAATAGTTTGAACAGCTTCGTTATTTAAAGTTTCGAATTGTGATAAATTTGATAATTTCATTTTTATTTAATTTTAATTGGTTACTAATTATGCTTGTAATATTACTACTGGAGGATCATTTTTTTTACAATCCTTTCCTGTAGAATCATTACGTCTAGAATCTCTTCCTGTTGCACCACCGGTGATAATCTCAACAGTTTCACTATTTAAAGTTTCAAGTGATGTTAGCTTTTTTAACGTCATTTTTAAAATAATTTTAAGCTTGAGCTATAGAAGCTGATTCAAAAGTGTCACCTTTTTTACAGTCATGAGATTTAGAATCATTTCTTCTAGAATCTAAAGCGCTACCACCAGTAATAGTTTGAACAGTTTCGTTATTTAAAGTTTCGAATTGTGATAAATTTGATAATTTCATTTTTATTTAATTTTAATTGATTACTAATTAAGCTTGTCCTGCAGCTACTGATTGAAATTCGTCATTTTTCTTACAGTCATGAGAAGTAGAATCGTTTCTTCTTGAATCTCTTCCAGCTGCTCCACCATTGATAGTTTCAACAGTTTCGTTATTTAAAGTTTCGAATTGTGATAAATTTGATAATTTCATTTTTATTTAATTTTAATTGGTTATTAATTACGCTTGTCCTGGAGCTCCAGATTTAAACTCATCGTTTTTCTTACAGTCATGAGAAGTAGAATCATTACGTCTAGAGTCACCATCTCTTCCTGGTACTCCACCTCCAGTGATAGTTTGAACAGTTTCGTTACTTAATTTTTCTATTGCTTTTAAATTTGATAATTTCATTTTGTTTAAATTTTAATTGGTTACTTATTAAGCTTGTACGTCAGCTATTGCATTAAACTTGTCGTTTTTCTTACAATCTTTAGTTTCACTATCATTACGTCTAGAATCTCTTCCAGCTACACCACCACCAGTGATAGTTTCAATTGTTTCATTGTTTAAAGTTTCGAATGCTTTTAAATTTGATAATTTCATTTTATTTAATTTTAATTGGTTATTAATTAAGCTTGTCCTGCAACTCCAGATTTTGACTTAAAAACGTCCCCTTTTTTACAGTCTTTTGTTTCGCTATCATTACGTCTAGAATCTCTATCCGCTGCACCGCCAGTGATAGTTTCTACAGTTTCATTGTTTAAAGTTTCGAATTGTGATAAATTTGATAATTTCATTTTATTTAAATTTTAATTGGTTAATTAAACCTAAAGTTTAAAGTCATTGGTTATTTACGGACTTGCTTGCAAGCGTTATTTTATTGTTTGTGTTAGTTGATTAAGATTGGTGTTTTAATGATGCGTATGCGTATGAGCGTGAGAATGGACTTTCTGTAATTTGTCTGCATTCTTTTTTATTACGCAGCAATCTCTTACATCTGCACATCTATGACTGTCTCCTTTTTTTGAAGGACGTTGTGTTTTTCCTCCATTGATAAGGTTAATAGTTTTTTCGTTTAAGATTTCGAATGATGTTAATTTTGATAATTTCATTGTATTTAATTTTTAATTAGCTCTACTTCTTTCTTCTTCATTACTAAAGCTTTTTCTTTTACTTCTAAGCTTACTATTACCAAACTTGTAAGTAAGTGAAACCCTTAATTGTCTATTATCATAGTAGTTGTTGTATTCTTGTTTTATACCGTTTACTATACTTTTAATAACACTTCTATTAGTTTTAAAAATATCCGTTAACACAAAGTTTACTTGTAGTTTTTTATCTAAAAAAAGCCATTTTAACCCCATATCAGCAGCATAACTTTGCCCAATTCTATCAACCCCGCTAACACTTGGACTTGAATACCAAAAATTAAATTCTCCTAGAAAAGTTTTACTATTGTTAAAATAGAATGAGTTGTCTATGGCTCCATAAAAGTTAAAACCATCTTGCTCTTGAATAGTATTTGGAAGGTTTGATTTTATTTTTGAATAATTTACATCATATTGTAAATAAGACTCTAACCATTTTACTTTTTTTAGTGTATAAGATTGGTATATTCCAAGTACATTTTGTGTTAAAAAATTTCTTCTAACAGTAGCTTGTATATTGGTGTTGCTATCTGTTAAAGTTATTTGGTCACTTCCATCTTCAGTAAATGAAACATAAAAAGAAGTATTTAAGTTGTTTTTAAAAGTATGTGATAGCTCAAAATTATCTATAAAAGAAGGCTGTAAAAATGGGTTTCCTTCAGAGTAAGAAAATGGATTAGAATACCACCTGAATGGATTTAACTCATGATAATTAGGTCTGTTAATTCTTTTACCATAATTTAATGATAAAGAGTGACTATCATTTGGATTATAAGTAACATAAGCTGTTGGAAATAACTTATTATAATTGTTTTCATTTAATTGATTAAGCGTAATTGAATTTCCTTCAGTTTGCGTAAACTCCATACGTAAACCTAATTTAAAATCCCATTTTTTTAATGACTTGCTAACACTGGCGTAAATAGCTTGTGTATTTTCTTGGTATTCAAAAACATTTGATTGGTTAGGATTAATTGTAAATGTGTTGTTTTGAAAATTAAAAGCACTTACATCACTATTATTTTTAATGAATGATACCTTTCCTCCAAATTCAAGATTAGCAAATTTACTTGGCCATTCAAGGTCAATGCCTGAAGTAAATGATTTAATATGCTGATTAGAAGTATTTCTAAATACATTTGTTGAATTTTGTACTAAATTTCCTTGTTGAAAAGTTTCAGTGGTGTTATTTCTAGTTTGCTTATTATCATAAATAAAGTAATCAACATCCACATTTATAGATTTGCCTAATGTGTCCAATTCAGCTTTAAAATGACCATTAAAAGAATGGTAATAGTTTTTCTTATCTACCCCAGCTTTTGTTAACAATAAAGAATCTATTGTTCTTAAGTTATTAATTAAGTTAGTATTTGTTATTTCATTATTGTCAGGTTTGCTTGTTCCTCCAAGATATTGAAATCCAAATGAGGTGTTCTCATTAATATCATAATCAATACCAGCTCTAGCAGCAATAGATTTAGTAAAGTACCTAACCTTTGAATCTGTATCCCAAGTTTGATTTGGATAAAATATTTTATTAGTTTCATTTACTTCTACAGATCCATTACTTGCATTTATATTAGTAAATAATGATAGCTTGTTTTTTTGGTAGGTTATTCCTCCTCCTAAAATAGCACTAGCATATGTAGCTTGTCTATACGTGGACCTAACATTACCTCCAAAGTAATTCTTTTTTGCTTTTTTAAGAACTATATTAATAAGTCCGCTATTACCAGCTGCTTCATATTTTGAAGGCGGATTAGTAATAACCTCAATTTTAGTAATATCATTTGAGTTAAGTGATTGTAAGTAATTGGTAAGGTCTTCTCCTGTTAAAGGTGAAATTCTGTCATTAATTAAAATTCTAACCGAACTTTTTCCAATTAATGAGATTGCATTATCTCCTACACGAACACCGGGTGTTTTTTTCAAAACATCCATAGCATCTCCTCCGGAAGAAACAATACTATTTTCAATATTAAAAACTAATCGATCTACTTTTCTTTTTATAGTTGGCTTTTTTGCTGTGATTATAACCTCATCTAATTCGTTTTTAATTTCTTTTAAGATAATAACTCCAAAATCAGTATTACTAATAGCTGTTACTTCTTTGTGCCAACTTTCATAGTTAATAAAACTAATTTCTATTTGAAAAGGCTTCTTTTTTGTTACTGTAATTTCAAACTTACCTTCTTCATCAGTAATAGTCCCTGTAATCATTTGATTATTTTGTTTTACTATTACATTGGCAAAAGCAATAGGAGTGTTGTTATTGTCTTTAATAATACCTTTAAAAGTTTGCCCAAAAACAAGATTGCTTACTAAAAATAAAAATGTACTAATTATTATATTTTTCATATCTATTAAATATCTTAATAACCACTGAGGCTTTTTTGAAATTAATTTTTTAGAGTTCTAATTTTGTGTTTACAAAAAATCTAGTTTCATCTTCTGGATACTTAAAATGTTGTTATAACTTTTTTACTTTTGGTATTAGTTCTAACTACATTGTCCAGTTCATTTCCGTCAACAAAACAATAAATAAACTCAATGTATTCAAAGTGTTTGGTCTTGGGTTTTATAAAAAACACACTTGATATTTATAAATGTCAAGTGTGTTTTTTGTTTGTTAAGTTGTTGTTTTTTAGTGTTTTGCATTGTTTTTTATGTTTTTGTTCTTAATTTTAACAGCAATAATTCTCAAACACGATAAAAAACATTATTTGCCAGTTCTTATTGAATGAATTAATTTCGTACAACTACCAAACTATATATTATGATTAAAAAGAAAAACCCTTATAGCTTTTTAAACACGTTTTATTTTAGGGTGCCTCTTTTTTCTATTGATTTCTATAAAAATTTGTTTGAAAAAAAGAAAATATCTCTTGAAGTGTTAAAAACCATTTGGGAAAAAGAGCAAATAAATGAAGCAATACTTATAGCTTCTCCTGTTTTATATAAGGAGCTTAATAAGTTTTTTAAAGAAGAAATACAACAACCTAAAAAAAGAGAACAACTTAAACAATCTTTTTTGAAGTACTTAGTAAGGCTTTCAACAAGATGTACTCCTTTTGGTATGTTTGCAAGTGTAGGCTACGGAGAAATAAGTAAAGAAACTCATATGGAGTTGGTTGATAGTAGTGCGTATGAAAAGATAAATAGATTAGATACCGATGTTTTGTCTTCTATATTAGAGTTTATTTCTAAAGATCCTAATGTTAAAGAGAAACTACTTTTTTACACAAATACAACACTATATAAAGTAGCTAATCAATATCGATATATAGAGTATCAAATATTAAATAATAAAAGATTGTATACCGTAGAAGGTGTAGAGGAAAGTGTTTTTTTAGAAAAAATTTTAAAAAAAGCTAAAAATGGTGCTACTATAAGATGTTTAGTTCAGGTTATTATTGAAATTGATACTAGAATTTCTATAGAAGATGCAAATACGTTTATAAATACCTTAATAGATAATCAATTTATAGTTAGTGAGCTGTGTGTTAATTTAACAGGTAAAGATACCTTGGCCCATACCATACAATCTTTAAAAAAAATTGAAGCACCTTCTGAAGTTTTGAAGTATGTGGGCGCATTACAACATAAACTAGACTTATTGAATAAAAAAGAGGTGTGTTTTGGTAAAAGTAATCAAGAAATACAAGAAATGTTAAAACGCCTTGATATCTCTTATAACCCTAAATATCTTATTCAAACAGATATGTTTAGTGATGCAAGCACCAATAAATTAAAAACCAAACACCTTTACACACTTAAAAAGTTAATTCCTTTTCTTAATAAATTAAGTTCTTATAAGGATAACACTAGTTTAATTCAATTTAAAAAAGCTTTTTTAGAAAGATATGGGAGTAAAGAAATGCCTTTAGCTCATGTTTTAGATATTGAATCAGGAATTGGTTATATACAACACAATGCTATTTCTGATACCACGCCTTTTTTACAAAAGATTACCCCAAAGAATAAACCAAAAGATAAAAATTTATCATGGACGGAAGTAAATGAAATACTACTTTTTAAACTATTAAATTTAAAAGGAGCATTTGTATTAGAATTAACAGATAAAGATTTTGAAAAAATAGCGTTAGATTGGGAACATACTCCAGATACCCTTTCTGCTTTTACTGAGGTTTTTAGCAATGGAGAAAAAGAGCAAGTTTTTCTAAAAGGATTTAGTAACAATGCAGGAAAATTATTAGGTCGTTTTGGGTATGGAAATAAGAAGTTAGGAAATCATTTTAAAGAAATTACAGAAATTGAAAAACAACTTCAACCTAATAAAGTCCTAGCAGAAATTGTACATCTTCCAGAAGCTAGAACAGGGAATATTTTAAAAAGACCACATGTTAGAGATTATGAAATCCCCTATTTAGGAATGTCTACATTACCAGTTGATAACCAGTTGTTAATAGATGATTTATGGATACGTATAAAAAATAATAGAATTATTTTAAGGTCTAAAAAGTTAAATAAAGAAGTGGTTCCTAAGCTGACTAACGCACATAACTATGCACCTAAAGCATTGCCTATCTACCATTTTCTATGTGACCTTCAATCTCAAAATGAAAAAAATTATATTGGATTTTCTTGGCCTTCAGTAGTAGAAAATTATAGTTTTTTACCAAGAGTAATATATAAAGATGTAATTATATCAAAGGCAACTTGGTTTATTTCAAAAATAGATATAGAGAAAATGTTGAATAATTCTGATAAAGAAGAGAAGCTGTTAGAAGAAACATTAAAATTCAGAAATAAGTTAAAAATACCTAGATATGTTCAATATAGTAAAAAAGACAACTCATTGTTAATAGATTTTCAGAATATTGAATCTATTAAACTACTTCTTAATAGTATAAAAAATAAGCAAAAGTTTAGGCTAAATGAATTTCTTTTTACAAATGAATCAGTAGTTAAGCATAAAGGAAAACAATTTGTTAACGAGTTTGTGTTTACCTTTTTTAAAGAGAAAAACCTTAAAGCGGTTTAGATGAAAAGAATTTTTATACCTGGAGAAGAATGGTTGTATTATAAAATCTATTGTGGAAATAGAACAGCCGATTTAATTTTAACTGAAGCTATAAAACCATTAACTGAAAAGTTGTTGAAAAATAATAGCATAGATAAATGGTTTTTTATAAGATATTCAGACCCTAAGCCACATTTAAGAATCCGATTTCATTATACAAAAAGTAAAGAGCTAGGCAATATTATATTTAATGTAAAAGATACATTAAAACCTTTTGCTGAGAATAATTTGATATGGAAAATTCAAATTGGTTCTTATGAAAGAGAAGTGGAGAGATATGGAGAACATACAATTATCAATGCAGAGGATTTGTTTTTTATAGATAGTGTGTATTGTTTAAATATATTAAGTAACATAGATGATGATGAGGTATTGTTTCTTTTAATGTTGAAGCTAATAGATGATTTACTTACTAGCTTCTCATTCTCCGTAGAAACAAAACAAAGTTTTACTAAAAGACAACTAAACGCTTATAAAAGAGAGTTCAATTCTGATAAAGATTTAGTAAAACAACTAGGTGTTAATTATAATAATAGTAAAGAAAAAATAGTTTCTTTATTACTGGAGCAGGATAACTCTATGAAAGGAGTATACCAACTGTTGAAAAATAAGAAAAATGAAATAGAAGGTATAGCTAACACTATTGTTGAGTTAAATAAAAAAAATAAAAATCTTGATATTGAAAGCCTTTTATCTAGTTATATACATATGATGGTAAATAGATTTTTTAGAGATAAACAACGATTATATGAATTAGTTTGTTATGATTGCATTCATAAATTCTATAATTACTTAATAGCTACAAAAAGATGATTTTATTAAAAAAAAGATATTTGTTATATCTAATATCCTTTATTTTGACTTCATTATATAGTCAAACAAACAACGATTTCTATAAATTACCCATTGAAAAAGTAGAGCAAAGATTTATTAAGTTAGAGAAAATAGAGAAGAATATTATTTCTAATAAACTATTATTAAAAGCTAAAGAAAATAATGACTCAATTAAAATAGCTAAAGGTTTTTATTTTAAGGCTCTAGCAAACTCCCATGATCAGGGTTCATTAGTTTATTTGGATAGTTTAATAACACAAACTAAACATTGGGAAAATTCAAATTTTCCTGCAAAAGCATATTTGCAAAAAGGAATTCAATTGTACTATTTATATAGGAATAAAGAAGCATTAAATAGTTTATTGTTAGCCAGTGAAAAATTTGAACGAGATAAAAATCAATTCGGAAAAGTACAAACATTACATTATATAGCACTGTTAAAAGGTGTTGCAAAACAATATGAAGAATCGCTTGAAATACTTGAAAAAAACATACTTTTTTTTGAAGAGGGAAATAATAAAACAAAATATGAAAATCAGTATTTGAAATCATTATTTGCCTTAGTACCTTTTTATAATAGACTTGATAAGTTGGATTTAGCTGAAAAAATAAATAAAGAAGGAATAAAAAAGAGTAAAGAATTAAAAAATGACATTTATCCTCACTTTTTAATGTCATACGGAACCACTTTTTTAAGAAAAGGAAATCCGGAATTAGCAATAGATAGTATTAAGAAAGGTGTCAGTTTGGTAAAATATAAAAAAAAGGCATACTGTGCAGGATTATTAAGAGTAGATGAGTGTTTAAAATTACTTGGAGAGAAAGATAATAAGTATTTATTAAAAATTGATTCTACTTATAATGTTGAACCACAAGTTGTATTTTATGCTAAAGAAGCAAATCAAAAACTATATAATTATTATAAAGAGAAAAACGATTTAGAAAAACAATTAATTACAGTTGAAAAACTTTTAAAAATAGATAGTTTATTGGCTGAAAAAAATCAATTGAGAGAAGTGCTTTTAAAAAAATATCAAATTCCTAATTTATTAAATGAAAAAGAAAATTTAATATCTAAATTAGAAAAAGAAAAAGGATTTGAAAGTCAAAAGTCTATCTTATTAATAATAGTCTGTCTAATCTTAGTAGTATTAATTATAAGTTTTGTTCAAAAAAATCAACGAAACAAGAAAAGATACAATGAGTTAATTCTTTCTTTAGAAAAAGAAAAAGTTCCAGTAAAAGACACGAAAAAAGAAATAGATGCTTCAGTAAGTATTGGTGTTTCTGAAGAAATAGTAACAAGTATCTTAGAAAAGTTAACCTCATTTGAAGAGAAAGAAAAATTTGTACAAAAGAGTTATACACTAAGTTCGTTGGCAAAAGAATTAAAAACCAACAGTTCTTATCTTTCAAAAGTAATTAACTCTTCAAAAGGAACCAATTTCTCAAATTATATTAATAACCTAAAAATTGATTATAGTGTTAATAGATTAAAAAATGATAAAAAGTTTAGATCCTATACAATTACAGCCATAGCAAAAGAGTCTGGATTTAATACAGCACAGTCATTTACCAAGGCATTTCAAAAGAAAACAGGGTTGTATCCTTCATACTTTATTAAACAGTTGAATAATGTATAGGGTGTTGTTTATTAGTGTTTTGAGTGTTGTTTTTTTACGTGAAATTTATAAATCACACCTATATATAGTAGGTTTTAAAGGGAGAAATGATATATGTTTGCAGTGTAACTAACAAACAATATATCATGAAAAAATTACCATTACAAAAAAACAAAACAGAGTTATTTTTTAACAAATTTCAAATTTCAAAAATAGAAAACCCGCATACTATTTTTGGAGGAAGAGGAGGAGTAGGAGGGTTACATGGTTTTAACGAAGATGATGATGACGATGATACAGAAGACCCAACCCAAAGTGGTTTTGTTAAATAAAGGATTAGAAATAATTAAAGGCTTCTATATAATTTAGACTATATAGAAGCCTTTAATTATTCTCATATTTAAAAATGGATAAACAAATTTCTAAATTAAGAAATAATTGATTTAATAGATGAATACTAAATAATGAAACAGATTTTTATAGTTTTTCTTATGATTTTTTGCTTAGAGTGTAACACTGATACTGCAAAAAAATACCCTTTCATTGATAAGCAAGAAGAAGTTAGCAATCATTTTGGGGTTAAAATTGTAGACGCTTATAGAGGACTTGAAAATATAGATAATGAAAATGTAATTAATTGGTATAGAACACAAAGAAAACAAACAAATAAAATATTTTCTAAAATTGAAGGAAGAGAAAAACTATTTAAAAACCTTAATAGTGTAGATTTTAAAAAAAACTTTCAAATAAGAAAATTAGTAATATCTGAAAAGTCGAATTATTTTTATTTAAAAAGAGAAGATCAAGAAAAAAAACACAAACTGTTTTATAGAAAAGGAATACATGGAGAAGAAGTTGTTTTACTAAACCCAAAAGATGTTTTTATAAATGAAGACTATATTATTAACTACATAAACCCATCTTGGGATGATTCAAAAATAGTAGTTAGCTTTTCTAAAAATGATGAAGAATTTTCTATTTTAAAAGTTTTAGACCTGAAAACAAAAAATATTCTAGAAGGTGAAGTAATTAATACCAAACCTAATTCTTATGGAGGCATTGAATGGCTACCAGACAACTCTGGGTTTATTTGCACTCAAATCCCTGAAATAAATCCAACTAAAAAAGGATATAGAGAAAATTTAGAAGCAGTTTTGTGGAATGTTAAAAAAGAAAAAATTACTCCAAATAAAGTAGTTTTTTCAATTAAAACTAACCCAAATGTTAGTTTTAAACCAGAGTCTATACCTATTACTTATATTAAAGATTCAAAAAGCAATTTTGTGTTAGGGGCTAATGCATATACTTCAGGTTATAGAGATACTTATGTAACCACTATAAAGAGTATAAATTCAAAATCACCAGTAAAATGGGAGTCATTATATAAAAAAGAAGATAAAATTAAACAGTTTTTTATTGTAGGAGATACCCTGTATTATAGAACAGCAAAAAATGCTTCTAATTTTAAAATATGTAAGACATCACTAAAAAAACCAAATTTTAAAAACCCTAAAGTCCTAGTGAATGAAGATGTTAAATCAACTATCAGTGATTTTACGGTAGTAAAAAACAGCCTATTTTATGTTAAAACTACAAATGGAGTAGATGCCAAATTGTTTCAAAAAACAAACAATAAAGTTAATGAAATAGAATTACCTGTTTCTTCTGGGTATATTAACGTAAAATCAAAAGGAATTGCTTTTGATGATGTTTGGATAGAAATTGAAGGTTGGGCTATGAAAAAAACTAGATACAAGTATAATTATGAAAATAAATCTTTTGTAGAGGAAGGTTTTATACCTGTTCAACAATTTAAAGAATTAGAAGAGGTTGAAATAAAAGAAATAGAAATTGCTTCTCATGATAATGTAAAAGTTCCCTTATCTATAATTTATAAAAAAGGTACTTCACTTAATAGTTCTGCCAGACTGTTAATAAATGGCTATGGTAGTTTTAAATGGAGTAACAAACCAAAACTATATCCACATTTATTAGAGTGGGTAAAAAGAGGAGGAGTGTATGCTGTAGCTCATGTAAGGGGAGGAGGAGAAAAAGGAAATGACTGGCATTTAGAGGGATCAAAATTAAAAAAACACAATTCATGGAAAGATTTAATAGCATGTGTTGAATATTTAATTGACAATAAGTTTGTTGACAAGGAAAAAATAACTGCTTGGGGAGCAAGTGCAGGAGGTGTACTATTGGGTAAAGCCATTACTGAACGTCCTGACTTATTTTCTGCAGTAGCTATTAGAGCAGGTGTTTTTAATACCCTTAGGTTAGAGCACTCTATGAATGGTAAAAAGAACGCGAAAGAGTTTGGTTCTATTGAAGATTCTTTAGGTTTTATCTCTTTAAAAAATATGGATAGCTATGATGCTATTAAGAAAGGAGAAAAGTACCCAGCAGTATATTTAAAGGTAGGGATGCGCGATAGCAGAGTTTCTCCTTGGCATTCTTTTAAGCTTGCAGCTAAGCTTCAAGAATGTTCCAATTCAAATAAGCCAATATTATTAGATATTGATCCTAAAAGTGGACATGGTTTTGAGTCCTCAAAAGAAAGAAGGAATATTGAATTAGCCAATATGATTTCATTTCTATTATGGCAAACCAATCATCCAGAGTTTCAATTAATGGAATAGTAATTATACATAAGAAAAAATAAAAACCCGAAACCAATATATATAGATTTCGGGTTTTTGTACCAAAGGTGGGACTCGAACCCACACGTCCTTGCGAACATCGGATTTTGAATCCGACGTGTCTACCAATTCCACCACTTTGGCATTTTGGAAGGCAAATTTATAAAATATTTTAGTTAATTCATTAAAATACTTTCAAACTCTCAAAATAGTTTTATTTTTGCTCCATCACAACACACTAATACAAAAAATATACTTCGGTAAATGTCTACAAATCAATTAAGTCCAAAGGTTTTTGCTTGCTCGCAAAGCGTTGAGTTGGCAAAAAGCATAGCAAATAAGTTTGGAACAGAATTAGGAAATGTAAAAATATCACGATTTAGTGATGGCGAATTTCAACCAGCTTTTGAAGAATCAGTAAGAGGAAGGCGTGTATTCATTGTTGGCTCTACTTTTCCATCTTCAGATAATTTAATGGAAATGTTATTAATGTTAGATGCTGCTAAAAGAGCATCTGCAAGACACATAACAGCAGTAATGCCATATTTTGGTTGGGCAAGACAAGATAGAAAAGATAAACCAAGAGTTGCAATTGGTGCTAAATTAGTTGCTAAGTTACTGGAGGCTGCTGGAGCTACTAGAATTATGACTATGGATTTGCATGCAGATCAGATTCAAGGATTCTTTGAAAAACCAGTAGACCATTTATTTGCTTCTTCTATATTCTTACCTTACGTAGAAGGTTTGAAATTAGATAATTTAACAGTGGCATCCCCAGATATGGGAGGCTCTAAAAGAGCTTATGCATATTCTAAATATTTAGAAAGCGACGTGGTTATTTGTTATAAGCAACGTAAAAAAGCAAACGTAATTTCTCATATGGAGCTTATAGGAGATGTGCAAGGTAAAAATGTAATCTTAGTTGATGATATGATTGATACAGGAGGTACACTTGCAAAAGCAGCAGATTTAATGATGGAAAGAGGGGCTTTAAGTGTTCGTGCTATTTGTACGCATCCAATACTTTCTGGAGGAGCGTATGAACGAATTCAAAACTCAAAATTAACCGAGTTAATTGTTTCAGACACAATTCCTTTAAAAAGACAGATATCTAAAATAAAAGTTGTATCTTGCGCCACTTTATTCGCAGATGTGATGCACAAAGTGCAAGACAATACATCAATTAGCGATGAATTTTTAATGTAAATTATAATTAATATATAAGTAATGAAGTCAATTACAATCAATGGATCTCAAAGAGAAAGCGTAGGTAAAGTAGCAACTAAAGCCTTACGTAATGCTGGAAAGGTTCCTTGCGTATTATACGGAGGAGATAAGCCTGTACACTTTTCAGCAGATGAAAAAGCGTTCAAACCATTAGTTTATACTCCAAATGTATACACTGCTACGATTGAACTTGAAGGAAAAACATATAACGCTGTTTTACAAGATATTCAGTTTCACCCAGTATCTGATAAAATTTTACACATAGATTTCTACCAGTTATTTGAAGATAAGCCAGTAACTATGGAAATTCCAGTAAAATTAGTAGGTAGCTCTAAAGGGGTTATGGTTGGTGGAGCTTTACGTCATAACATGCGCAAAGTAAAAGTAAAAGCATTACCAGCTGACTTACCAGATTTTATTGAAGCTGATATCACTGAGTTAGAAATTGGTAATAAATTATATATTACTGAGCTTAAAAATGAAGCATATACATTCTTGCACCCAGATAACACTGTGGTTGCTCAAGTACGTATGTCTCGTAATGCTGCTAAAGCTGCTGCTGAAGCTGAAAGTTAATAGCTTAGTTTTAAAAAATATAAAAAGCGTTACCTTGTGTAGCGCTTTTTTAGTTTAAAACAATGAATATTTTTACATATTTAAAAACAGTATTTAAGAATTCTAATCAACCTGATAAAGAAACAGATCCGATGAAAAAATTTTTAATTGTAGGTTTAGGAAATATTGGTGAAAAATACCATAATACGCGTCACAATATTGGTTTTCGTATTGTAGATGCTTTTGTAAAGGAGAACGAAGGGAGTTTTGAAACTGAAAAGCTAGGAGATCTAGCTAAGTTAAAAATAAAAGGAAAAACAGTTTTTGTATTAAAGCCTAACACTTATATGAATTTGAGTGGTAAAGCTGTCATGTATTGGATGAAAAAAGAAAATATTCAAGTAGAAAACTTATTGGTAATTACTGACGACTTGAATATTGATTTTGGTAAGGTTAGAATTAAAGGAAAAGGAAGTTCTGGAGGCCATAATGGTTTAAAAGACATTCAAGATAAATTTAATACAGGCGCGTATCCTCGTTTTCGTTTCGGAGTAGGTGCTGATTATAGAAAAGGAAGACAAGTTGACTTTGTATTAGGTGAATGGAGTGGAGAAGAAGAAAGTGCTATGATTGAACGTATCCCCTTTTCAGTTAATGCAGTAACTTCTTTTATTACTGCAGGACTCTCAAATACAATGAATGAATTTAATGGCAAATAAAATGCTAGTTTTCACTAGCATGCCATTCAGCGAAACTTGTATCTGTTTCTTGTAATTTTAAAGAATGTAGCTGAATATTCTCAGGTAATCTCTTTTTAATTTTAGAAGCAAAATCAATAATCATCATTTCACTAGTTGGTTGGTAGTCAACAAGTATAACATGATGATCTCTATCCATCAATTCTTTAGCTAACTCAATATGAGGCGTGTTTTGGTTAAAAACAGTAGCATGATCAAAAACATCAACAATTTCCTCTTTAACTATTTTTTTTAAGTCGCCAAAATCTATAACCATTCCATACTTTACATTAGTAGAATCAGTTATTGGTTTACCAACCACAGTAACAGATAGTTTATAACTATGCCCATGTACATTTTTACACTTTCCGTCATAGCCATACAATGCATGACCTGTTTCAAAACTAAATTGCTTAGTTATTCTAATAGTACTCACTTTCTTCTAAACTTTTTGTTACTTCTGTATTTATTAAAAAAATACACAATTACAACTAAAACTGCTAAACCAGCAAATAATAAATTGTCCATCTTAAACTGCTTTTACGCGCCGAAAATACAAATTTTGATTTTAAAAGTTCTAGTTTTAGAAGGTTAAAAAGTCCTTAAAAATTAATGCCTAGCTCTAGTTCAAGGTTAAACTCTCTATTTAATACGTTAGAATTGATAAAATACTGTTTGTAATTTATCCCCAAAACAATACCCAGTTCTTTCCAAGGAATCAATCGTATGCCTTGCTTAGACTCGAAACCAATTAAGAATTTTGATTGTTGTTTATTGCTCAAGTTTCTAGTTGTTTCATAACCAAAAGGAATATTTACACCAATACCAACATAAAAACCTTTATAAAATTTAATAAACCCATCTAAACCAGCTCCTAATAAAAATTGATTAGAACTTTTGTAGCCTTTGCTTTTTAAAATATTAGACTTTAGTTGGTAGTTGTTAAATGAAAATACAGCAGGAATTATAAAATCCTCTTCAGTATCTGTAAACTCTGAGTATTTTATTTTAAATCCTTTATACTGTTTACTAAAAATAGTATTGTAAGAAACTATATGGATAGTTTTTTGAGTTTCTTTTGTATTGGTATTGGGGCTTTGAGAATGAATGAAGCCCATTGAAAAAAGAGCTAACCAAAATAAACAACGCATCGCTTATTGTTTTTTATAATGAAAAATAATATAGTCTAAATCTTTAGTATTGTACTTTATAGTTAAAAAATCCGAAGTGATTTTTAATAAAGTAACCTCTAAGCTTTGGTTGTCATCTGTTATAAGTGATATTTTAGCTTCTTTGTTAAAACTCCAAGATCCTTTGTCTTGATTTCCTTCCGAGAAAATTTCAAAAAACATGTTGGTTTTAAATAAAATATAATCATTACGTTCTTTTAAAGAAGGTTGATGTATTTCACCAAGTATTTCATAACTTTCAATTTGCCATTTTCCATATAATTTTGACTTTAAACCTTTTTGAGAAAAAAGAGAAAGAGATAGTAAAAACAACATAATAAATAAAGTGATTCGATACATATTACAAAAGCTTATTAAATTTTTAGGTAAAAGTATACTTTAGGTTAAGTGTGGGTTTGTTCATTTAAGACAATAGTTTTTTTTCCTTTTGTCCTAGATAAACAAACCATTAAGAAAAAACTTACTGTAATTTTGGTAGATACAACACATACATGAAAAATGAAACACAAGTAGAGCGATTTAATAAGTTGTTAAACTTTTTAGAAACGCGTTTTAAAACATCAATCGACGTACATGAAATTGAAGATATTTCTTTTTATTCCTATCGAAATATTAATAGAATATTTTTAGCATTACAGCACGAAACTATTGGTCAATTTCTTAAAAGAAGAAAACTAGAAAAAGCTGCGGAATATTTAAAGTTCTCTGATGCTGAAATTTCAGATATTGCTTTAGAAATTGGGTATAGTGATGTGGCTGCTTTTAGTAAAGCTTTTAAAAAGCATTTTCGTTGTACTCCTTCAAGATTTAGGAATTCTTATACATTACAACAAAAAATTACCAATGAAATTCTAGAAGAACCTATTAAAAAAAACAATCCTTTATTAAGATTTGAAATTGAAACACTGCCAACATTTCAAATGCTTTATTTGCAATATCAAGGAACCTATGAAAATATAAAAGGTATAGAGAAGACTTGGAAACAGCTTTTAAAGTATGCATATAGTAATAAGTTATTAACTGATGAAACGATTGTTGTAGGACAAATTTTAGATGATGATGAGATAACGGAATCTATTAATTGTAGATATAATGCTGGTGTTATACTTGCTAAAAAACAAAAGATTGAAGAAAAAGGAATGTTTAAGATTCAAGAGGTGCCTTCTCAAAAGTATGCAAAATTTATTCATAAAGGAAGCCATGAAAGCTGTTTTGAGACCTATAATACAATTTATGCTCATTGGATATATGAAGTTCAATTAGAGTTTGCAGATGCACCAATCTTAGAGTTTTATTTGAACGATGAAGAAGATACTCCTCAAGAAGAATTGATAACTGAAATCTATATTCCTGTCATTTAACTAAATACAAAAGATAAAAAATATCTTCTTGCTATGATGATTGTTTTTGTCTTAAATAAACAAACACTCCAGCCTTACTCACAACTACTTTTGTATTGTAAAATGAAATACCCCGATGTATGTATACGGGTATCTAGTAGAAAATATTTAAAAATTATGTAATGCAAGACGTCTGGAAATTAAACTCTTGGCGATCTCTCTTACGATTAAAAATTTGGGAACATGAAAGATTATAAAGTACAAAAGTATTGGTATTTAGGTTTTTTAGGTTTTGTGGGAATCTATTATATTCCTTATATAATCGACTTTTTTCAAGGAAACAATTCCCCATGGGTTTTAACAAATCTACTGTGGTTTTTATGGTTCTCTCACTTTATTCCTGAATACGTAACTAAAAAACAAGCATAAGAAAATGAGTTTTGCCAAATTAATATCACTGTTCCAAGAGTCGTCAATTATGTTGTATATAGGTTACTTTTTTATATTCAACATAAGTTTAATACTATTAGAAATAGTTATTGATGTATTGTTGAGAAAAAAAAGAAGATGGAAAGATACTTTAGCGAATATTGCTATTTTCTTTATGAATCAACTTATAGAAAAAACAATCATAGGTTCTATTGGTGTCATCTGTTTAATGCCTTTTCATTGGATAACTCCAATAACAATTCCTAGTAATATTTATACTTGGGTATTCGCTTTTATTGTAGCAGATTTAACCTATTATTGGATGCATCGTTTAGAACATGAGCATCGAATTTTATGGGCAAGTCATAGCGTTCATCATTCTTCAGAAGATTATAATTTAACTATTTCTATGCGATTAAGTATTGTAGAAGGATTGTTTGAGTGGGCATTTTTAATACCAATGGTACTTATAGGTTTTTCACCATTTCAGGCAATTGTAGGGTTGGTTTTAGTAGCACAATTTCAAACCTGGATTCATACAGAACGAATTGGTAAATTAGGATGGTTAGATGAGGTATTCAATACGCCATCCAATCATAGAGTGCACCACGGATCCAACCGAAAGTATTTAGATAAAAATTATGGAGGTGTTTTTATTTTGTGGGATAAACTTTTTGGAACATTTCAAAGAGAACAAGAAAAAGTAGTTTACGGACTTACCAAAAACATAAAAACAAACAATCCTATTAAAATTAATTTTATAGAATATATAAATATCTATAAAGAAGTAAAAAAATGTAAAACGTTAAAACACAAACTAAAAATAATATTTGGGAACCTAATTTGGAAACCAAGTTATTTTAAAAACAAATAGGTTTAGTTTTCTATATAGTTATACCATTTATAATGTGAATTTACTCATAAGAAAAGTAGACAGTTTAATTGAGCAAACTTACGTTATGAATGGTATTAAGTACGGTATTAAATAGTTTATATTGAATACCGTACTGTTTTTATTTTTTAAATTTTTCTAATGCTTTTTTAGTAAAATCAGATAAAACAAGCTTTCCAGAAGTTTCAGCTCTTTCAATAAGTAGTGTATCCCAATGTTCAGTGCCAACCCATAACGCCTGTTTCATTTCAAGCAAAGCTTCAGGATTATAAGAAGCTAATTTTTCAGTAAAAATAACAAGCTCTTTATCTAAATCTTCAATATTTTCAAAAACCCTGGCATACAATCCTTTTTCCTTTGCCCAGTAGGCATTTTTCCAACTAGTCGCATCTAACGTTAGCTCAGCCAATCCGCTAACGCCTATTTTACGTTTTACAGCAGGAGCAATTACAAATGGCCCAATACCAATGGTAAATTCAGAAAGTTTAATAGCCGCATGTTCTGTAGCTAACACATAATCACAAGCTGCAGCCAAACCAACACCGCCGCCAACAGTTTTTCCTTGAACACGACCCACAATTAGTTTAGAACACTTTCGCATAGCATTAATAACATTTGCAAAACCAGAAAAGAAATATTTTCCATTCTCTAAATTGTTAATAGCTACCAATTCATCAAAAGAAGCACCGGCACAAAAAGCACGTTCTCCTTCAGACTTTAAAACAATAATTGAAACTTCATTTAAGTCAGAAAGCTTATCAAACTCTTTGGCCAATCTATCTAACAATTCACTAGGAAAAGAATTACTAGCCGGATGCCCAAATTCAATAATAGCAATGCTGTTTTCAATTTTAGTATATAAACTTCCGTTAGGTCGAGTTGTTTGCATTTTTTTAAATTTTAATCAAAAATAAGGAATTTTAGTCGCAAGGTTCAACCATTATCATATTCTTCAATTATACGGTCTATGAAATACTTTTTCTTAAGTTACTAAGGAAATTTATTTAAAAGAATCTTGTGTTATACTGTTTTCGAATATTTTTTTCGCGTATGTCAATTCGAGTATCGACTATAAGGAGGTGTATCGAGAACAATTCTATAAACGAAAACTTCTCGATACAAAATTATTTTCCATTGTATTACAAATAATTTCACTCGAAATGACATTCAATAATGCAATTAAAAATTACTATAGTTTGTAAAACTACTTAGAAAGCGGCACAAACTTTTTTCTAAACAGAAAAATTAAAGGAATTCCCCTGGCAATAATCCAAGCATAAAAAGCAATCCAAATAGCGTACAGTTTATAGTCAAAATAATCAAAAACCAGTAAAACAGGCACAAATACCAATGAAGTAGCTAAAAGTAAAATATTTCTAAGATATTTAGTTTCACCAAGTCCTTTAAACATACCATCATAAATAAAAGCAATAGCACAAATAGGTTGCATAGCTAGTATAATCCAGAAACTAGTGTAAAACTGCTCTAAAACAAGAGCTTCCTGTGTAAAAATTTGACCAATAAATTGATAAAAAATAAAGCCTATTACACCTAAAGCAGTCCCAAAAATAAAACCATATAAAATCAATTTTTTGCCCAAAGCCAATAAAGTACCATAAGCCTTTGCGCCTAACAACTTTCCTGAAAGTATATTACCAGCACTAGAATAACCATCAATCATAAAAGCAGCCATAAGCCATAAATTTAAGCCAATAGTATAAGCAGCAATGTATTCTTTACCATAAGCAGTAGCATAGGAAGTAGCAAAATACAACGCCACATTAAGAGCAATAGTTCTTACAAATAAGTTTAAAATCATGGTTATAAACCGTGGTGTTTCCTTATTAAAAGGTAAAGTAAAACGTAATGAAATACTTGTTTTTTTCAATAATAAAACCCCAGAAATAACAGCCATAGTAAACTGAGCAAAAACACTAGCATAGGCAGCACCTTGAATATTCATAGCTGGAATGTATCCCTCAATTCCATATACCAAAATAACATCCAAAACAATATTAACTACTGTACCAATAATAGCAATAAGCATAGGGTAATACGTATTTTGCAAACCTCTAAAAACCCCAAACACAGCAATAACAAATAAGGTTAAAGGAAAACCAAAAACACGAATTTTATAATATTCAATAGAAAATTCAAGTATGGTACCTTTTGCATTATAGAACTCAAAAATTTCTTTAGCAAACGGATAGGTTAACCCTAGAATTAATAAGCTAGTAGTAACTACTAAAACAATAGCTTGTGCAGGTAAATCTTTAATAGCATTGAGTTGATTAGCTCCTAAATATTGTGAAACAATAGAAGAAATGGCACTACGTGTTTGTCCAAACACCCAAATAAGCATGGATAAAAAAGCACCAACCACACCAATAGCCGCAATACTTTCGGTAGCATTGGTGTCAATATTACCAACAATAGCCAAATCTGTGGTAGAAAGCAAAGGTTCTGCAACACCTGCAATTAAAGCAGGGATGGCAAGTTTATTTATCCGTTTAAAACTGATGTCTTGATCCATAAAATATAATAGACCTCAAAAATAAAAAATGTAAAACCAATAAGGTGAATTCCTTTACTTATTTTTAAGTGGTATGGTTTTTATGGAGATTGAGCTTCCCGAAATCTAAATTTGAATAAAATTTAATCAAAACATGATTCTATATGTTTGATTTATATTTATTTAATATACCTGATGTCAGTTCGAATATCGACTGTAAGGAGATGTATCGAGAACAATTCCAAAGATGAAAAATTTTCGATAATAAAAATCTATTGTATTGTAAATCGTATACTTCCACTTGGAACTAACATTTTAGTTTTAAAAAGGATTTATTATTAATTCGATACAAACCGAGCTCAGGTTACAAAGCTGTACAATGAAAAAATAAATTTTAAAAAATATTGTACAGTAACTGTACACGAAAAATTTCTCAGAAAAAAAACGTGTACAAAAGATACCTATGAGTAATCAGATATAAATTTCACTCTAAAAAATAAAAAGAGTGACTAAAAAGGAATAAATAGAATCAGAGATTATGAAAAACTAGTAATTACTTCAAAAATAAAAGTTATGAACCAAAGTTTAAATTTTTAGAATTGATGCGGTATGAAAAACGAAATGTAAAAACGCTTAAATATTGATAATGAGTTTACAAAAATAGGAGCTAAAAATAATTTTAATAATATCAAATTATCCAATGATACGCTAAGCTCCCATAAATACTAGAAAAACTTTTTAAGATTAGGTAAAAAACATTATTTTTAAAAAATTATATAAATATTATTAAAAATAAACAAAATGAAAAGTAATTACACATTAGAAAAGCAAGTGGTATTTCGTAGCCCAATAGACGAAGATAAAATTGGAGATAATACTGGAGGAAGTGGTGATGGTTCAAGTGGTGACGGAGAAGGAGGAGGAAAATAGACTTATACCAAAAAAAAACTATTAGGAAGCAACCTTTAATCATTTAAAGGTTGCTTTATTTATAAAATAACTTTACTATGTGCTTAATCTTAGTTAAGAATGTGTTACTTTTACTGAGAATTAAAGTATCCTAATGCGCTTTTTTCTCATAATTATAATTTTATCGATAACTACTACATTTTCTCAACAAGGTGAAGAGTTGTTGAGTTCTTATGATTTAAGGAAAAAAAAATTGGTAGAGATAGGTATAGATTCTTATTATAAGAAAGATACTTTTACTTTAAATAAATCAGGAAAAAAATTATTACAATTATATAGAAAATATAAGGATTCTTCCGCCTTAGCTAAATATTATCATTTTAAAGCTCTTCATCACAGAATCAAATTTATAGCTGATAGTTCTTATTATTTTTATCATGAATCAAAAAAAATATCAAAAGATTTAAAAGATTCCTTAGAAGTTGGAAGGAGGTTGTTAAGTATTGCTGTTTTGCAAAGGGATGCAAAGGATTTTTTAGGTAGTGAAATAAGTTCTATTGAAGCATTGCATTACTTAGAGCCAATTAAATCATTTAGGTTTTTAGAGAGCTTGTATAATAATTTAGGTTTAATATCTGAAGAGTTTGATAGAAAAAAAGATGCGATAGATTATTATAATAAAGCGCATGAGGTTAGTAAGTTAAATAATAATAAACAAGTAAAGGAAATAGGATATTTAAGAGTTTTTAACAACTTAGGATTACTGTACCAGAAAAGAGACCAGCATAAAAAAGCGATAGAGTATTTTGAGGAAGGTCTAGCATTTGATAGCATAAAAATTAAGTATCCAGAAAATTATACCTTACTATTAGAGAATTTTGCTGTTAGCAGTTCTTCTTTAGGTGTGAGTAAAGATATTTTGGGTAAATATATAGAAGTTGCTGATATAAGAGAAAAGCTAAAGGATTTTAATAGATTAAGTACTGTTTATGTAAATATAGGCAGGTATTATATTGATAGTGAGGATTTTAATTTGGCTAAGTTTAATTTAATTAAAGCTTTAAAGTATGCAAAACAAACCCATAACAATAAACGTTGGTTAGAAGCTTTGGAATTATTATCTGAGCTTAGCAAAGGAGAAGAAGCAACCAATTATTTAAAAGAATACATACAACTAAATGATAGTTTAATAAAGAAAGAACGGAGTTTAAAAAACCAATTTGCAAAAATCCGTTATGAAACCACTAAAAAAGAAGAAGAAAACACCTTTTTAAAAGCAGAAAACGATAAAAAACAAGCAGAGATAGTAAGGCAAACCCAACAAAAAATCATTGGTTGGCTAATGTCATTAATCAGTTTATTAGGTTTAGGGTTTAGTATTTTGTTTTTTGTTTTCAGACGAAGAAAATTGTTATACCAAGCACAATTACAAAAAGCACAAGCACGAGAGCAAGAGCGTAAACAAATTGCCAAAGCCTTGCATGATGAAGTAGCAGGAGATTTACGTTTACTACATAGAAAACTAGAACGTTCACAACTTTTAGACGAAGCCCAAAGATTGGATGCCGTTAAAGAAAATGTACGAAACTTATCGCACCAGTTAAGTAGTGTAAGTTTTAAAAAAGTTTCTTTTAAAGATCAGATTATCAATTTGGTTACCGATTATTTTGAGCCAGGGTTTAGAATTGTTGTACAAGGTTTAAATGAGCACAATTGGGAAGAGGTAGATAGTACTTTAAAAAGACTATTATATATATGTACTAGAGAGAGTTTACAAAACTGTAAAAAACATGCAGAAGCATCAAAAGTAATGATAGTTTTTTCGGTACATAAAAAAAATGTATTTTTGAATATTACTGATAATGGTATTGGTTTTGATACCACCATTAGTAAAAAGGGAATCGGTTTACATAATTTACAAGAAAGAGTTGAGGAGTTAAAGGGAGAACTCGCAATTAGTAGTAAGGTAGGTTTGGGAACTGAAACCAATATTCAAATACCTTTAAATGTCTGATAAAATAAAAATACTTTTTGTTGATGATCATCAACTAATTATTGAGGGAATACTTTCATATCTTAAAGATATTGATGGACTTGACATAACCAGTACCAATTCTTGTGATGAGGCTTTTCATATGGTAAAATCACATCTGCATACAGAACCTTTTCATATACTTTTTACCGATTTAAGTTTTGATAATGCTACGGATAATAATACTATTGATGGTGGAGAAAACTTGATTAAAGCTATTCAAAAAGAAAAATTACCCATAAAAGTGGGAGTAATTACTGGACATTCAGAAACCAATAGAGTATATAATGTAGTACGTAACCTAAACCCGTTAGCTTATATTTTAAAAGGAAAGTGTAATACAAACGAGTTGAACTTTGCCATTCAAAAAATGTTGAATGATGAAACGTATTACACGCATGAAATTCATGAAAAATTAATGAAACGTGCTATGATTGAAATTCAAATGGATGATGTAGCCGTTCAAATTTTAAAGGAATTACCAAGGCATACTAAAATCTCAAATATGGAAGGTGTAATTACAAAGCCTGATGGGAATTTAGTTAAAATTAGAGCTATTGAAAGTAAGTTAGCAAAATTACGTACAGATTTAAATGCCAATAACAATACTGATTTAGTGTTGAAGGCTAAGGAGTTAGGTATTTTGGATTAAAATAATACTACAAAAAATAGCTTTTCAGTATAAAAAAAGCTATCTTGGTATAAGATTTGATTCTAGAAAAACAACTTTAACTAACGTTGTTTATCATCATACAAAGAAAAGCGAAGTTCTTATAAAATAGGTTGTTTAATCGCAAGGGCGATAGCCAAAAATTTAATTCCCGATGCCTTGCATCGAATAATTTTTTATTTAGGCTAGATATCCCGGATGCTTCATGGAAGCAATTCATTTGCGGAAAACAACATTTTTTTGTGCGGACATCCCTTTTTCTACCCCTTGAATGTTGCATAACTTTGTTACAGAGTTAATCGTAAAGGGAGAAATTCCTTGAGAAGAAGAGGAAATTTAAAAGAAAACCTTCAGGCCTAAGCTAGAAGGTTTTTTTTATGTCGAAAAATTAACTGCTGTATCTTACAATTTTCCCATTATCACTTTGAAAATTATAAAGTGTATTTATAAGTACATAGTTTATTGTTTTTAAGTTTTTATGTGGTTTAAGCTTCAGTAAAACAGTTGTTTATGGTTGTGTTTTGCGGAAAACTACATTTTTTTGTGCGGAAATCCCCTTTTTAAAAAACAGAATAGAAGATATATTTGTAGTGTTACTCGTTTTTATGAGAAGAATAATTTAAGGGGAAAATGAAACCTTCTAGATGGGGAAATCTAGAAGGTTTTGTATTTTATAATGTTTTGTTTTGCGGAAAATTACGGTTTTAACAACGGTAAACCCATTTTTAACGCTGATTATCAGTGGTATATTTGTATTGGTTATTTGAGGGAATAACCATAAGGGAAAAATTTAAAACATATTAAAAATGGGAAAACAATTATTTAAAAAAGTAAAAAATGCTCTAGTAGGAGTTTTATCAGCTTTAGCTGAATTTGGAAAAGGTGCAAGTTATGCACTTAGGCATTAAAGAATTTGAACCTAAGGTAGTAACTAAGGGTTTAATACCTTGATAATTGTTGTTAAGGTAGTTTAATTATTCATAAAGGTCTCTTATTAATTTAAGAGACTTTTTTTATGGAATAATTTATTGGTACCGCCAAAGGGTATAATATCCCGAGGCTTGCCTCGAAATTAAACGTATTATCTTATTAAATGCCTCATGGGCTTGCCCCGAGGTAGTTTACTTTAAGAATAGGGTTAACGGAAAACTACACTTTTATATGCGGAAATCCCCTTTAGTGAAAAATATACTTCTTGTAAATTTGTAGTATGTCACTCAATCATGAGCGGATAATTTAAGGGGAAAAGCAAACACCTTCTGAGGGGATTTCAGGAGGTTTTGTGTTTTTATATAGGAAACATATCTTGATTGTTTTATTGCGGAATTATACAATTTTAACAACGGAAAAACCCTTTTAGATACATTTATTTGAATTTAATTTTGCCAAAGATTATTTGAATAATTAGTTGAAAAACTAGATCGGGTAAACTTTAATAAAAAGAACCAACAATGTCTTATTTTGAAATTAGTACTGGTAAATAAATTACAAGTATAATGGATGAACAAAGACGACTCTAAGACCTCTCGAATACTATCGAGAGGTTTTTATTTGTAAAGCATTTTATTTGTACGGAAAATTACATTTTTAGTTGCGGAAAACCCATTTTATAGAAGGTATTGGTCATATACCTTTGCAGTGTCACTCATTGATATGAGCGGATAATTTAAGGGGAAAAGCAAACACCTTCTGAGGGATTTCAGGAGGTTTTGTGATTTATACAGGTAAGTATAATTGTCAAGTTAATTTATCTGAAAGCATAAAAGTTCAATACTTACGGAAAAAGACAAATCTATTCGCGGAATTCCCGTTTTAGTTGTGGTGTATCAGGTTTACTTTTGTATTGGTTATTTGAGGGAATAACCATTAAAGGGAAAAATTTAAAATCAATTATCATGGGGAAACAATTACTTAACAAGACACAAAAAGTAAGACATAACTTTATAACACTTTTATCAGAATTTGGCAAAGCAGCAGGATATGCGCTAAGTCATTAAAAAGAAATCACTAACCAAATTATAAACCTCTCAGTATTAATTGAGAGGTTTTTCTTTTTTAAGAAACTTTACTTAACGGAAAATAGCATATTTAGTTGCGGAAAACCCATTTTATAGAAGGTATTGGTCATATATCTTTGCAGTGTCACTCATTGATATGAGCGGATAATTTAAGGGGAAAAGCAAACACCTTCTGAGGGAAATTCAGGAGGTTTTGTGATTTATACAGGTATGTGTAGTTGTCTAGCCATTTTAACTGAAAGCATAAAAGTTCAATACTTACGGAAAAAGACAAATCAATTCGCGGAATTCCCGTTTTAGTTGTGGTGTATCAGGTATACTTTTGTATTGGTTATTTGAGAGAATAATCACAAGGGAAAAATTTAAAATCAATTATCATGGGGAAACAATTACTTAACAAAACACAAAAAGTAACACATAATTTTATAACACTTTTATCAGAATTTGGCAAAGCAGCAGGATATGCGCTAAGTCATTAAAAAGAAATCACTAACCAAATTATAAACCTCTCAGTATTAATTGAGAGGTTTTTTCTTTTTAAAACATTTTAGTTATACGGAAAATAGCATATTTAGTTGCGGAAAACCCATTTTATAGAAGGTATTGGTCATATATCTTTGCAGTGTCACTCATTAATATGAGCGGATAATTTAAGGGGAAAAGCAAACACCTTCTGAGGGAAATTCAGGAGGTTTTGTGATTTATACAGGTAAGTATAATTGTCAAGTTAATTTATCTGAAAGTGTAAAAGTTCAATACTTACGGAAAAAGACAAATCAATTCGCGGAATTCCCGTTTTAGTTGTGGTGTATCAGGTTTACTTTTGTATTGGTTATTTGAGGGAATAACCATTAAAGGGAAAAATTTAAAATCAATTATCATGGGGAAACAATTACTTAACAAGACACAAAAAGTAACACATAATTTTATAACACTTTTATCAGAATTTGGCAAAGCAGCAGGATATGCACTAAGTCATTAAAAAGAAATCACTAACCAAATTATAAACCTCTCAGTATTAATTGAGAGGTTTTTTCTTTTTAAAACATTTTAGTTATACGGAAAATAGCATATTTAGTTGCGGAAAACCCATTTTATAGAAGGTATTGGTCATATATCTTTGCAGTGTCACTCATTAATATGAGCGGATAATTTAAGGGGAAAAGCAAACACCTTCTGAGGGAAATTCAGGAGGTTTTGTGATTTATATAAGTAAAGTTAAGATGTTGCGGAAAATAACATTTTTAGTTGCGGAATTTTCATTTTAATTACTGTAAATCAGTTATATATTTGTGTTGGTTGTTTGAGGGAATAACCACAAGGGAAAAATTTAAAATCAATTATCATGGGAAAAAAATTACTTAACAATATTAAAAAAGCAACGCTTAATTTAGTAAACATCTTATCAGAATTTGGAAAAGGAGCTAGTTATGCAATAAGTAATTAAAAATGTAAAAATGAAAAAAATACTATTTATAAGTTTATTGTTGTTTTGTATAACCAATATATGTGGGCAAGATGTAACAAAAAAGGATATTTGTAAAGGTGCTGCCTTTTCAATTGTTTACACTATAGATGGAGCAGTAAGAGCTAATATGAGTGAAGCTATGGTAAAAGAAATGAGTAATGAGTCTTTTAAGAAAGTAGCTTTACCTTATGCTGAAAAGGCATATAAGTTATTGAAGCAAGGAAAAGAAAGAAGTAAAGTAGTTGAGGTAATACAATCTGAACTCATGAAAATAGATAATAAAATTCTATTCCAAGGACTTTTAAAAGGTTCTAAAGAAAACTAAATATATTAGTATATAACACTTTATTAGACGTAGTAACAATAGGGTTTTTCTATGGCCTTTCAGTATAAACTGGGAGGCTTTTTTATTAAAAATATCTAAAGAAAAAGTGAGCGGAAAATAACATTTTAAGTTACGGAAAACCCATTTTATAGAAGGTGTTAGTCATATATCTTTGCAGTGTCACTCATTAATATGAGCGGATAATTTAAGGGGAAAAACAAACACCTTCTGGAAGGATTTCAGGAGGTTTTGTGATTTATATAAGTAAAGTTAAGATGTTGCGGAAAATAACATTTTTAGTTGCGGAGTTTCCATTTTAGTTGTTGTAAATCAGTGGTATATTTGTGTTGGTTATTTGAGGGAATAACCACAAGGGAAAAATTTAAAATCAATTATCATGGAAAAAAAATTACTTAACAACATTAAAAAAGCAACACTTAAATTAGTAAACATCTTATCAGAATTTGGAAAAGGAGCTAGTTATGCATTAAGCCACTAGTAAACACAATAGGATTATACGAAAGCCTCTCAGTTAACATTGAGAGGTTTTTTTATTAAATAGGATGTTGTAAATTGCTGTTTTTAAAATTAACTAAATGCCGAAAAAGTACATTATAGCTTTAGATCAAGGAACTACGAGTTCAAGAACTGTAATTATTAATGAGAAAGGAGAAATTGTAGCTATGGAACAACTAGAGTTTACACAAATATTTCCCGAATCTGGTTGGGTGGAACATGAGGCAGAAGAAATTTTAGAAACACAATTAACTACTTTAAAAAAAGTACTAGAAAAATCAAAAATAGAAGCTAATGAGATTGCGGGTATTGGTATAACCAACCAAAGAGAAACTACGGTAGTTTGGAATAAAAAAACAGGAAAACCAATATATAATGCTATTGTTTGGCAAGATAAGAGAACAGCAGCTATTTGTGAAGATTTAAAAAATAATGGATTTGATAATTATGTTAGGGAAACAACAGGGTTGGTGATTGATAGTTATTTTTCTGCAACAAAAATTCATTGGATTCTAAAAAATGTAAAAGGAGCAAAGGAGGAAGCAGAAAAAGATAATTTACTATTTGGTACCATTGATACTTGGTTGTTATGGAATTTAACAGATGGTAAAGTGCATGCAACGGATTATAGTAATGCATCAAGAACAATGCTGTATGATATTAAAAAATTATCTTGGGATGCTAAACTTCTCAAGGCGTTGGATATTCCTTTAGCATTGTTGCCTGAGGTGAAACCTTCTTCGTATCATTTTGGAAATTTTGAATTAAATGGAGTTTCTATTCCTATATCAGGTATAGCAGGAGACCAACAAGCGGCATTATTTGGTCAGGCATGTTTTCAAAAAGGAGAAGCTAAAAACACATATGGTACAGGGTGTTTTATGTTATTAAATACAGGAGAAAATATAGAGTATTCTGAAAATGGATTATTAACAACTATAGCTTGGGGAATTGATAATAAAGTATATTATGCATTAGAAGGAAGTGTTTTTGTAGCCGGATCAGCCATTCAATGGTTACGTGATGGATTGAAGATTATAAAGAATGCAAAAGAAAGTGAGCAATTTGCTAAAAAGGTAGAAGGAGAAAATCCAGTATACGTAGTACCAGCTTTTGCTGGCTTAGGAGCTCCTTATTGGGATATGTATGCAAGAGGCGCTGTTTTTGGATTAACCAGAGATACTGGAAAAGAACATTTAATAAAGGCAACATTAGAATCGTTAGCGTATCAAACAAAAGATGTGCTAATGGTGATGGAAAAAGATAGTAAAATAGCCTTAACATCTTTGAAAGTAGATGGCGGAGCTTGTGTTAATAATTTACTGATGCAGTTTCAATCAAATATACTAAATGTATCTGTTGAGAGACCAGAAGTTATTGAAACTACCGTAATGGGAGCGGCTTATTTAGCAGGGATTTGTGTTGGGTTATGGAAAAAAGAAGATATTATAGAAAGAAGAAGAATAGACAAACAATTTTCTCCAGATTTTTCTGAAGAAAAAAGAGAAAGACTGTATAAAAAATGGCAAAAAGCAGTTGAACGCACAAAAGATTGGATAGATTAAATTTAATTATAAGCTATGGCAAAGTTTTATGATAACATACCACAAAGAGTACAAAAATTTATAAAAGAACAAAAGATGTTCTTTGTCGCAACCGCTGCTTCTGAAGGAAGAATAAATCTTTCTCCTAAAGGAATGGATACTTTTAAAATACTTGATGAGAATAAAGTGGCATGGTTAAGTGTTACTGGAAGTGGCAATGAAACCTCTGCACATTTGTTAGCAAATAATAGAATAACTATTATGTTTTGTGCTTTTGAAGGCGCTCCTAATATTGTTAGATTATATGGAGAAGCTGAAGAGGTTTTACCAACTAGTGAAGTATGGTCTAATTATATTGACTTATTTCCAACATTACCAGGGACACGCCAAATATTTGTAGTAACCATAGAAAGTGTACAGACATCCTGTGGAATGTCTATTCCGTTTTACGAATACAAAGGAGAACGAAATCAGTTAAATGAATGGGCAGAAAAGAAAGGAGAGGATGGAATCAAAACATATTGGGAGGAAAGAAACCAGCACAGTATTGACGGTTTGAAAACCAAATTTCAAGAATAACTATTCATATCATTTCTGTTTGAAAAAAGTTAGAAATGATATGAATAATTTTTAAATGTTATTTAAAGGCATTTAATCCAGTGATGTCTAAACCTGTAATTAATAAATGTACATCATGAGTACCTTCATAAGTAATTACACTTTCTAAATTCATGGCATGGCGCATAATAGAATATTCGCCAGATATTCCCATAGCACCTAAAACTTGTCTTGCTTCTCTGGCAATATTTAGAGCCATTTCAACATTATTTCTTTTAGCCATAGAAATTTGTGCAGAAGTAGCTTTCCCTTCATTTCTTAACGTTCCTAAACGCCAAGCTAAAAGTTGTGCTTTGGTAATTTCGGTAATCATTTCAGCTAATTTTTTTTGCTGTAATTGAAATTGACCAATAGGTTTACCAAACTGAGTACGCTCTTTTGCATAACGCAACGCAGTGTCATAACAATCCATGGCTGCACCAATAGCTCCCCATGCAATACCATAACGAGCAGCATCTAAACATAGTAAAGGAGCTCCAAGTCCTGATTTTTTTGGTAAAATATTTTCTTTAGGTACTTTTACATTGTCAAAAATTAATTCTCCAGTAATAGAAGCCCTTAAAGACCATTTGTTATGAGTTTCAGGTGTTGAAAAACCTTCCATACCACGTTCAACAATTAAACCGTGAATTCTACCTTCTTCGTTTTTTGCCCAAACCACAGCAAGATTACAAATAGGTGCATTAGAAATCCACATTTTAGCGCCATTTAATAAATAATGGTCACCCATGTCTTTAAATTTGGTTTCCATGCCACCAGGGTTTGAACCATGATTAGGCTCTGTTAATCCAAAACTTCCAATCCATTCACCAGAAGCAAGTTTAGGTAAATATTTTTTACGCTGAGCTTCGTTACCATAGTTATATATAGGCCCCATAACTAAAGATGTTTGCACAGAAGCAGTAGAACGAATACCGCTATCACCTCTTTCTAGCTCTTGCATAATTAAGCCATAAGAAATTTGATCTAGTCCAGCACCACCATATTCAGTAGGAATATAAGAACCAAAAGCGCCAACTTCAGCCAATCCACCAATGAGTTGATCAGGGAATTGTGCTTTTTGAGCATACGTTTCAATAATAGGTGATACGTTTTTTTTAACCCAAGTTTGTGCTGAGTCTCGTACTAACTTATGCTCATCGGTCAGTAAATCATCTATTTGGTAGTAATCTGGAGATTGGAATAAATCAGGTTTCATATTTTTCGTACAGAATTTGTTCAAAAATACTTAAATAAAATGATTATTTATTTTGGTTTTACGTATGTTTGCACTTTATGAAATTTACTTTAGGAAAAGAAGAACGATTAAAAAGCCGAAAGCTAATTGGCAAGTTATATGAAGAAGGAAAATCCATCAAGGTTTTTCCGCTAAGAATGGTATATATTCAAGCGGAACATACATCTAACTACCCTGTCCAAGTCGGAGTTTCAGTACCTAAACGTAATTTTAAAAAAGCTGTTGATAGAAATAGAATCAAGCGCTTGTTAAGAGAAAGTTACCGTAAGGAAAAACATACTATTTATTCGGAAGTAGATAAACACTATGTGTTTATGATTTCTTATCTTGCAAAGAATGAGTGGGAATATGCAGATATTGAACACAAAATGAAGAAAATAATAGCAGTTTTTTTAGATGAAATTAAGACAAATGAACAATAAAAATATAGTTACTCTTATTGGTTTGGTAGTAATTACCATTTTCTTTTCATTTCAATCTCGTTTTTTTGAAATAGCAAAACAGATAGAGATTTATAATAACCTTTTTAAAGAGTTAAATATAAACTATATTGATGAAATTAATCCGGGAGACTTAACCGATAAAGCGATAAAGAATACACTTAAAAACTTAGATCCATATACTAATTTTTATAATGAGCAAGATGTAGAAGATGCACGTATAAGAAGAGAAGGAGAATATGGAGGAATTGGAGTACTTTCTTACTATACCAAAAAAGGAATTATTTTATCAGAAATTTATAAAGGTTTTTCTGCTGATAAAGCAGGTTTAAAAGCTGGTGATATTATTGTTAATGTTGATGGGCAAGAACTGAAAGATTTAGAAAGAGAGCAATTATCACAAATGCTAAAGGGTACACCTAATAAGGAGATATCTTTAAAGGTAGTTAGAGGAAGTAAAAATTTAAATTTTAATTTAAAGTTAGATAAAGTAGTTGTAAACCCAGTGCCTTTTTATGATATGATTGATGCAGAAACTGGTTATGTGGTATTAACAAGGTTTACAAGTATGAAAGCTACCGAGGAGGTTAGAAAGGCTATCAAAAATTTAAAAGAGCAAGGAATGAAAAAGCTAGTTTTTGATTTAAGAAGCAATCCTGGAGGCTCTCTTTTAGATGCAGTGAATATTACGAATTTGTTTATCCCTAGAGATAAAAAAGTGGTAGATACTAGAGGTAAAATAAAAAAGAATAGTAGGTCATACAAAACAAATAGAGAACCATTGGATATTGAAATGCCAATGGTGGTTTTGATAGATGATAGATCTGCTTCAGCTTCAGAAATTGTATCAGGAGCATTACAAGATTATGACAGGGCTGTAGTCATGGGGAATCGTTCTTTTGGTAAAGGTTTAGTACAACGTTATTTTAAATTAAACTACGGCACCCAAATGAAAGTAACTATTTCTAAGTATTATACGCCAAGTGGAAGGTGTATTCAAGAGTTAGACTATGCTAATAGAGATGCTAAAACAGGAAAAGTTCCATCTTTTTCTGAAGGAGTTATAAATAAGTTTACTACAGAAAATGGGAGACCAGTTTATGATGGAGGAGGAGTTACTCCAGATGTTAGTTTGGAGCATGCTGAAAAAAACAAAACGATTAAAGATTTATTAAAATCAAGAGCAGTATTTAATTTTGTTACAGATTATTTAAAGACCAAACCTGTTGTAGATTCACTTAGATTTAAATTTACAAAACCAAAGTTAGAAGATTTTAAAACATATTTATTAACAGTTGATACTACTTTTCTAACTAAAGAAGAAAGAATTTTTAAAAGAGCGTACAAAGTATCAAAAGAAAAAGTAGAAATTGATTCTGATTATAAAAGTATTGTGAGAAAGCTAAAACAAGCTAAAATAAAAAAATTGGAAGAGAATGATGAAATACTTTTAAATGAAATAGAAAAAGAAATTATTAAACGTTCTTTTTATAAAGAAGGAATGTATAAACATCAATTAAAAAACGATGTTACAATTAAAAAAGCTACAGCTTTATTAAAAAACAAGAATAAGTATAACACAATACTTAAAAAATAAAACAGTTATATAACTTAATTTTTGATTGAAATATATGTCAAAACCAAACCAGAAAGAAAGAACTAGAGCACAAGAATCAACAAATGCAATTGAGCGTTTATATATATCTATGCGACATTTATTTAGCCGTGGATTTTATAAGCCAATGGGAGTTTCTGGAGAAACATTAAGGAAATCATTATTAGCATTGCGTCCTGAAATTTATGGGTCTATAGCAGAAGATAAAACAGAACTTAATGGGTTGATTTATGTGATAGAAAGACTGCCTGAAGGAATTGAAGAATGTCAGTTTATCAACTTAACAGCTGATGAAGGATATCGTAATTCACGTTTTAAGGCAATAGTACCCCCAAAAAGAAGACGAAACTGTTACCGAATAGATAAAGATCAAATGAATATTGAAATCACAAGAGGTCGATCTGAAATCTATGATATTCTTACGCATCTTACCTTTTTATTTATTGAATCTCATAAAATAAAAGATAGGGTTTCTATTGGTAGTTCAGGAACAAAGTTTATTAGAGAATGGATGCACTTAGAAGAAGTGGTGCTTCATAATAAAACACTTACTGATGAAGAAAAAGATGTAATAATAGTTCATCTTGGTAATATTTTAGGTAGAACCTATGATGAGGTTTATGATGTATATAATTCGTTTGCATCACAAGAGAACCCTAATAGGTTTTTACATCTTATTTATTGGCTTGGCAAATTGGCAATCAATGAAGTGTTATTAGACCAAAAAAGATCTATAAAATTTAGTTCGGTTTTAATTGAAGAAATAGGACATCATTTTTACGGAGAAATCTGGGCAAACAACATAAAAGAAACCTTAGTTCAAAATAATTTAATTAATAGACCAATTCATATTATTAGTGCCAATATGCATAGTGTAATGAATACAGTTTATGCTAAAAACGCATTACCAACAGAAGCTAAAAAGCACGAAGGTTTTGCTTTGTTTGAGTTGTTAAGTAATTCAAATAGTGAGTCTTTACAGAAAAAAGTTAAACAATATGCTTCTGAAAACGGATTGATTTATTTAAAAGATACCTCAGGAACTAACATTAATGTACAAATTATTGATACTAAAAAAATTGATATAAGCTCTACGTCTTTTAGTAAGATAAATTCTGTAGATAAAGACCCTGTTATTATAGTTATGGACTATGCTTTTGGAGAGCAGGCTTATGAAACAATGGATGAATTGTTAAAGCCGTATAAAACTAAAGAAGGCAAGGTTCATTTAAACGTAGAGTCGATTTCTATAATGGGTAAAGCTGGAATTTTAGAAGGAGGAAAAGGAGATATAATGATTCCGTCTTCTCATATTTTCGAAGGAACAGCAGATAATTATCCTTTCCGTAATGAGTTATCAAAATTAGATTTAGAAGGTTTTGGTGTTCAGGTTTTTGATGGTGCTATGGTTACAGTATTAGGAACATCTTTACAAAATAAAGACTTATTAAAGTTTTTCCATGATTCTACTTGGAACGTTATAGGACTAGAAATGGAAGGGGCTCATTATCAAAAAGCCATTCAATCTGCTTCAAGAATTAGAGGAAATATTTCTGAAAATGTAAAAGTGCGTTATGCCTATTATGCATCTGATAATCCATTAGAAACAGGTGCAACTTTAGCCTCAGGAGGTTTAGGGATGAGTGGAGTAACACCAACATATGCAATAACACAAAAAATAATAGAACAAATTTTTTAGAACATGAGTGCTAACAAACACGAAGAAGAAGTAGATTTAGGTTCCTTATTTGTATTAATAGGTAAAGGATTTACTAAGTTTTTCAACTTTATTGGAGGAATCTTTGTAGGAATTTTTCATTTTTTAATATTAATTCTTCTTTTTTTCAAAAAGAATTTTTTAAAACTTGGAATAGCTATGGTAATTGGAGCTGGTTTAGGTTTAATAATTGATGTAAAAGAAGATAAAAAATATGGATCTAATCTTTTAGTACAAACAAATTTTGATAGTGCTAGACAATTATATAATAATGTTGAGTTTTATAATAACTTAGTAAAGCAAGAAAATATTCCTTTATTAGTAAAAACATTTAATATCAATGAGGAAGAAGCAAAATCCTTACAAAAGTTTATAATAGAACCTGTTGAAAATAGTAATGATATTGTTACTACTTATGACGAGCTAATTTTATCTATTGATACACTAACAGCGAAGAGTTTTACGTTTTTAGATTTTAAAAAATCATTTACCAAATACGATTATAAAGTACATAATCTTGAAGTTAAAGCAACTAAAAATGACGTGTTTACTAAGTTAGATGAGGTGATTATTTCTTCTATCACAGAAAATAGTTATTTCAATAAGTTGAAAGAATTAACGAATGAAAACTTAAACAGAACGGATAAGTTATTGAGGAAAAATCTTTCTCAAACAGATTCGTTACATAATTTATACAAAAAAGTACTACTAGAAGAAGCGAAATCAGTTAGTCAAGGCACAAATATAGATTTGGGAAATAGTAAACAAAATAACAAAGAACTGGATTTGTTTTCAACGTCTTTAAAACTTAATAAAGAACTAAAAGCGGTAAGCGTAGAGAAATCAGAAAAGTCTGAAGTAGTGAACGTAATCTCTAATTTTCAACCAATAGGGTATGAAATAAAAGGGGTTTCTAAGTACAAATTTGTTCAGGTTGCTTTGTTAGCTTTAGGTGTAATGATTTTATATTTATTGGGAGGGATGCTTAATAGGTATCTTAACGGTTATAAAAAAAGTAATTAACATTTAATTGTATATAGATATCTCATACAAAATATTAATAGATTTTAATTGGGCGAACTCTCATTATTTATAAAAAGATAAAAATGTTTAAAGGTAGATTAATACAGCAAACAGTTATAGTTCTTTTTTTTAGGGTTTTAGGTGTTTGTTTATTATTTGGTTTAACTTTATATTTGACTAATAATTACTCAGCTAGTTTAGTAGGTAAATATGATTTTATTAGATCTTTTTTACTTGTAGTTGGGAGTATTTGTCTGCTAGGAACTGACCATTCAATTTTATATTTTTCAGGAAAATTAAGTAGTGTAAATAGATCTAAAGATTTAAAAGGGGTTTATTATACAATGATTAAGTTAATTCTTTTAGCTACCTTATTTCCTATTATTATTTTAATAATATTAGGAAAAAAAAATGTCAACTTATTTTTTCAAGATTCAAGCATGTATTTTTTAATTTTAAATGGTACTTTAATCTTATTTTTCTATTGTTTGAGTATATTAAATACAGAATTTTTTAGGGCAATTAATTTAGTTTCTTTATCAGAGTTATTTAGAAATATAATAAAGTATGCCCCCTTTTTTTTAGGTGCAATTTTACTTTCAATATTTAACAAACAAGAGTTGTTAATTATATTGTTTTTATATGGTTTTGTTTTTATCTCTATTATTTCAACAGGTTTGCTTTTTATTAAGATGAAGAGGATGAACTTTACTTCCTTTAAAAAAGGACGTATTTCTAATAGAGAAGTTTTTAAAACATCATATCCAATGGCGATAAGTAATATGGCTTTTTTTTTATTATTAAGCATTGATGTAATGTTGTTAAAAAAATATAAAGGGGATGAAGTTGTAGCTTATTATAGTGTAGCTGTGAAATTTGTTTTAATATTATCAATGATAATTAATACTATTAATATAAATGTTTCATCAAAAATAGCTGAGCTTTATAAGAGTCAAGATTTTAAAAAACTAAGTAAACTTTTAGTGAAAAGCTCAAGATTGATAGTAGTGTTATCACTTCCTTTAATTCTTATTGTAATTTTTTTTAGTGAAAGAATTCTTTATTTGTTTGGAGAAAAGTATGTAGAGTCTAAAGAAGCTTTAATAATTATGGTAGTAAGTCAGGGAATATGTACCGTTTTTGGAAGTGTTGGAGTTTATTTGAATATGACAGGAAAGCAAAAAGCATTTCAAAATATTTTGATTATGTCTGTTGTAATAAATTTTATACTCAATCGTTTTCTAATTCCTATTTACGGTATGAAAGGAGCTGCAATATCTTTTAGCTGTAGTTTGTTTTTTTGGAATATAGTATCAACGTTTTATATATATAGAAAGGACAAAGTAAAAGTGTTTTTAAAATAATTGAAAATGGAAAAGGTCTTAATTTTATCTTTGGGAAGGTCTGGTTCTCTACCAATTTATGCTGAGAATATAGTATCTAACTTTGATTGTGATAATTATGATATATTAGTATCTAAGAATAGGTTTATTAAGAGGAGAATAAAAAACTCAATCGAGTTTTATACTTATACAAATAAGTTTTCATTTGTTTTAAGCACATTTTTTTATTTACCTTTAAGGGTTTTATTTTTATTACCTCGAATTTATAAAGACTATCATACACTTTATTTACCCTATAAGCATTTTTGGGACATATTATTTATTTTTATTTTTAAGCTTTTTAAAAGAAAGGTTGTCTTTACTGTACATGATGGTGTTTTACATAAAGGAGAAAAGAATTTTTTTACCCAATTACTCTCTAATATTAGATTAAAAAATACTTCTGAGTATATTTTTTTAACGAATTATGTAAAAAAAATAGTTGAAGATAAAATAGAATCTAATAAAAAGAGGTATGTAATCCCACATCCAATAATTGAAAATGAGTTTGTAAAAAAGGAAAGTAAATATAATGAAACAAGAAATATTCTTTTTCTGGGAAGAATTGATAAGTATAAAGGAATAGAGTTATTAATGAATAGTGCAATTCTTTCTGAAAGTTATTATGATAAATTAATTATAGCTGGTAAAAGTAATTACCAAGTTAAATATATAGATCATAGTAAAATAGAAATACTTGATAAGTATCTTACTGAAAAAGAAATAGGAGATTTATTAAGTTGGGCAGATTTACTTGTATTGCCTTATACTGAAGCAACTCAATCTGGTGTAATATCATTGGGGATATTTTCAGAATTACCAATGATTTGTACAAATGTAGGAGGTTTTTCAGAACAGCTAGAAAAGGATGAATGTTTTTGGAGTGAACCAAATGAGGAGGATTTAGCAGCTAAGATAAGAACAGTATTTAATGATTATCAAAAAATAAATGATATTAAAAATAAACTGAAGCTAAAAAGAACAAAATTGTCATGGGCTGAAATATCAATTAGAATTGAACAAGTAATATTTAATTAAACATGTTGAATCATTAGGTTTTATTATGAAGTTTTTCGTTAATAAATCAAAACTTACTTTTTTACTCTTGTCTCTAATAGGCGGAGTTATAGCAATGATGGGTTTTTTTTTCTTGCCTGAACGCTTTTTCTTTGATACTGAAACTATATTATTCGATAAGTATAATGAGATAGGTTGGGTAGGTAGTTACCCTTTTACAATTCTGTTTTATCGTTTAACAGGCATAGGTAATTTACACTTTTCTATAATTGGTCTGTTTCAATATTCGATAGTAACTTATTTGACATATAGAATTGGAGTACCTAAGAAATTTGATATAATCACAGCAAAAAATATAATTACTTATCTGAGTTTTGTTATGGTTGCTGTTTTTTTATGCATGCCTACAAAAGAATTTATTAATTACATTTATTTGTCAATGGTGGTTTTAATTTTAAAGAATCAAAAATTTAGATTTAAAAAAACCGTTTTCTTGGTGTTATTGTTGCTGGTGTTTTTTGGTGTTTTCTTCAGAGAATATTATATACTTATAGCGTTCTTATCTCTAATTTTTTGGGCAGTAAGTAAAATAAATATAAAGAACAAAAGAATAGCAACTATTGCGTATGGATTAATAACAGCAATATGTATATCTTTAAGTTATGGGATTATAAAAGGACAGTTTATATCAAATAAAACAAGGGAAAGTTATAATCTTTCAAGGATTAATGGAGAAGCAAGTAATTCGATGATAATGTCTCCAATTGATACTGAATATTGGTATGGAGAATCTTTTGGTATTATCTATGGTTTTTTTTCAGTTAATTTACCAGTAAATGGTTTAAAACATATTTTTTCTCCTCAAATTTTAGCTTTTATACTTTGGCAGCTTTTAATTTTCATAATACTATTTATTAGATATGAAAGATGTTTAAAAAAGGGAGTTTTTAATAACCAAGAGATATGGATTTTTTATATTTTATTTTCTTTTTTTATTGTTCAGGGAGTTTTTGAACCAGACTTGGGGTCGGCTATAAGGCATAAAATGGGATTTTTCCCAATAATATATTTTGCATTATATTATGATAAATTTCAAAATTAATTATTAACGAGTTATGCTTAATTTTAAGTTTTTATTTTATCTCAAAAAAGACCTAAACATTTTATTTTTGTTTATTCTATCTTCTATTACGTTTGTACAAACTAATGTACTTACGCTTCCTCTAATTATAGTTTTAACTTTATTTCAGATTTACAGGCTAAAAAAAGAAAAAATTAAAGAAGTTGATTTTTTTTATAGTTTTTTTTACCTTTTTATATATTCTTTGGTTTTATTTAGTGTTTTAGCTAAAGTTTATTTAATCTCTCTTTTAATATTTTTCTACTTGTTTAAGAGAGAAAGAAAAGGGTTAAGATATGATAAAAAGATGCCAGAGTTTTTAGTACTTATATTTTTTATTTTTATTTTAATAAACCACCTTATTTTTCCTCCGTTTGGTATAGGAATAGATGTATTTTTATACTTTTTGTTAATACCAGTATTATTTTTAAAAATAAAAAGATATAAATACAATATTAATATCAATGAGTTAGTTAAAGTGTTTGTAAGTTCTGTTTTAATTTGTTCAATATTAATGTTAATTTATAGTAGTTTTTTTGGTAAAACTAAACTTCCGATTAACACTTTTTTTTCAGAACCTATTGAAATGATTCATGTTTATTTTGGAATGTTAGTTGGAGTTGCAAGTAGTTTTATATTGATATTAAACCTAAATAAGGATAATTATATTTCAAGTTTAATAGATGTTTTTATATACATTTTTTTTACTGTATTATTATTTCATATTGGAGCAAGGATTTCACTGTTAGGAAGTATTTTTATTTTATTTGTTTTTTTTCTAAAAAAATTAAACACTTCATTATTGGTGAGGTCATTACTAATGATAATACTGTTTTCTAGTACTATTTTTTTAGGAATAAAAACACCAAGATTTAAAAAAGGTATTAAACAGGTAGAAGATATTTATACTTCAATTATTAATGATGATAAAGAGAGTCTAATTAGGAATTCATGGTTAAATATGTATAGGAGATTTCTAGTAACTAAATATACTATTGAAGAGATTGAAAAAAACTTTTTTTTAGGAATTGGTATGCAAAATGTAACAACCAAAATCTCTTCTAAAATAAAAAAAGATGGTTACATTCATTTTTATCCTATAAACACACATAATCAATATTTACATTTTTTAGTAGGTATGGGAGTTTTTGGGTTACTTTACTTTATCTATTTAAGCATTTTTTTTATTAAAAATTCTTACCCTAACTCTAGCTTATTTCTATTCTTTTTTTTATTAATAATGTTGACAGAATCTATTTTGGTTAGAGAAAAAGGAATTTCTGTTTTTATAACTTTTTATTTAATTTTTTTGAGTCAAAAACAAGCTAAACACAATGATTAAGATATTACATATTGCTAGACCAGTGGGAGGAGTTGGTGTTTATATTCAGTTGCTTTCTAAGTTCTTAGAAAAAGAGAGTTTTTCTAATGTTATGATATGCAATAAAAAAGAAAAGATAATACCAATAAAAAATAACCTAGGCGAGGATATAGAGAAATACCATGTTAATTTAAAAAGAGAAATAAACCCTTCTAATGATTTACAATGTTTAAAAGAGATAATAAGAATAGTAAAAGATAAAAAACCAGATGTAATACACTGCCATAGTGCAAAATCAGGTATATTAGGGCGTTTAGCTGGAGCTTATCTAGGAATTCCAACTTTATACACACCGCACGCATATTCTTATTTAAGTACGGATTCAACTATCAAGAGGAATGTATATATACTTATTGAAAAAATATTTAAATTTTTACCATCTAAAACTTTATGCTGTTCAGAATCTGAAAAGCGAAGAACAATAGAAGATTTAGGGTTTAATATTGAAAAAGTACTTCTATGGAATAATTCAATAGAGAATGTTTCCGTTAGGTTACATGATAATTTTGAGTACAAACTACCGTTAAATTATATTTGCACAATAGGAAGACCATCCTATCAAAAGAACACAGAACTTTTGATAGAAACTATTTTTGAAGTAAAGAAAGAGGTTAAAAATATTCATTTAGTGATATTAGGTGTTGGATTTTATTCACCATCATTAGACAATGTAAAAAAAATGATAAATGAAAAAGAATTAAATAACAATGTTACTTTAATAGAGTGGGTGGAAAGAGATAAAGCCTTGGGTATTTTAAGGAAATCTGACCTTTACATATCAACATCTAGGTATGAAGGTTTGCCATATGCAGTAATAGAAGCTATAGCCTTAGGAAAACCTTGTGTGGTTACAGATGTAGATGGGAATAAAGATTTAGTTAAAGATGGATTTAATGGCTTTGTTGTTAAGGAAAATGTTAATGAAATTGCTAGAGGAATAATATCGTTGAATGAAGATGATAAAAGAAGAAATATAATGGGAAAGAACTCAAAGGTTTTTTTCGATAAAAATTTTAGTATGGAAAATAATATAGAATTGTTAAGAAATATTTATAGAAAAATAAAAAAATAATGAAAAAAAGATATTCAAAATATATAAACATAGCCTTTTTGTTGGTTGATTTACTAATAATTTATTTAGTAGTCTTTTTAGTAAAAGATAAAGAATACTTAAATCTAAATTTTTTAGGATATATATCTTTGTTTTGGGTTACATCCTCATTATTTACTAATTTTTATAAAGTTTTTCGTTTTACTACATTTTTGAGAATAGTAAATTTATTAATAAGGCAATTTTTAATATTTGCTTTAGGGTTTTTTACCTATTTTTCTATTTTTAGAGAAGGAGTTATAGTTGACAATCAATTCAAAACATTATTAATTCTTTTTATATCTATAAGCGTCAGTAAAATTTTAGGTGTTTTTATTTTAAAAAAATACAGAAGATTAGGTAATAATTATAGAAAAGTTATTGTCTTAGGGAACGATAGTTCAGCAAAAAAGCTAATAGATTTATTTAAAATGAATAAAGAATTAGGATATCAATATTGTGGTTTTTTTTCAGATACGAAGAATAATGATAAAGAGTACTTAGGAACATTAAAGAAAAGTTTTTCTTATACTTTAGAAAATGAAGTAGATGAAATATATTGTTCTCTAACAGAAATGGTTAAGGGTGATCTTAAAAAAGTGAAAAAATTTGCAACCAAAAATAATAGAATTGTAAAATTGATTCCAAATTCTAATGAATTATATCAAAAAGATACTGTAGCTGAATATTATGGAGATGCAACTATGATATTAAAGGTGAAAAAAATGCCTTTTGAATTAAATGAAAATCGAATTATTAAACGAATCTTTGATATTATTTTTTCTTCACTTGTTTGCATTTTTGTAATGTCTTGGTTGTATCCTTTGTTATTTATTCTGATTAAATTAGAATCAAAAGGCCCAGCTATTTTTAAACAAAAAAGAGAAGGGCTACATGGAGGTGAGTTTGTTTGTTATAAGTTTAGATCCATGCGTTTAAATGATATGGCAGATAAAGTACATGCAAGTAAAAATGATAGTAGAGTTACTAAAATAGGAGCTTTTTTAAGGAAGACTAGTTTAGATGAATTTCCACAATTTTTTAATGTGTTTTTGGGTTCTATGTCAGTTGTAGGGCCAAGGCCACATATGAATGAACAATCGTCAAAATTTACTAAAGAAGTAAGAAATTACATGAAAAGAAAAGAAGTAAAACCAGGAATTACAGGTCTAGCCCAAATAAGTGGGTATAGAGGAGAAATAATTAAAAAGTCAGATATAGAAAACAGAGTACGTTTAGATATATTTTATATTGAGAACTGGTCGTTGGCACTAGATATAAAAATAGTATTCCAAACGTTTTTTAATGTTTTTACTGGCGAAGAAAAGGCATATTAAATATTGAATAACAAAGTAATCATATCAGCATCTATAGTACTCTACAAAGAAAATATAGTAGAGTTAACAAAGACTATTGAAAGCTTTTTAGCTATCCCTTTGTCAAAAAGACTATTTTTAGTTGACAATACATTTACTGCTGATTTTGAAAATAAATTTAACTCAGAAGAAATAGTTTATATAGCTAATAGGAGAAACTTAGGATTTGGTAAAGCACATAATCAAGTTATAGAGAGAATTAAACAAAAATCTAATTATCATTTAATATTAAATCCAGATGTTGTTTTTTTAAAAGATGCTCTCCCCAATTTAATAGAAGAGTTAAAGATAAATACTGATGTAGCAATGATAGCTCCTAGAGTACTATTTCCTGATGGACAACATCAATTTTCATGCAGGAAATACCCGACTATTTCCGATTTATTAATAAGGAGATTAGGTTTTCTTAAACCATTATTTGAACAATCGATAAAGAAAGGAGAATATAATGATAGAGATTTAACAAAACCTTTTAACCCAGAGTATTTAACAGGTTGTTTTCAATTGTATAAAACTGAGGATTTTATTGCTATAAATGGTTTTGATGAAAGATATTTTTTATACATGGAAGATATTGATATATGTAAAAAAATAGAGAAGTATGGAAAAAAGAAACTCTATTTTCCAGAAGAAAAAGTATATCATAATCTTAAACAAGGCTCTTCAAAAAAAATAAAACTACTTTTATACCATATTTCTTCAGCTTTTAAATATTTTAATAAATGGGGAATTAGTTAAGTACTCCCAACTGAATTGCCTTTTGAATCAACCCAGCGTTAGACTTTACCTGAAGTTTTAGAAAAATATTTTTCTTATGAGTTTCCACAGTATGTCTACTTAAAAAAAGAGCTTCAGCAATTTCATCAACCGTAAATTCCTGAGCAATTAAATTAATCACTTCCTTTTCACGTTTGGTAACTATTTTAGAAGAAAAAGCTAATTCGTTTGAAGAGCTAATCGAAGGGCTAAAATAAGAAGTGTCTTCATAAACAACACTTTTAATAGCATTTACTAGAGTTTTAATTTCAGCATCTTTTAATAAATACCCGTCATAAAAATTTTCCTCAAAATGAACAGGTTTAAACATGCTTATGGCAATTACTTTGATAGTAGAATTTTGTTTTTTTAATTTTTTAATAAACTCTATTCCATTCAACTCAGGCATAGAGATATCTGTAATCACTAAATCAATAGTTTCTTTTTTAAGAAAGTTTAATGCTTTATTTGCTGTATTAAAAGTAGCAACTATTTCAATGAAATTATATGGTTTTAAAGCTGCTTTTAAACCTTCTAAAAACAACGTATGATCATCTACTAAAACGATTGTTATTTTTTCCATAGTATTTTTATTATATATTCATTCTTTGTACAATAATCCAAATCGTACCTTGTACGAAGTCGAAAGATTATTATATCTAAATATTTATCATTTTAATTTACTAAACCAATAGGTATTTTAACAATAATAGTTGTTCCATGTCCAGAAGTACTATCTATAGAAAGTTCTCCCTGTAAATTATCAACACGTTCTTGAATATTATGTAAACCAATTCCTTTACTTTTAACAGAAGTATCAAAACCAATACCATTATCTTCAATCATAAGAATAATATCATCAATAATAGTTAACGAAATAGTGACCAAATTCGCATTGGCATGCTTGTAAATATTATTAATTAATTCCTGAAGTGTTCGGTGTAAAAAATGCTTCGTTTTATCCGAAACCTTTTGCAAAGCTTCCTCAGGATAAATAGAAATCTCAGTTTTAAAATGATTTTTATACTGCTCTTGTAATACTTGTAATAAATCCGTTAAAGGTTGTTGCATACTATAGCTAGAACTCAAGCTATGTGATAATAAACGAACTTCTTTAGTTACATTGCTTAAATCTTTTAAAAGTATCGTTTTCTCTTTACTATCCTCTAAAGAAGTAGCATAATGTTTAATGCCCGAAAGTTGTCCACCAATACCATCGTGTAATTCCAAAGCAATTCTATTTTTTTCTTTTTCTTCTCCAGCTACATAACCTTCAATACGTTTTATTCTTTGTTGCTGTTGTAACTGCTCTTTTTCTTTTTGATGTAATTCAGCTTCTTTAGCTCTAATTGTTTTTTGAGATTGTACTCGGTTTCTATACATGAAAGCTATTAATATGGCAGGGATTAAAAGTAATAAACCTATAATCAAAATCAATTTTTTACGCTGGCTTTCCAAAGCTTTTTCCTTTTTTAAAAGTTGAATTTTACTGTTTTTCTTCTCAACTTCATACTCCGTTTTTAAGCGTTCAAACTCTTTATTTTTATTCTCCGTAAATAAACTGTCTTTTAAGAGAATAAATTTTTCCTGAAACAAACAGGTTTCTTTAAATTGCTTATTTCTATAATAAGCGCTGTAAATAAGATCATATACTTTTAATTTTTGAGATTTACTTATATGAGAGCCGTATTCTTCAATAGCTTTTTTATATTTTTTAATTGCCTTAGTGTACTTTTTTGTATTATCATAATAAACACCAAGGGCTATATTAATATGAAATAAGTTTGTATAGCTAAAAATTTCTTTTCCTATTGTTTCGGCAGCTACTATATGTTTTTTTGCATTGACTAATTGTTTCAGCTCAAGATAGGTGAAGGCAATATTCGTATGTAATACTTTTTGGTAATACTTATTTTTTATTTTCTTTGATAAAAGAAGGGCTTTGGTATAGTAATAAATACTACTATCTTTTTTGTTTTCAATATCTAAAATATCTCCCCAGATGCTAAAGGTGGCAATACGGTTAATTAAATTTGTTTTATTATTTTTTAGATTTTCTTTTATAAGCTTTTTCGCTTCTTTATAATCCCCGTTGGTACTATATAAGTTTGCTATACTGTTTGTAATCTTGTGACTAAGGTTATTAAATCCATTCTTATTTGCTATACTTATTGCTTTTTTATGATAGGTTAATGCCTCTTTATAATTTCCTTTTTTTCGTTTAACAACTGCTATTTTATTATACGATTTGGCTATAAATTCAGGGTTGTCTAGTTTTTGAGCTATTGTTAAACATTTTTCTGATGAATCATAAACCTTATTGATTTTTTTTTGACGAAGATATATTACAGCCAAATTATGATAAGATTGCATGAGTAGTGTAGAGTCTTGTAATTTTTCACCTAAAGAAACTTCTTCTATAGCTATTTTATATGCAATGTTTAGGTTATTATACTCATTTTGTTCAAATTTTTGTTGAAGTCTTATAAACTCGTCATTACTTTGTGCGTAAATACAGGTTGCTAAAAACACCAATACTAAAAAAAAACGATTTCTCATCTATCTATTTTACACCTATTTCATAAGGTATTGTTTGTTAATAATTTTGTTGGTTAGTATTAGTGTGTAAATATAATTAACTCTTACATAAAGTTTAGTTTTGTGTTCTCAAAAATACCATATTTATGGTATTTTATTTAAAATATATTAATCGCAACTTTGTATTAAATCATGGGGGAATGAAAACAAGAAAACTAGGTGCATTTTTACTGCTATGCAGTATGACTTTTTATGCACAGGAAAACAACAACGAACAAAATGAAATTTGTAAAGAGTTCCTATGGGAATGTGGTAAGCCAGTACACGGAGAAGTTTGTAATATAAGCTTCGGAAACTGTAATGATGATGTTTTTATTACCATAAAACCAGAAGATGAAAATGGTACTAAAATTAGTGGTTTTTTATCGGCTAGAAAAAGTATTGTGATAAAAGGAAATAGCTTAGGGACTATAAAAATTATACCTCTTGAAAAACATGCAATAGATATAACGGAAGAAAATACGGATATAGATGAATTTGATATATGGATAGGATTAGGTGATGATTCTCCTTCGAATATTGGTATTAAAGACAAAGGAGATGATAAAGACCCAATCACTCCGTTTGCTTCAAAAGTAACTGTTTATCCAAATCCTACAGAAAGTAGTATTACAATTTCTACTGAAAACATAATTATTAATCGTTATCAGTTATACAATTCAGTAGGGCTTTTATTAACAGAGATAACAAATCCTGATTTAAATAAAAGTAAGGCTATCTCATTAGAAGAGTACCCCAAGGGTTTATACAACCTAATAATGTACACAGAAACAGGAGAGGTATTGACAAAAATAATTTCAAAAAAATAAACATAAAAACACCATGTTTATGGTATGTTTTTAAAAACAGATTAACCGCAATTTTGTAACGAGAAAAATTACAAATAAAAGTACAAATTATAACTAAAACATTTATTAAAAATTAAACATTATGAAAAAAGTAATTGTAGGTGCGGTAGCACTAGTAGCATGTTTTACAATGAATGCACAAGATTTAGTAAGTGGAGGCTCTAACTCTTGGATTTTCCACACACCAGATAATGGAAGAACCTCAATGCATATAGCACCTAAAACTAATGGAAGTTGGGATTGGTCAAAAGAAATTAAGTTTGAAAATAATGGAACGGTTTCTGCTTTAAATCTAATATCACGTGTTGATCTTACAGTTGGAGGTTTTTTAAAGGCTAAAAATGACATTATTTTTGAAGGAGGTAATGATTGGATAATACATACACCAGGTGATAATCCAGGAAGTTTACATTTCGCTCCAAAAATTGATGGAGATTGGAGTTGGGGCAAACAGGTTTATTTTACAAAAGATGCTGATGTAATTGTAGATGGAAAAATTGGTATTGGTACAAGAAATCCATTGAGAAAATTAGATATTGAATCTAGTGATTTTATTGTTTCTAGAATAACTAGAACTACTTCAGGAGGAGGAGTTGTAAGTGAGGCAGTTAATGGGAATGGAGAAAGTTGGAGATATGGAGTTGGTGGAGGCGTTAATAGTAAATTTTCTATATATCAAAGTACTAAGTCTTTTGGAGAAGGATTTTTAATAGATTCTGAAGGTAATATTGGTATTGGTTCAAAAAGTCCAGATTCAAAATTAACGGTTAATGGTACCATCCATAGTAAAGAAGTACGTGTAGATTTGCAAATACCAGCAGATTATGTTTTTGAAAAGTATTATGAAGGAGCATCTACCTTAAAAGCAGATTATAAAATGCCAACTTTAGAAGAAGTAGAAGCATTTACTAAAAAAAATCACCACTTACCAGCCATTCCATCAGCAGCAAAAATTCAAGAAGAAGGATTGCACTTAAAAGAAATGACTAACTTATTGTTACAGAAAATAGAAGAACTTACCTTATACACTATTGAGCAAGAAAAACGTATTAAAACGTTAGAGAAAAAGTTAGCTACTAAATAATAGTATCATCTTTTATTTAAAGCAATTACTTATAAAAGTTTTCTTTATAAGTAATTGCCACCCTTAAAAACTTAAACAAATTGTTTAGGTTGGGGTTTTATTGTCAAAACTTAAATAAAAAACGATGAAAAAAATAATAGCTTTTTTACTCTTATTTATCATGCAATTTGTTGGGTTTGCCCAGATAGCAACTCCAGCCCATCAAAATGTATCTGTAAAATATGGAGAAACTAGAATAGTTTATGTAGATATAAGTAGTGGGAGACTTGATGCTACTTGGAGCATTTCTGGAGCTGGGGCTTTACATATTTCACAAACATCAGGTACATTGCCTAAGTACCAAAGAAAAGTAATTCCAATAATTATTAGAAATAATCAGTATAATATCAATATAACAAATACTTACATTGGTACGGTACATTTTAGGACATCACTTGGAAGTTTTTCTTTTAACTTTAGTATTATAGTAAACTACTTACCAAGTTGTATGAGTACTATTTCTGTAGTAAGTAATATCAATTCAGGACAAACGCATAACCTTTCTGCAGGAACAACCATAAATGCTACTAACATAATCCATAATAATGCAGTTGCAAATTATAATGCAGGAAGTAATGTAATGCTGAAACCAGGATTCAAATCAGTTTCAGGGTCTAAATTTAAAGCCTTTATTAAAGGTTGCACAATAGCTAGAAAAGTTGGAGGTAAAGAAAATTTTGCATCACTAGAAATAGAAGGCTTTGTAATTAATGAGGTTGAAGAAGTAAAAGTATATCCAAATCCTTTTTCAACAGTATTAAATATTTCAAATACTGAGAATATTGTTAGCTGGCAATTGTTAACCATGCAAAACAAAATAATAAAATTTGGAGAAGGAAGAGAGCATCAAATAAATACAAGCAACTTGCCAAAAGGTATGTACGTTATGCAGTTTATTTTAAAGAATGGGGGAATTCTGAAAAAGAAGCTTATTAAAAACTAGCTATGAAATTTGTAGTATTAGTATTTGGTTTATTAATGTTTAGTTTGGGAAGCTATGCCCAATAAAAAAATAGAAACATTAATTAAAAACAAAGCTCTCAACTTAAATGAAGTTGAGAGCTTTTTAGAAGAGAATTAATTAATGTCTTCTAATAAACAAACTTAATTTAGCAAAATTAAAATTTATGAAAAACAATCTATTTTTTATAATCTTATTACTTTTTGGTTATAAGATGTTTTCACAAAGATGTGGAACTGATCAGTATTTAAATGCTTTAAATAGTTTAGATTCATCAGTGAAGGGAAGTATAAGAGGTGAGGTGAATAAAATAATAAACAAGAGGAAGAATTTACTTCAGATAGATAAGAGTGAGGAAACTATTAATATTCCTGTAGTTTTTAATTTAGTATATCCAGCTTATTATAGTTTAGGTCAAGGAGCTAACCTTCATGGTTCAGTGATACAAAATCAAATAGACATCCTCAATACAAGGTATTCAGGAGAGGGAAAAGGAGTAGATACTAAAGTGAGATTTTGTTTAGCAAAACAAAATATTTATGGATTAAAAAGTACTGGTATTAAAAGGTTTTTTGGAGAATCTAGTTATCAACCAATGGTTCTGTCTGGTAATGTTAAGAAGCATTTTCTTGAGGTTGATAGTAGTATTAAGAAACATATGGATAATGGATTTCCTGAAGATAGTTTTTTAAATATATGGGTAGTTGATTTAAAAGACTACAAAGGAAATGATGATTTAGCAGGTTATTCTTCGACACCAATACCAAAATATAGTCAAAACTTACCTGTTAAAGATGGAGTTGTAATAGATTTCGCAGAAGTAAATAAGTACACTATGTCTCATGAGGTAGGTCATTGGTTGGGCTTATTTCATGTCTTTTCTTCACAGGAAATTTCGTCAGGGAATTCGTGCGATGAAACTGATTGTGAATTACAAGGTGATTTTATTTGTGATACTGATAATGTACCTAGAAGTGGTATCAAAAATATAGCTCCTGGTGAATGTAAAGGTTATAATTGTAATGGAAAATCTAGTTCAGTTGTACAAAATTATATGGATTACCAGGAAAGAGAAAGAGAATATTGTTACAATAATTTTACCATTGGTCAAAAAAATCGAATGAGGGATGTTTTAAAAGACAAAAGATTTATTATATATAATAATAGTGTTTTAAACTTAAAAAATTATTGTGAAACTCCTACGAATTCTGGAGGTGGAGGTTATAACCCTCCTTTTAATTTATTCTGTAGAACTTGTTATGATCCAAGTTTTTTGTTACCAGACCCTTACAATAAGCACTACTATGGTGTACATAACATTAAAAATGATTTTAAGGATAATACATATATAGTATCCTACTTTAATGCTGGTTTTTCAAGAACTGTAATTTACGAGAGAAATTGTCTGGATTTTCAAGAAAAACAAGCTTTGGATAATGTTTATGGAGAAGTACATATAGTTGATAGCGACACGTTTTTTGTTTTTTCTATGGGATCAAGTAACAATTTTAAGATTTATAATAAATCTAAAGGACAATGGTCATTAGTAAAGGAATATTCAATTAAAAGAAATATGAGAGATAAAATAATAAAAAATGAAAAAGGAATTTATTTTACTAGTTTGGATTTTCATTCTGGAAGTAATACTCCTCAGATTGTTACTGTTTATAAATTTGATAAACTGACAAATACTATAATTAATGTTGATAGTTTTTATACAGGGTTTATTGCTGCTGATAGTTTTGGTTATCATGAAATTAATTATTCAATGAGTCATGAGAGTTTCTTTTTAGAGGTAAATAGAGGTGTTTTTAAACAATTTGATTTAAGTACTTCAGGAAATAAATTATATTATAATTCAGAATTTTCTGTACCTCTAGTTGGTACTTACATAAATGATTATATTGGTGCACCTATGCCAGGGAAAACTTTAACAGTAGGTGCTTATAAAGATTATCTTGTAGTTGAGGAGCTACGAAATGATGAGGTTGGAAGGCCAGTTCCTAAGAAAAGTAGTTACTTAAAAGTTTTCAAAAAAGAAGGTTTAGGTTGGAGTTTGATTAAAGATATTGAGATTAATTTTGGGGTTAGAGAAATTAGTTTTATAAATGAAGATTTCTTCATTGTCAGAAAAACTGGGTATAAAGAAGAAAGATTATATTTATTTAAAAAAGATAATAATGATGGCTTTGAATTAATGAACTTAAATCACATGTACGCTAATTCACCAGATACAATAGATTTTCTTTGTTCAGGCAACTTTTCAATCAACCATAATACTAATGAGTTGATTTTAGATGATAGAATGTTAAAATTGGATGATGTTCTACAAACAGATACCTCTAATTTTAGTTTTGCTTTTGAAGAAAAAACAACTATGGATATTTGTAAGTCAATAGAATATGATTCTTATCAGGATTTTAATATTAAGATAAGTGGAAATTTAAATTGTAAGGCAGTTTTTAATAATACTAACAAATTATTTAAAGCTAGCAATCAAATTTTAATTAGCCCTAATACCATAGTGTCAGGTGGTAAAAATACTTTTAAAATATCTAGTATAGGAGATTATAATGTCTGTAATTTTGAAAACAATTGTACTTTATCTAGTAAACTGAATCAAGATTTTGTAAAAAAAACAGATGAGCTTAATAAGTTTTCAAAGTCTCAGACAAGTGAAGGATTTGAAATTTATCCTAATCCTGTTAAAAAAGAGGTTTTTATAAGTAATTATAAAAGAGTGTCTAATTTTAAATTGATAGATGTTTGGGGTAATATTGTCTCTAGTTTAAATAAATTGGACTCAGGAAAAGTAAGTTTATCTAACTTAAAAAAAGGTATATATGTAGTAAGAATAACTTCAGTAGACAATAAAATTTTTAATAAAAAAATAATTAAACAATAATTGCTATTGTAATACTTTTATTTTCAATACCTCTAATAGAAATGATTATTGTTTCTGTTGGAGGTTCTTTTTCTTCTCAAAAAAAGTAAAAGATAATTTTTACATTGTTTAATTAGGAAAATTTATATGCTGCGTGAAGTTTATTTAACGTCTCAAGGAAAAGTTTATATGTTACGTGAATTTCCTAGAGTATCTTATAGAAAATATAGAAACGGTATAAGCTGTAAATGTAAAGCATTAATGTTTTTCAGTTTAAGTGTCCGTTTTTTTTAGGAAGACTTTATATTTGCAGAACAACACAACAAGAATATGAATATTTTAATTTTAGGATCAGGAGGAAGAGAACATGCATTTGCATACAAACTCTCTCAGAGTGATAAAGTTGAACAACTTTTTGTAGCACCAGGAAACGCAGGTACTGCTAACATCGCGGAAAACTTACCAATAAACCCCACAGACTTTAAGGCAGTTAAAGAAGCTGTATTGAATAATAACATAAGCATGGTAGTGGTGGGGCCAGAAGCACCTTTAGTTGAAGGAGTTCACGATTTTTTCTTATCAGATCAACTCTTGAAAAATATTCCAGTGATAGGGCCTAAAAAAGATGGTGCATTATTAGAAGGAAGTAAAGACTTTTCAAAGCAATTTATGCAAAAGCATAATATACCAACAGCAAGATATCAATCTTTTACAAAAGAAAACTTAGCTGAAGGTTTTGCTTTTTTAGAAACTTTAGAAGCACCTTATGTATTAAAAGCTGATGGATTAGCTGCTGGTAAAGGGGTTTTAATCTTAAATGATATTCAAGAAGCAAAATCTGAATTAGAAGAAATGGTTTCTAATCAGAAATTTGGAGAAGCTTCATCAACTGTGGTAATTGAAGAATTTTTAAAAGGAATAGAATTATCTGTTTTTGTATTAACAGATGGTAAAAGCTATAAAATATTACCATCTGCTAAAGACTATAAAAGAATAGGAGAAGGAGATACAGGGCTAAATACAGGAGGAATGGGCGCTATTTCACCCGTTCCATTTGCAGATGATGTATTTCTGCAAAAGGTAGAAGAAAAGATTGTAAAACCAACTGTAAATGGACTGCAGAAAGATAATATAGATTATAGAGGATTTATATTTATAGGTTTAATGAATGTAAAAGGAGAACCATATGTGATAGAATATAATGTACGTATGGGAGATCCAGAAACAGAAGTTGTATTACCAAGAATAGAGTCTGATTTATTTGATTTATTTGAAGGAGTTGCTTCGCAAACTCTTGAAAGTAAATCTTACAAAGTAACTAATAAAACAGCTACAACAGTAATGTTAGTCTCAGGAGGATATCCAGAAGCTTATGAAAAAGGAAAATCTATTAGTGGCTTTGAAAATATTATAGATTCAATTGTATTTCATGCAGGGACAAAAGTTACTGATGAAGATGTAGTAACAAGTGGCGGAAGAGTAATGGCAGTAACTTCTTTTGGAGATACTATAGAAGAAGCTTTACAAAAGTCATATAATAATATTAAGTCTATTTCATTTGACAAAATGAATTATAGAAAAGATATTGGTTTTGATTTATTATAAAACCAAGTTTTTATAAAAAATAAAACCCCATTCTATATTAATAGAATGGGGTTATTTCATAATAAGATTTGCCTTACTTACTTTTTAAGTTCTTTTTTTTATAAAAGAATTTATATTGTAAGTACATGTAAGCATCTCTAGGTAAAATCTTAATCCACTTTTTATATTTTAAAAACCATTTTACTTGAATAGAAACTAATCCTTTAGTGAGGTAACCTGCAAGAAAAGGATGAACATTTAACGTGATGTTTTTGTATTGCCTATCACTATTAATTATACGATCAAGTTCTGATTCAATTTTATCTAATAAAACAATAGGAGCTTCTACTTCTCCATTTTTATTAGGGTTAGGTTCTCTTGTTTTTATATGTAATTCAGGTCGTACGCGTTGTCTTGTGATTTGCACTAATCCAAATTTACTTGGAGGAAGTATTTTGTGCTTTGTTCTATCTAAAGACATTGCTTCTTTTAAATGCTGATATAATTTTTGTCTATTTTCAGCACTTTTCATATCAATAAAATCAACTACTATAATCCCTCCCATATCTCTCAATTGTAATTGACGAGCAATTTCAGAGGCAGCAATTAAGTTTACTTCTAATGCAGTTTCTTCTTGGCTTAAAGCCTTATTTGAACGATTTCCACTATTTACATCAATAACATGCAAAGCTTCAGTATGCTCTATAACTAGATAGGCACCTTTGCTCATAGAAACTGTTTTACCAAACGATGTTTTAATTTGTCTCTCAATGCCATATTTTTCAAAAATAGGCATTTGTGATCTGTGTAATTTCACTATTTTTTCTTTCTCTGGGTAAATTTCTTGAAGGTACTCCTTAATTTCTACTTTTAAGGCTTCATCGTTTGTTACTATACTTGTAAAAGAATCGTTTAGAACATCTCTTAAAATTGAGGAAGCTCTATTTAATTCACTTAGAATTTTAGTTGGTGTATTGTTATTAGGTATACGTTTACACATATTTTTCCAACGATCAAGTGAATTTTGTAAATCTTTGTCTAGTTCTGCTACTTTTTTACCTTCAGCAACAGTACGTAAAATAAGTCCAAAACCTTTTGGTTTTATACTTTTTGCTAATTTCTTTAAACGTTCCTTTTCCTTACTATCAGCTATCTTTTGCGAAACTGATACTCTATTAGAAAAAGGGACTAAAACTAAATATCTACCAGCAATAGATAATTCAGAGCTAATTCTTGGCCCTTTGGTAGAAATAGGTTCTTTTACAATCTGTACTAATAAATTTTGACCTGATTTTAGTACATCATTAATACCTCCGTCTTTATCAATATCTTCTTCAGAACGGAAGTTTTTTAAAGTGAATTCTTTGAATTTACCTGTGCTTACTTTCTTAATGAATTTATTTAAAGATTGTACTTGCGGCCCTAAATCATGATAGTGTAGAAAACCATCTTTAGGATAACCAACATTTACAAAAGCGGCATTTAAACCAGTCATAACTTTTCCTATTTTTGCAAGAAAAATGTCTCCAACTGAAAATTTATTATCGCTTGTCTCTTTATTTAATTCAATAAGTTTACCATCTCTTAGTAAGGCAAAATCAATATCAGAAGAATTTGAACGAATAATTAATTCTGTTTTCATCTGAAACTAGTTTTTATGCCTACGTAAATTTTACGAAGACGGATTAAAAATTGTAAACAGGTAATTTAATACCATTTAAGGTGTTTAAACCTTAATGTCAATGAACTTTTAAAGTGCTTAAAGCAAACGGAAAAAGTAAGCTACTGCTTACTTTTTCTTATGACGATTTGCTCTTGCTCTTTTCTTTCTTTTGTGTGTAGAGATTTTAGCTCTCTTTCTTTTTTTACCACTTGGCATAATTAAAATGTTTTATAAAACCAGAAAAATGGTTTGTGTTAATACTTTAGTTACAAAATTATTTTACAGCAACTTTAGCTTTAACTCCTTCTGTAAATACTTTTGAAGGCTTGAAAGCAGGAATGTTGTGTGCTGGAATTTTAATGGTAGTATTCTTAGAAATGTTTCTACCAGTTTTTTCAGCTCTTTTTTTGATGATAAAGCTACCAAAACCTCTTAAGTAAACATTATCTCCATTTTCTAATGCTTCTTTTACCTCTTCCATGAATGCTTCAACAGTTGCTAAAACATCTGCTTTTTCGATTCCACTCTTATCTGAAATTTTAGATACGATATCTGCTTTTGTCATTATAAATATTTTTTGATTTATTTTCTTTAAAAATTGAGGATGCAAATATATGATAATTATATCTATTCCAAAAGGTTAAAAGGTTAAAAATTAAATATAATAAAAAAACCCCAAGATTTTGAAAATCATTGGGGTTAAATATATTTAAGTTTTAAAATTTATTATAATTCCATAATAAACCAAACATTAGGGTCTTTTGTACTAGTAAGTTTCACTTCTGTTGGGCTTGCAGCAGGAGTTGGTTCAGTAGTATATGGGGCATTGTCAATATATAAATCTAATAAAGGATTTAAATGTCTATAAAAACGCCAGTTAAAACCTTCAGAAACTCTAACAATATCTATTTGAGTTGGTTCTCCAAAAACACCTTGAAAAGCAACATTATACTGAGCAGTAAAACCTCTACCTGGTCCAGTAAAAGAGAATAAAGAGAATCCTTTTCTACCACTAGCTAAATTCCCAAATCTAGCCCAATTTGATAAAGTTTCTCCCCAAGTAGCTGTATTTGCCGTCTTAGCTGTAGCATGAGCTGTATTAACAGCTGGAGATGATTTAGTTGTTGAAGCGGCGTTAGACCACCATTCTTGGTTTATGTTAAAAGGCAGTTTTAAGAAGAAAATAGTGAAGTTTCCATCTAAAGAAACTAATTGTGTCTTATCATCACTTAACGTAAACTCACTATACTTAGTACCATTAACATCAATTGCAGGAGAAATTACAACTCCTGTAGATGTAAATCCTACACCAAATCCAGCAGTACCATTATTATCTGTATTACTAGCAAACCATCTTAGAGGGTTAAAAGAGAAATTACTAACTTTATCTCCAATTTTATAGGCCATATGGTTAGTAGGGAAACTTTCTCTAATCGTTTTGTGTTTCTCTATATCTGTCCAATCAGCAGCAGTTGCTTTCTTAAATCTTAAATAATTTGAAGCATCTCTATTAACTCTAAAAATAATATCATCTCCATCATACGAAGAAAGTAAGAACTCAAAGTCACCTTTATAACCTCTACCTACTAAATCATTATCTGGATAATTATCTCCATCGGCTAATTCATGTAATACATTTTTTGTAGTAAAAGAAAGCTTTATGGTAGATCCTAAAGTGATGTCATATAAACTTAACTTGTTAGGATCAGGATTTCCAAAATCAGAATGCATTTTAACTTCTTCATCACTGATAAAGTTAAAAAGGAAAGTATAACCACCTAGAAGTTCATCATCTGTAAAGTAAGTAACTTTCCACCCGTTTTCAGATGATTTTAATGCGGTTCTTAATTTTTGAATAGCTTGTTTAGTTCTTGCCGTTGGAGTGTCTTCAAATAATAATTCAGGATCATTATTGTCTTGACAACTAGTTATAAACAGTGAAAAAACTGTAAACAAGGCAAGATATATATGTGATTTAAATAATTTCATAATATCAAATTTTAATTAATAGCTTTTAAGATATTTTCAGAAGCAACTCTTTGCAACTCGTAAATATCAACTTGAAATTCTCTCTTAAAGTAATCAGCAACTATAGCTTCTTTTTGTCTTATTAAACTAACAGCTTTATCAGCATTTGGAGTTGCAGTTACTGTAGCAGCATCAGTAGCTATTTGAATTTGTGCAGCTGTTGCTCCTGAACCTAATGCTGCAACAGCTTCAGTTACGGCTTTGTTAATGATTCGAGTTCTGATATTACTTAGAAGAGCTGCATATTCAGTAGCTGAATTAGATAATAAAGCAGTTACCATTTCAGCAAAGTCTTCCGTGTGGTTTAATCTAGAATAATCAGAAATAAAACCTAGGCTATTTGCAATATCAACTCTTTCAGTTTCATTTGCTGGGTTAAACCATTGAGCTGTATAATCCGCAGGTGTAATTTGTTTAAAAGCCTCTTCATCAAAACGTACAGTTTGATTTAGAATATGTGTATATTCATGTTGAATAGTCTCTACAAATCGGATAACACTAGCTTTACTTTTTAGGTCAATTAAATCAGCTTCAAAAAGTACTATGTTTTTTCCACCTTCAGCAAAACCAAGTGTTCTAGTACCATCCTCATTTAAATTTTTACCACCTACTAAAACAAGTTCTCTAGGAGCAATCTTTTTAACAAAATCTGCACCACCTACTTGACTATAAGTATCTAACCATATAGTTTTTACTATTTCCATAACAGGAATTACATTTTCTAAATAAGGAGGGTGTAAATATCTATTTAAATCAACTCTACCTTCATCCCATTTGTATGTAACTTCAATGTTATATGGAGTTGTGTAATTATCCCTTAACCATTGGTCCGTAGTGTTTAAATTTGGAGTATTAATATCTAAATTACTACCCTCTAGCTTTTCATCAGTTGGATTACAAGAAAATAATAATCCAGATATTGCCATAAGTAAATATATTTTTTTCATAATTATCTAGGATTAGGAGTTAAACCAAAGTTTATTGCAGATTGCGGTATTTGCAATTGCTTACGATTGTCATCTTTTTCTAAGGTTATAGGAGTAGATACTCCACCTTTGATAAAGTCACGTTCTATTTTTATTTTAAACCTTCTAACATCAAACCAACGCATACCTTCATGGTAGAACTCTTTTTGTTTAAATTCTAAAATAGCTTTAGCAAAAGAAGTTTGTTTATCATCCATAGGGTATGGAGGTGTTAATTCATCAGCAACTACAGGGAATGTGTTAACGATCATGTTTTCAGTGACATTGTCGCTACCATCATTAAAACCTAAAGTTTTTTGTGATAGGTAATCTGTTAAATCTTTTAAAGAGTTAGTATAATCACCCAACATTGCGTAAGCTTCAGCTCTATTTAACAAAACTTCATCTTTACTAAATAAAACTTGAGCGGTAAACCCGAAACCAGTTCCTGCACTTTGATTAGTAATTTTAAAATATTCATCATACTTAGGTCTATTAGAGAAACGATTTCCTCCAAAAGTTTGGTAAGCCCAAGCTTTACCAAGAGGATTGTTTGAAGATAAAATTGTAGAACCAGAAATCAATCCATAGTTAGTACTTGCATAATTCCTTGCCCACCAAGAACTAACAGAGTTAATTAACATATTAGCTCTTTCTAATGAACCATTATACCTTAAAGTTTGTTGAGAATAAGATAAACCTCTTAATTCTATTTGGTTTCTTATTTCATTTCTAGGATCTGTTAAAGCCAGAGAAGCATGTTGTATAGCTTTAGCCCATTCTCCTTTGAAAGTATAAAACCTTGTAGCAAATGCATGAGCAGACTCTTTTGAGAAGTGAAATTTAGCATTTCTTTCTCTTTTTACGATTAACTTTATTCCTTCAAGTAAATCTTTTTCTACTAAATCATATACTTCTTGAACCGTGTTTCTTTTGTATTTTTTTATCAATACAGTTTCAGGTTCTGTAACATAAGGTACACCTAAATCACTACTAGCTGTACTTGGATCGTAATGTTTTCCCCAGAAGTTCACTAGCATAAAATGAGCATAAGCTCTTGCTACAAGAGCTTCTCCTTTTTGTGCATTTAAATTATATTGACCTTTTAAATCTTCAATAGATTTTAAAGCTTGGTTTGCTTGAGAAATAGCTTCGTAACAATTAGACCAATAAAAAACCGGAGTATCTTGGTTATCATCATTAGAAGTTTCCCAGTTGAACATATCTTCATGCAGTCTAGAGTTAACTACCCCATTTGTGGTGTTTTTTGAGAAAGCATTGTCTGACATTAATTCTGCCATTAACATATAGTTACCTTGAGGGTAAGCTCCAGTAACTAATGCACTAATTTTTTCAGGAGAGTCTATATCTGTCCTATTATCTGGTAATTCAGATAAATACTCGCTACATCCTACGAAAGAAAATAATAACGTAAGAGAAACGATTGCTGTTATATATTTATATTGTAATATTTTCATTTTTATATTTTTTAAATTCCAATATTTAATGACATTGTATATTGTCTAGTAATAGGCAATGCAACACCACCAGTTCCGTAGAATTCTGGATCTTGTCCATTTAACTTATCATCAGAATATAATAAGAACAAGTTAGTTCCTTGTACTTGAATTCTAAATGTGCTTAATCCAATCTTATTTAAGAATTCACTGTCTAAGTTGTATCCTAAAGCAATATTCTTCATACGTATAAAGTCACCTTTAGCAACTCTAGCAGTAGAGAAATTATAGGCATTATAAGCTCTAGAAAGGTCACTGTTTGTGTAGCTGTTATTATTTCTAACATCAACTATCTTAGGAATATTAGTCACGTTTTCATCACCTTCTAATACCCATCTGTTTATTGAGCTTTTAGTAAAAACATTAGTTCCTGAGTAGAAATTATCTAATGAAGGATTTAATCTAATTACATTACCTCCAGCACCAGTTATTAATACATTTAAGTCCCAGTTTTTATATTTAAATGAATTTGAAATACCACCAGAAATATTAGGAATAACTGATCCATTAAAAACTAAATAATCACTAATGTTTTCCGAATCTTGAAAATCAACACCTGTAGTTGGATCTTCTCCTTCTGCTAAATTGAAAGTAGGAAGACCTTCATTATTTAAGCCTTGGAAATCAAAAGAGAAAAGAGAGTTAATAGGATACCCTTCAAGATTACCACCTTGAACACCTACAAGATCTACAACTCTTGGTTCATTTTGTAGTTTTGTTATCTTTTGATCATAGTATGAGAAGTTTAAATTAGAAGTCCAAGAAAAATTATCTGTAGAAATGTTCTTGGTAGTAATTCCAAACTCAATACCTTTAGTTTCTACATCAGCATTATTCCCTTGTTTAAATAATTCACCACCAATACCTGAAGTTCTTACAAAATCAATGTTGTCAAAAATATCTCTAGAGTATACGTCTGTAGTTATATTTACACGATTGTTAAATAAACCAAGATCAAAACCAATATTCAATTCATATTGCTTTTCCCAAGTAAGCTCTGAGTTTTCAAGATCATTAATGTCTAAATAGGTTTCTCTTTCTGAAGGAGTAAGTCTATCTGTAATTTGACTTCTAAAAATAGCTAAAGCATTTGTAGCTGAACCAGGAGTTGCTACTAAACCATATGAACCTCTAAATTGAAGATTACTAATAGTATTAGAGTTTTGTAAGAATTTTTCTCTAGAAGCATTCCATTTAGCACTTACAGTACCAGTTGGTAACCATCTAGAGCTAGCGCTTCTACCTTGTCTGTTGGATCCATCATATCTTCCAGTAACAGAGAAAATATATTTGTCATCAAATCCATAAGTAGCCTTACCAAAGAAAGCAACAGTTCTTTCTCTTTCTTGCCCAACACCAAAGTAATTACCACCATCAGTAATAACCTTTTCTAATAATCTTGGGTCTGTAAACGGAGTATAACCATTATTATATTGTAACCCATAACCAGTAAAGTTATTATTATCTCTATTGATATACCTTAAATCTTGACCTAATAATACATTTAAACTATGTTTCTCATTAAAAGTATTATCATACTTAATACTATTTCTTAAGTAATAAGAAGTCAATCTATTGTCATTTTTAATATATAATCCTCCTTCAGGAAAAACTGGAACTGGAATAGCGTCAGGATTATTTGGATCATTATACAAGAAAATGTTAGCATTTGCAATTACAGGAGTTTCATTTGAGTTATATGCTCTAACTACATTTGAATCTTCTTTAATTTGGTGTTCTCTAGAGCTATTTACATATCTGGCAGCTCCATTAACCTCATAAGTTATATGATCAGTTAATTTATATGAAGCATCTGCTTGAAAACGGATATCACTTACGTTTAAGTCTATAAAGTTATTTTCTAACTCTTCTAAAATGTTAAATGGAGCCCAGTTATTAGTATAGTACTCGTAATTTCCATTATTGTCTCTAGGTCTTAAAGCCCTAGAAGTATTCAAAGCATAACTAAATGGGTTAATGTCAAAATCTCTTGAAAATTGACCATCAACTACATTAGCTTCTCTACGGAAAGTACCTGGAGCTCTTTGTTCTCTGATAGAAGCAACTGAAGCTAATGATAATTTGAATTTATCAGAAAAGAAAAAAGTGTTTTTCAGATTAGCTGTTAATCTATTAACATTATCAGCTACTGTCCATCCTGGGTCATTAAAGAAACCAACTGAAGCATAAAAAGCATTTTTCTCACCACCACCACTAAAATTGATTGAATGATTTTGAGAAATTGATTGGTTAAATAATGTTTTGAACCAGTTAGTGTTAGCTAATTCATAGTCTCTTAAGAATCTATTTCTCGCTTCCACAACGTTAGGAGTTCCAAAAGTTCCATTGTTTAAATAAGTGTTGATTCTTTTTTCTAAAATACCATATACCCCAGAAAAACGAGCATTACCAACATCAGGGAATCTTAAATAACCTTGACTTCTTAAACCTTCTAAAATACCAATAGTTTCTCTAGAGTCTAAAATATCATATTGAGAATAGCTAGGGATATCTCTAACAGTTTGCTCTAATGAATATTTTACCTTTAAAGGAGTTGATCTTTTACCACTTTTAGTAGTGATAACAACAACACCATTTCTTGCTCTTGCCCCATATATAGAGGTAGCAGAAGCATCTTTTAATAAGTCAATTTTCTTAATATCACTAGAGTTAATACCAGCAATTGAAGAGCTAATTAAGGTAGAAGCGTCACCAGAAGTTAATGCATCTAAATTTTGTTCAACAATGTCTTCTTGAACTACTCCATCAATTACATATAAAGGAGTATTGTTACCAAAGATAGAAGATGAACCACGAATCGTTATTCTTGGGGCAGCACCAAAAGTACCAGAAATGTTTTGAACATTAACTCCGGCAACTTTACCTTCTAACATTCTTGAAACATCAACAACTCCATCAATTTTAAGGTCTTCAGCTTTAATTGTAGCAGCAGAACCAGTAAAGGCTTTTTTGTTGATATTGTCATAACCAGTAGCAACTACCTCTACTTCATTTAAGACATTTGAGTCTTCTTCTAGCACTACATTAATAGTACTGATACCTTTAACACTTTTCTCAACAGTTTGCATTCCAATGTAACTGAAAACAATAATATCGTTTTCATCTACTTTAATGTTATAAACTCCATCGAAATCGGTTTCGGTACCTTTCATAGTGTTTTTAATAAGTACAGTAACTCCAGGTAAAGGACCCGAGCTGTCTGACACAACACCTGTAACTACTTTTTGCTGAGCAATTACATGATGTAAAACAAACAAACAAAACAGTGTAAGTGTTTTTGTAATTTTAAACATAGATTATTTGAATTAAATTAAAAAAATTTAGTTTTCTGTTACCATATTTGCTGAAAAAGCAAAGAGATGGCATAAACTAGAACAAATATAGGTACAAATACCCTACTTTTTAAAGTAAAATTTAATAAAATAATAGGAATTTATGTTAATAAAAGCTTTTAATTATCATAGTTTCGCAAAAAAAATAGAGTTAATGTAGATGATTTTTTATAAAGAATTAGCTATTTGGTACGAGAATAATAAGAGAAATTTACCATGGAGAGAGACTCAAAACCCATACTTTATATGGTTAAGTGAAATAATGTTACAACAAACTAGAGTTTCTCAGGGTTTACCTTATTTTTTGAAGTTTACTGAAGTATTTCCTACAGTTTTTGATTTAGCAAAAGCAAAAGAGGAAAAAGTATTGAAACTTTGGCAAGGTTTGGGGTATTATTCAAGAGCTAGGAATTTGCATTTTGCAGCTAAATATGTGGTTGATGAATTAAATGGTATATTTCCAGATAATTATAAAAACCTTTTAGACTTAAAAGGTGTTGGAGATTATACAGCTTCAGCTATCGCTTCTATATGTTTCAATGAACCTGTTGCAGTAGTAGATGGTAATGTTTATAGAGTTTTATCAAGATTTTTTGGAGTTTCAACTCCAATAAACACAACAAAAGGAATCAAGGAGTTTAAAAAGCTGGCTCAATCTTTAATAGATATCGATAATCCTGGTGATTATAATCAAGCTATTATGGATTTTGGAGCTTTACATTGTAAGCCTCAGAATCCTCTTTGTTCTGAATGTAGTTTAGCTAATAGCTGTGTTGCTTATCAAAATAAACAAGTTAATGTTTTGCCAGTAAAAGTGAAAAAAATTAAAATTAAAAAGCGTTTTTTTAATTATTTAGTTCTAGAAACTTTTGATGGTAAAACAATCTTAGAAGAAAGAATAGGAAAAGGTATTTGGCAAGGATTGTATCAATTTCCTTTGTTAGAGTCTGAAAAAAGGATTGAGGTTGAAGAATTAATAGAGTCTAAAATTTTTAATGAACTATTTACTGGAGAATTAACTGTTAAACTTTTTAATTCTAAAGAAATTGTACATAAACTTTCTCATCAACATTTACATGTTCATTTTTGGATAATTAAATCTAAAAGCAAAATAAAAGTAAATGTAGATTGGGATAAAGTAAGAGAGTTTCCTGTTCCTGTTTTAATAGAAAATTTTTTGAAAGCCTACTTAAATAATAAAAGCTAATTTTTGTATATTTGGATTTACTCAAAACACTAAATTTTGGCTGGAACAGTTAATAAAGTTATTCTTATAGGGCATTTAGGAGACGAGGTGAAAATGCATTTTTTTGAAGGAGGAAACGCAATTGGGCGTTTTCCTTTGGCTACTAATGAAACATATACCAATCGTCAAACGGGTGAACGAATAACAAATACAGAATGGCACAATATTGTTGTTCGTAATAAATTAGCTGAAATATGTGAAAAATATTTGGTAAAAGGAGATAAGGTTTATATTGAAGGACGTATAAAAAACAGACAATACGAAGTTGATGGGCAAAAGCGTTATACTACAGAAATTCAAGTGCAAGATATGACCTTTTTGTCTACCAAGAAAGACCCAAATAGTAATGGAACTTCTCCTTCACCAGTAAGTAATCAGCCTAATGTTGATGCTAAACCAAAGGTAGATCAAAGTCATAATGAAGATGATGATTTACCATTCTAGTATAACTAAACTTTAAACTTTGGATCCAGAACCCGAATCAGTAGTACATTTTTTTTTATTTATAGATTGGTTAACTTCAGTAAACCTGATAGTACTTTTCTTTTTATTAGTTTGTTCAGCTTTGATTTCTGGAACTGAAGTTGCTTTTTTTTCAATCTCTCAGGTTGATTTAGACCGTCTTTCTGAAAAAACAAAAGGGAAGAGTGTAGTAGTTAATTTATTAAAAAAGCCTAAAAAACTTTTAGGAACTATACTTATAACAAATAACTTTATTAATATACTAATTGTACTATTGTTTGCTTCGTTAGGTGAGGTATTTTTTAGTGGTTTATCTGAAGGAGTGAAGTTTTTAATAGAAGTAGTTTTAGTTACTTTTTTAATTTTACTTTTTGGAGAGGTGTTGCCTAAGGTATATGCTACACGTAAATCATTACAGTTTGCTAACTTTATGTCAAAACCAATTCAGTTTTTAGATATGGCTTTAACACCATTAAGTATGCCGCTTATAAAACTAACGGGGTTAATAGAAAATAAACTAGGAAATAAAAACAGTAGCTTATCTGTAGAAAAGTTATCGCAAGCATTAGAGTTAACATCGGATGCTGCTACTACAAAAGAGGAACAAAAAATATTAGAAGGAATTGTTACTTTTGGAAATACGGAAACAGTTCAGATTATGAAACCTCGAACTGATGTATGTGCTATAGCAGACGATACAAGTTATGAAGAAGTACTTAAGATAATTTTGAAGAACGGTTATTCTAGAAATCCTGTTTACAAAGAAAATATAGATAATATAACTGGTGTTTTATATGCCAAAGATTTACTGAAACATTTAAATAAATCTTCATACAGTTGGCAATCTTTAATAAGAGAACCATTTTTTGTGCCTGAAAATAAAAAGCTGGATGACTTATTAAACGAATTTCAAGAAAAAAAGAAACATTTAGCAATTGTTGTAGATGAATATGGAGGTACTAGTGGTATAGTAACTTTAGAGGATGTTATAGAAGAAATTGTAGGGGATATTAATGATGAGTTTGATGATGATGATTTGTCATATTCAAAATTAGATGAGAACAATTATATCTTTGAAGGTAAAATAACGATAAAAGATTTTTGTAGAGTTTTAGGAGATGACGATGAAGAACAGTTTGAAGAAGAAAAAGGAGAAAGTGAAACGTTAGCGGGATTTATCTTAGAAGTGTCTGGTAAATTTCCAAAGAAAGGAGAGAAAATAAACTTTAGTAATTATACGTTTACTATTGAAGCGTTAGATAGAAAGCGTATAAAACAAGTAAAAGTGACGAAAAATGCGTAAAATAATTTTACTGTTAGTAACAATGTTTTTTTTTAGCTGTGGAGAAGAAACAACACCCAAGCCTAAGGCATATTTAAGTTTAGAATATCCAGCTCAAAAATATGTAAACTTAAGAATAAAAAGGCCTTATTTTTTTGAAATTTCTGCAAACACAGTTATTAAAGAATTACCTAAAAAATGGTTGAAAATTAAATATCCAAAACTAAAAGCATCGGTAGATATTACCTATAGACCTATATCTAATAATTTGAGAGAATTATTAATGGAAGCTGAAAAGTTAGTCTTGGAGCATACGGTTAAAGCTGATCATATTTCTTGGAGAAATTTTACAAATAAAGAAACAGAAGTTTATGGAAAAATGTGTGAAATTGCTGGTAATGCAGCTTCTCAAGTACAGTTTCATGTAACTGATAGTACAAAACATTTTGTAAAAGGGTCATTATTTTTTTATGTAAAACCTAACTACGATTCAATTCTTCCTGCTGTTGAATATATTAAAAATGATATGATTCGTATGATGGAAACTCTTGAATGGAGGGATTAACGAATTTTCAAATTGCTATAAAAAAATGAAAACAATATTCTGTTTAGTTTTTAAAAACCAAAAGGGTTTAAGGCTTTTAGCTGATAAATATGAAGATGATTTATATAGAATTAGCCTTGGTGTTTTTGCTGTTTTTGGTATTGTGAATTTTTTTAAAAATAAAGGAGAAGGTTTATTTCACAATAATTTATATGGTTTGCTAATAGCTGTTTTAATTAGTTTGTTTTTTGGTATGCTTTGTAGTTTTGTGTTATATAAAATTGGAAGAGTATTAAAAGGAAAAGGCGAATATGCAGATATTTGCCCATTATATGCCTATGCTATAATTCCTATTGTTATGGCTAATATTTTTAAATTAATGCTTGAACAGGTGTATACAAATGGATTATTAAGTCTAGGTTATTTTAGGTTGTTAACTATTGTAAATTCCATTGTCTTTAGTTTAATATCTTTGAAAATTCTTTTTTTTGGGTTGAAGAAATTTAACCGATACTCTTATTTAAAAAGTGCTATAAATATTATAGTTTTTTCATTGCCAATAATAGGTTTATATTTTTACCTTTTATTAGCTTAATTTTCTTCTACTTTGAAGCCATAAATAAAACTGTAGTCCAAATAAAACAGCACCAGCTAATAAATGTATGGCTTGTGTACCTATAGGAAACTCCGCATAATACATTAAAATGCCTGAAATAGTTTCTAAAAAAATTAAAAAGACAATCCAGTTAACTAGTTTGAAACTTAAGTTTTTAATTTGATTTAAGTAAAACATACCTAAATTTACCAGCACTATAGCAATAGTAAAGGATCTATGGAAATAAAATTTAAAACTGGGATTTAAAAGGCTATACTGTTTATGTTCAAAACCATAAAGTTTTACTTGCTCATCAATAAATTGACGAACCTGCGTTCCCATAGCTATTTGTATTAAAGAAAATATAACCGAGACTATTAGTAACTTATTAAATATTGAGTTGTAATTATCTTTTGACGTTGTTTTTTTTGAGACTATAAATAACAACCATAATAGTAAGGCGATAATTACAAGTCCAGCAACCATATGGATAGTAATTACGGCAGGTTTTAAATTGGTGTCAACAACAGTTTTACCTAGCCAAGCTTCAAAAAGCATTAAAAAGAAAGCTGTATATGTAATTATAGAAATTATCTTTTTTTCTTTCCAAAATTTTGAAGCTGCATACACTAAAAATAAAAATACAAATCCAGATAAAACTGATGCTAGTCTGTTTATGTATTCTGTCCAAGTATGGTATTTATTAAACTTAGCGTAATTGTGCTTTGTGTATTTTTTCCAGTTGTTATTGTCAAAAGTATTGTTTGTTTTAACATTGTTTTCAGCAACAAACAAAGCTTCATCTTTAACTATAATCATTCCTTTTTTATAACTAGTATTAGGCTGCCATGTAATTTGTTCTTCTGAAGTAGGAGGTATGTAATAACCAAAACATTTTGGCCAATCAGGGCATCCCATACCTGAGCCTGTCATACGAACCACTGAGCCAGCTAAGAAAATTAGGTATACAGATATTAAGGCAATTTTTACTAGTAATGGAAAATGTTTTTTCAATTTACTACTCAATGTTAAAAAGTTTTTACAAAGATACGTAAAAAGCAAATTTTAGCATAAGAATGATGCGTGCTTGTATCAAGAGTGTTTTTTGTAGGGTTAGTAAAAATAAAAACACCTGAAATTTTGTTTTTCAGGTGTTTAATAATTAATTGTTATTTAGGAAGATTTTTTTTGAAACTTTAATTTTTCGGATCTTCCCTTTTTAAATATTTTATTACTAGCATGTTTTCCTTTTCGAAGTTCTTTTTGTTCTTCATAAGGTAAGTGTATTATTTCTTGACATTCAGTTGAACAAGTATTTTCCATTTGTTCAGCACATTCATCACATTGAATAAATAATAAATGACAACCTTCATTAGCACAATTTGTATGAGTATCACAAGGTTTTCCACATTGATGGCAGTTAGAAATCACATCATCAGAAATACGCTCAGCACGTCTATGATCAAAAACAAAGTTTTTGCCTAAAAATTTATTCTCTATACCTTCAGATTTAACTTGCCTTGTATATTCTATAATTCCACCTTCAAGCTGAAAAACATTTTTAAATCCTTTATGTTTGTAGTAAGCAGAAGCTTTTTCACAGCGTATTCCACCTGTACAATACATTAATAAGTTTTTATCTTCTTTATGTTCTTTTAAGTCTTCTTCAATAATATCTAATGAATCTCTAAAAGTATCTACGTCTGGAGTTACAGCACCTTCAAAATGACCAATTTCACTTTCGTAATGATTTCTCATATCAACACAAACAGTGTTAGGGTCTTCTAGCATTTTGTTAAATTCAGAAGCTGATAAATGAACTCCTTTGTTAGTTACGTCAAACGTATCATCATTTAACCCGTCAGCAACAATTTTGTTACGAACTTTAATCTTTAACTTCAAAAAAGATTTATTGTCTTGTTCTACAGCTACATTAAGACGAATGTCTTTAAGGAAAGAAATGGAGTCTAGTTGCTTTTTTAGAGTTAAGAAGTTTTCTGCAGGAACGGAAATTTGTGCATTAATTCCTTCGTAAGAAACATAAGTTCTTCCTAAAACATCTAACTCGTTCCATTCAATAAAAAGCTTATTTCTAAATAAAGTAGGGTTTTCTATCTTGTAATATTGATAAAAAGAAATGGTAAGACGGTCTTTACCGGCTTCATCAATTAATTTAGCGCGTTCTTCTGCGCTTAACTTGTTGTACAGTTGCATGCTATACTTTTTTAAGTTAAACAAAAAATGTGTCGATTTTTTTCAAAATCAAGGCAAAAATACAGATTTTTTGGTTTTTAGCTGTTTGAAATATCACTTTTATGAGTTAATATGACAAGAATTAAACTATTTATAAAAAAAACATAAATTTAATATACAACCAAAAGTAATTTTTTAAACCTTTGTAATCATTGTATAAAGATTTAACTATAAAAAAAATAAAAATGAAAGTAGCAGTTGTAGGAGCTACCGGAATGGTAGGTAATGTAATGTTGCAAGTATTAGCTGAGCGTAACTTTCCTGTAACAGAATTAATTCCTGTTGCATCTGAACGTTCAGTAGGTAAATTAATGTCTTATCAAGGAAAAGAATATTCAGTAGTTAATTTGGCTACTGCTGTTGAAATGAAACCTGATGTAGCTTTGTTTTCAGCAGGAGGTTCTACTTCTTTAGAATGGGCACCTAAGTTTGCTGAAGCTGGAACAACGGTAATTGATAATTCATCAGCATGGAGAATGGATCCAACCAAAAAGTTAGTGGTTCCTGAAATTAATGGAGATGTTTTAACAAGTGATGATAAAATTATTGCTAACCCTAATTGTTCTACAATTCAGTTGGTAATGGCTTTAGCTCCATTGCATAAAGAATATAAAATGAAACGAGTTGTAATTTCAACCTACCAATCAGTTTCTGGAACAGGAGTTAAAGCGGTTCAGCAATTAGATAATGAAGAAGCTGGAGTTGAAGGAGAAATGGCATACCCACATCCAATAGGTAGAAATGCATTACCACACTGTGATATTTTCTTAGAAAATGGTTATACTAAGGAAGAAATGAAGTTAGTAAAAGAACCTAAAAAGATTTTAAGAGACGATTCATTTTCTGTTACAGCAACTGCGGTAAGAATTCCAACTGCTGGGGGACATTCGGAATCTGTAAATGTTCAATTTGAAAACGATTTTGAACTTGAAAAAGTATTAGATATTTTAGGGAAAACCGATGGAGTAGTAGTGCAAGATAATGTGCAAGAAAATGTATATCCAATGCCTATTTTAGCTAATAATAAAGATGAGGTTTTTGTTGGTAGAATTAGAAGAGACGAATCTCAGTCAAATACATTAAATATGTGGATTGTAGCTGATAATTTACGTAAAGGGGCAGCTACAAATACTGTTCAGATTGCTGAATATCTAGTAGAAAAAAATATTTTAAAAGGAAACGTTTTAGCTTAAAAAACAAATAGCTTTTAATTATAAAACTCCCGAGTTTATTATAAACTCGGGAGTTTTATTTAGTTACTTTTGTTATATGGATAAAACTCAAATTATAAATAATACAATAGATTTTGTTAAAGAATCATTAAAAGGAGCAGAAGGAGGTCATGATTATTTTCATGTTGAAAGAGTGTATAGAAATTCACTCCTAATAGCTAAAACTGAAGAGGTAGATGAATTTGTTGTGAGTTTAGGAGCTTTGTTGCATGATATAGCAGATAGTAAATTTTATAATGGTGATGAAACAAAAGGTCCCAAAAAAGCAAGGCAATTTTTACTGTCAGAGGGAGTAGAGAATGAGGTAATTGTACATGTAGAGAAAATTATAGTTAATATTTCATTTAAAGGTGGAAACTTTGAGCAAAATTTTAGGTCAAAAGAATTGGATGTAATACAAGATGCAGATAGATTGGATGCTATAGGAGCTATTGGAATAGCTAGATGCTTTAATTATGGTGGGTTTAAAAATAGAGAGCTATATAATCCTGGTATAGAACCCAATTTATCAATGTCTAAGGAAGAGTATAAAAAATCTAAGGCGCCAACTATCAATCATTTTTATGAGAAGTTACTTTTGTTAAAAGACAGAATGAATACGGTAACAGGAAAACAAATTGCAAAAGCAAGGCATAACTATATGGAAGAGTTTTTGAATCAGTTTTATGCTGAATGGAATGGAAAATTATAAATACATATACTATATTAACATTATATTGTATTATATAATCTATATCTAATGTATTGTTTTGTTGATCAGTAATTTAGCTTTATATTTGAAGTGTAAAAGTTTAACATTCCCCTTGATATTACAATTTTTACAATTCCCTTAAATTAAATGGCATCTAGTTAGCAAACACTTAGATGCTATTTTTGTTTTCAGCCATTTTTATAAAAACAACCTTATTGATATAATATTACCTTTATATTGTATAATATATGCTTGTTTAAGTAATTATTGTATTTGAATGAAAAAATAATTGTATATTAGAATTGTAATTAATTTACATCCCCTTAATACTGTAAGTTTTACAATTCCCTTAAATTAAGAATGGCATCTAGTAAGCAAACACTTAGATGCTATTTTTGTATTTACTCTTTAATAAAATCATATTTCAACCTACTTTTGCATTTATACAGTGATTTAAAATGTGTTAATATACTATATTATCATAAAAGTATACTATATATACATTATATGTGATTTTTGTATAGCTGTTTAAATTTAAAATGTATATTTAGCTAGTTGAGATTAATTAAATAAATTTCGACAATTTTTATTTTTTTCCCTTAAGTTAAAGTAGCATCTAGTAAAATTCCTAGATGCTGTTTTTTTTATGATAACCTTCTTAAATGTTTTTCTATTTGAAAAATGTTTAGTTCCCTGGGAAGTTTGGTTTTCTCTTTTCTAAAAAGGCAGTAGTTCCCTCTTTAAAATCATTTGTGCCAAAGCAGTTTCCAAATTCAGTAATTTCAGTTTGGAAGCCATTAATTCCTTCTTTAAAATTGTCATTAATTGCTTTAATAGCGCTGCTAATAGCAACAGAGGAATTTCTCATTATTTTTTGAGCTAATTTTTCAGCTAAAGGTAATAATTCGTTTAACGGGGTAACATAATTAACAAGTTTTAACTCTTTACTCTCATTTGCATCAATCATTCCAGCAGTCATAATTAATTCCATAGCTTTCCCTTTTCCTACCAGTTGAGGAAGTCGTTGTGTTCCACCATATCCAGGAATAACGCCTAAAGAAACCTCTGGTAATCCCATTTTAGCATTATCAGAAGCAATTCTAAAATGACAAGCCATGGCTAACTCTAAGCCTCCACCTAGTGCAAACCCATTAATAGCAGCAATAACAGGAGTAGATAAGTTTTCAATAAAATCAAAAAGTATTTCTTGACCCTTTTGAGCTAATTGTCCACCTTCATTTATGGAAAAATGAGCAAACTCTGAAATATCTGCTCCAGCTACAAAAGCTTTTTCACCACTACCAGTTATAATAATTACTTTGGTGTTTGTATCATTATTTAAAGCTTGAAAAGCTTTGTGTAGTTCCTCAATAGTTGCTTTGTTTAAAGCATTTAATTTTTTAGGGCGGTTAATAGTTATAGTAGCTAACCCGTTTTTTTGGTCAATTAAAATATTATCAAAATCCATGTTTCTATTCTTTATAATCTATTTGTTGTTGTAGTGTTATATTTTAGGTAAAATAACCGTAAAAACAGTACCAATACCTTCTGTTGATGAAAAACTAATTGTACCATCATAAGTTTCAATTATGTTTTTTATCATGGCTAACCCTAAGCCCATGCCGCTTGTTTTGGTTGTAAATTTAGGTTCAAAAATTAAATCTTTGTTCTTTTCTATAATGCCTTTTCCATTGTCAGAAACAGTGATTTTTACATTACTATTTTCTGAAGCTACTTTAACTTCTATTCTTGGCTGTGTGCCATCTTTTTTCATAGCTTGTGTAGCATTTTTAACTAAATTGGTAACAATACGTATAAGTTGAGTTTTATCTAAGTTTGCATAAAGCTCATTTTCTTTAGGGATATAATAAATATAATCTTCGGTAAAAATATCCAAAGCATGTTTTACAACCTCTACTACGTCTAACTTTTCTCTACGTTGTGTAGGCATTTTAGCAAAGTCAGAAAAGGCAGAAGCAATGGAACTCATTACATCGATTTGTTGAATAAGTGTCTGACTATATTCAGACATTTTTTCTCGGATATTAGGATCATCTGGGTTAAATCTTCGATCAAAGCTTTGTACAGAAAGACGCATTGGTGTTAGCGGATTCTTAATTTCATGAGCTACTTGTTTAGCCATTTCTTTCCATGCTTGCTCGCGTTCGCTTCTAGCTAATCTTACAGCACTATTTTCAAGCTGATCAATCATATTGTTGTAAGCATCAACTAATGAATTTATTTCAGCACTAGCAGAGCCTAAAGTTATTTTTTCATTTCGTTTATTTAAACGTGTTTCTTTAATTTTTTCCGAAATAGTTTGAATAGATCTTGTGATATAACTAGATAGAAAATAAGCTAAAATAATGGCAAGAATAAACATTAAAAAATAAACAATAGATAGGCGAGACATGAACTCTTCTAGTTCTTTTTTCTGATCTTCATTGTCTTGGGCAATTTGAAGTTCTAGAATACCTATTCGCTTAAATCTAGGGTCATTAATATAGGTATAAGATGATTGGTAAGTGACTCCTTTTTCTGTTCTGCTTTTTAAAATTCTATGATTAGAATTGTTAGCTAACTCCTTAATTGTTTCTTTGGGTAAAGGCTCTTCTTTGGCTTTATCAAAATTATAAGGAATGGATGATTTTAATAGCGTACCATTCATGTCATACATAGAAATAGTTAGTTTATGTACAGTGGCTATTTCATATATTCTATCCTGAAAAATTTTAGATAAATTCTCCGTAGTTACAGCGTAAGTAGTTTTGCGCTTTAATTCTATTTCAATATTATGTTTGGTAGCATCTTCTTTTCTTCCAAAACGTTGAATATTATATTCTTTTGTTTGTTCATCATACTGGTAAATAGTTACAGAAACAATAAGAACAGAAGCCAATAATATTAACAATATCATTGACAAGAATATTCGAATGCGGAGTGATATATTGTTAACGTTTATCAATTTGTAGTAGTTATTCTTTTGGATTTCATAAGTAATTTATCATCAAATTCTCCATCATTGTCCCAATCATAAATAACTTTACCTTCAAATCCTTCTTTGGTTTTTGTAATTAAATACCAAGCTTGTACTTGTTTTCCTATATAAGGATAGTCTACATACAAACTATCTCCTTTGGTTTTCCATGTACCATTGGTAACTCCAGACTTTTTACCATCAGGTTGCAAAAACCATGCAGAAAACGTACCATCTTCTTTATAGGTAGATTGTGCTTTTCCAGAATTAGGATTACTAAAGTCATCTTCAAAAACTTGTAAACTATCTGTTTTATTAACAGTTGGCATTTCTATTTTAATATAGGATGTTTCCCAGTTACCAACCATATAATTTTTTAGTAGTGCTTTAGGTATGTTATTTTTTTCTGTGTTTTTTTCAACTTTCTTTTCTTGTTTACAGGCTATAGCAAGTAAACACACACAAATAATAAGAGAAATATTTTTAAACATTATGATTTGATTTTGTCTTCTTTTGAATGTAAAAGACGTGTTAGTTTAATGGATAAATCTAATAAAATTATTTTTGCATTTCCATTACGCTCAATATGGTATTGTGCTTCTCCAATTTCTTTTTCAATAGTGAGTATGTTGCCGCTATGCACAAAAGGGGCAAATTTAGCTAATTGAAAGTTAGGGGTTTTTGTTTCTAAAAAAACCAAATCAGGAGTCCCATAATTTAATAGCAAAGCTTGCCTGAAAAATTGTAAACAGTACTGTAAAAATTGTTTTTGAGTTTCTCTACCAGTACTAGCAATAGTTTCAGACCATTTTATTAAGTCTTGTATTACAGTAGCATTTCCTTTTGCTTTAAAAGCACTTCGAATCCAAGTAATAAACCATTCTTCAAAAATAATATCATTAGAATTATTATGAAGCAGTTGTACTGCTTTGTTATAGTTTCCTTCAGCCTGATGAGCTATTCTAGTAGCTTCTCCTTCATTAGTACTTTCCCTTTTTAATAAAGTTTCAATAATATCTTGTTCACTTAAAGAAGGAAAATGTAAAGCTTGGCATCTAGATTTTATCGTGTTTATTATTTGGCCTTCATCTTCAGTAACTAATATGAAAATAGTTTTACTTGGAGGTTCTTCTATTAATTTTAATAATTTATTAGAAGCGGCAATATTCATTTTTTCCGCCATCCAAACAATCATTATTTTAAAACCTCCCTCGTAAGATTTTAACTGTAGTTTTTTTACAACATCTTCAGCTTCATCAACTCCAATTTGTCCCTGTTTATTTTCAACCCCAATATGTTGAAGCCAATTGAATAAGTTTCCATAAGGATACTTGTTAATAAACTGACGCCACTCTTCTAAAAATAGATTGCTAACAGGGTGTTTTTTAACAGTATCGGTGGTAGTTACAGGAAAAGCAAAGTGTAAGTCTGGATGTTGTAATTTATTACACTTAATTACACAGGCTTCTTGATTGTTAGAAAAGCTGCAAAGTAAATGTTGTGCGTAAGCTATAGCCATAGGTAAGGTTCCTGAACCTTCTTTGCCTATAAATAATTGAGCATGCGGAATTCTTCCGTTTTCAGTAGATTTTTTTAAGTGTTTTTTTATATGTTCTTGTCCAATAATATCCTCAAATGTCATACTACAAATATACTATTTCAGTAAAAGCAAACAATGTTAACATGGTGGAGAAAGTTATAAAGTATTTATTCTAGTTTAGAACGGTTCTATTTTAGTATATTTGCAAGCTAACATACACTTAATTTATTGAGTACAATTGCATCATTACAAATAGGGGAAAAGGGAGTTGTATCAGAAGAAAGCTTAGATAGAATACCTTTAAAATTACTGGAAATGGGATGTTTACCTGGGGCAGAAGTAGAATTAATACAAGTTGCTCCATTGAATGATCCTTTATATATATGCGTTAATGGAAGTTATTTGGCCATTAGAAAAAAAACAGCTGCAAATATCCAATTAATTAAAGTTTAATTATGAGTAAAAAAATTAATGTAGCTTTAATAGGAAATCCAAATACAGGAAAAACATCATTGTTTAATCAATTAACAGGATTGAATCAAAAAGTAGGAAACTACCCTGGTGTTACAGTTGATAAAAAACAAGGAAAATGTAAGCTTTTTGATGATAAAATAGCCTCTGTAGTAGATTTACCAGGAACTTATAGTATCAATCCAACTTCATTAGATGAAAGTATGGTAATCAGATCAGTAGTAGCCACTGAGGATTTACCAGATGTAATTATTGTAGTTGCAGAAGTAGAGAATTTAAAAAGGAATCTATTACTTTTTACGCAAGTTCAAGATTTAGGATTACCAACCATTTTGGCAGTAAACATGTCAGATCAAATGGAACGCAAGGGAATAAGAATTGATGTTGAAAAATTATCAGCTAAATTAAATACAGAAGTAGTTTTAATTTCTGCTAGAGCTGGAAAAGGCATTGATGAGCTTAAAAAACAAATAGCAGATTATTCAAAAATAGAAGTTACAAAAGATTTTAATTCAATTACGTCAAAGATTGATAATTCGTACTTTGAATCATTAAAAACTGTTACAGATCGTTATTCTTTATATAAAACATGGTTAATGCTTACGCAAAACCAAGTCTCTTTGTTGACAAAGGAGGAAAAAGAGAAGCTTTCTACTTTTAAGAACGATGTATCTACCTTAAAAAAATACCAGCACAAAGAAACTATTTATCGTTATCAGTACATTAATGAAGTTTTAAAAGAGACATATATTGTTGATAAAACTAAAGCTACTGATGTGCGAAGTAAGTTGGATAAAATATTTACACATAAGGTATTTGGTTATGTCATATTCTTTGGGCTCTTATTGTTAATGTTTCAATCTATTTTTGAATGGGCTTCTGCTCCTATGGATTTTATAGATGGAACATTTGCTAATATCTCTGAGTATGTAAAAACAATACTTCCAGAAGGGAAATTAACAGATTTACTAACAGATGGAGTAATTCCAGGTATTGGTGGGGTTGTTATTTTTATTCCTCAAATAGCTATTTTATTTTTATTTATCGCCATTTTAGAAGAAACAGGTTACATGAGTCGTGTAGTGTTTTTAATGGATAAAATAATGAGGCGTTTTGGAATGAGTGGAAAAAGTGTGATTCCGTTAATATCAGGAACAGCTTGTGCTATTCCAGCAGTTATGGCTACTCGTACTATTACTAGTTGGAAAGAGCGTTTAATAACTATTTTAGTAACACCTTTTACCACTTGTTCGGCACGATTGCCAGTATATGCTATTTTAATAGCTTTGATAATACCTGATAGAAAATTATTTGGTTTTTTAAGTTTACAAGGGGTTACCTTGTTAAGTTTGTATTTGTTAGGTTTTATAGCAGCAGTAGGTTCAGCGTATGTTCTACATAAAATGTTAAAAATTAAAAGCACTTCATTTTTTGTAGTAGAAATGCCTAATTATAAAGTGCCTTCTGTAAAAAATGTAGGATTAGAGGTCTTAGAAAAAACAAAAGCATTTATTTTAGGTGCTGGACAAATTATATTAGCAATATCAATAGTATTGTGGTTTTTAGCATCTCATGGACCAACATCTTATAATAATGTAGAAAAAGAATTAACGGAAGCCACTACCAATCTTACAGGTACTGAGTTAGACCAAAAAATAGCATCTGTAAAGCTAGAAAAATCGTATATTGGAATAATGGGTAAAACTATTGAGCCAATAGTAACACCATTAGGATACGATTGGAAAATAGGAATAGGTTTAATAGCTTCTTTTGCTGCACGTGAAGTTTTTGTAGGTACGTTAGCTACTATTTATAGCGTTGAAAATAACGATGAAGATACTACTACAATTAAACAAAAAATGGCTTCTGAAGTAAATGCAGTAACAGGAGGAAAACGATTTAATTTTCCTACTGGGATTTCATTACTATTATTTTATGCTTTTGCTATGCAGTGCATGGCTACTTTGGCAATAGTTAAAAGGGAAACTAAAAGTTGGAAATGGCCAATGATTCAACTTGTAGGTATGGGGTTATTGGCATATGTTAGTGCGTTGTTATCTTATCAAATATTAAGTTAATGCAAGAGATTATAGCTTATAGTATTGTTTTGTTGGCAGTGTTTTTCTTGGTGAAGAAGTTTTTTTTACCTTCTAAAAAGAAAAATGGCTGCGATACAAATTGTAATTGTTAAGGATTTATTTTATAAATAATCACATATAGACAGGTTTACAACAATAAGTAGACCTGTTTTTTTATGTTGAATGTTGTACAATAAATTTTCGTTTTTATTTTTTGATTGTACACAGCTGTACAAACTTTTTTTCTGAATTTTTTTTCTTGTACAGTATGGTGTTTTAAAAGTAAAAACCTAGGAATTACGTACAGAATTAAGGTAAATGATTAAAAAAGAGGCTGAAAAAGTTGTTGAAATAAAAAAAGAAACTAAATTTGCCTAAAAATATTAGAGAAGAATTTAAAATAAACGATTGCTAATTTAATCACAATTTTTTATGAAAAAAACATTGTTATGCATTTACGCAATGCTATTAGGCGTAGTAGGTTATGCACAAAAACAAGGAGATATTCCACAACTCCCTAATTTAATACCTCCTTCACCCACGGCTTATGAGCTAGGAAAGTACGGAGAAGTACAAGTAGGTCATTTTACGGGAACCGTCCAACCCAGCGTTCCTTTAACCGTTTATAAAACCAATAATTTACAAGTACCTATTAGCTTAAGTTATAACGCAAGTGGTATTAAGGTAGACCAATTAACAAGTAATGTTGGTTTAGGTTGGAGTTTAAATATTGGCGGAGTTATTTCAAGAACGGTAAGAGGAAAGCCAGATGAAAATAGAACGTCAAAAATACCCGAAAGTGTAATTGGAAACTATGCAGATAGAGAAACTATCCGTTATTTTGAATCTTTTGCTATTACTAATAATAGAGAAAATCTAAAAGATACTTCAATTGATGTTTTTAATTACAACTTCTTAGGACATTCGGGGCAATTTATACTTGACAATGATAAAAACATTGTACCCCTAATACCTAAGGGGTTTCAAATTGAAATGACTAATGACGGATTTACAATTACAGATACATTAGGAGTACTATATTATTTTACTGTTTTTGAAAAAACAGCAAATAGAACCTACGGACAAGGACATAATGTAGAAAGTTTGCCAGCAAAAACAGCTTGGTATCTAACTAAAATTACTCACCCAAAAGGAGATGAAATTTATTTGACTTATGAATCAGATGCCTATACTTATGACTCTAACAAAGCACAATCTTTAACTGTTTTAGAACCATTTTATCAAGTAGATTGCAAAGGTAGTATTTTAGGCTCTAATGCAGAAATAAGTAGAGTATCTACCACTATGATACGTGTTATTGGAGGGAAAAAACTAAAACGTATTACTAATAATAATGACAATACTACTTTAGTTATAAAGTACAAAAACAACCCAGATGTTGGTATAACTAATCTAGTAGATGAAATTACATTAAGTAAAGAATCAGAAATAGAAGCTTTTACATTAAAGCATTTAATAACGGATAAAAATAGAGTTTTTTTAGAAGAAGTAATTTATAAAGATCCTTCTAAAAAATATGTATTCCAATACAAAACCCCTGAATTATTACCTGAACGTATGTCGTTTAGCCAAGATCATTGGGGGTATTACAATGGTAAAAACAATTTGTATTTTTTTCCAAACCCATCAAAAACAGAAACATTTTCTACCGCTTTAAGTGTTCAAAATATAGGAGCAGATAAAGAAATTGACCCTATAGTGTGTCAATATGGTATATTAGAAGAAATAGAATACCCCACAAAAGGAATTAGTAAATTTACTTATGAAAACCATTCAAGAACTGTAGTAAAAGATGTGTACCCTGATAAAACACTAGTATCAATAAGCTCAGGCGATTTTCCTGGTCCTCCGCCTCCTGGAGGTACTACTTTAGACGGTATACAAATTGATGAATCAGGAGAAATAACCACACCTAATTATGAGCAAGACATTGTTATTAACGCTTACGTAAGTTTAGATGATTTTTCAGAGAGTTGTAGAAATAAAAGTATTCCTCCCCATAGAGTAAGTGCCAATTTTAGTGTTTATAATGTTAATAAATCACAATTAGAACAATTGTATGTTAAGAGTGTTGCGGGCTTAACATCAATAGGTACAGGTGCTACAATTGCTCCAAATAGATTCCACAAAACATTTTATATCAAGCTAGATGCAAATACTACCTACAGGTTCTCACTCAATGGAGGAGATTGTGTAATTGCTGGTGCTAGTTTTTTATTTCATAAAGAAAAGCCAATACCTGAAACTATTGAAAAAACAGATCTTATTGGTGGATTACGAATAAAAAAGAAAGAGAATATACCAAATGTAGGAAAAACAGAAACTATAAGATATTACTATGGTGATTTGAATAACTTAAACAAATCATCAGGTTTTAATTATCGTTCGCCTTGGTATGTTTCTAATCTTGTAAGTACTACACCATGTCAAGAAGGGATTCCTATCTCAGGATTTTATAATTATTACACTCACAAATCACTAACTTCTTCTAGCTTACGGAATTTATACGAGTCATCCTCAGCCTTTAATACCAATTATAAATATGTAACAGTAAGCTATGGTGGAGATAATTTTGAAAAAGGAGGTGAACAATATGAATATTTTGTTAAACCAGATACTCCTCCAGCTATAGTTTACGGCTCAATAATAGAAAATAGTCCTTTTGATAATTTTGGATGGGATAATGGTTTATTAAAAAGGAAAACCCTATTAAAAAAGAAAGAAGATACTTTTATTAAAGTACAAGAAGTTACCAACCAATATAAAAGAGATAATAGGTTTAATGATGTTGTTTATGGTTATACAATTAAAAGGGTTTACGAATTAGGAACCATATTTACAAGACCAGATTTACGTAACCTATCTAATTTAGATGTTATGGAAACAAGGTATAGAACAAACTGGTTCTATATGGATAGAAGTGAACAAAAGCTATACGATGACAATGGAGAAAACCCCATAACAAGCAGCACCAACTATTTTTATGACAATGACCAACATTTACAACTTACACGTACCGAAACTACTGATAGTAATGGTTTGGTGTTAAAAACCAAAACCTATTATCCTGATGATGTGACAAGTACTTCTTCATTAAGGCATGACAATTTAACTATTGCAGAAAAAGCCGCTATAGATCAGTTAAAAACCCAAAACCGTATTGCAGAACCTGTGCAGGTAGAAAGCTATAAAAACAATGTGTTACAATCTACCCAACGTACCAATTACAAAAACTTTGGAGGTTTGTATTTACCAGAATTTGTACAAACGGCAAAAGGGGTATCAGGATTGGAAGACCGTGTAGTATATCATGACTATGACAATAAAGGAAATCCAGTAGAAGTAAGTAAAAAAGACGGGACAAAAATCTATTACGTTTGGGGCTATCAGCAAACCCAACCCATTGCAAAAATAGAAGGATATGGCAGTATTACTAGCGCACAACAAACTGCGATAAACAATGCCATTACAGCCTCGAATAATGATGTTTCAGAAGCAACTGAAAATACATTAAGAACACGTTTACAAACCTTACGAAACAGCTTTGCCAATGAAGCTACGCAGGTAACTACCTTTACCTACAATCCATTAGTAGGTGTTACCAGTGTTACCGATCCAAGAGGAATTACCATGTATTATGAGTACGATGCTTTTAACCGTTTGCACTTGGTTAAAAATTCAGACGGACATATTGTAAAAGAAAATGAGTATCACTATAAAAACTAAGCGTCATGAAAAGGAAATTTATTAACAAAGTCAAAGCAAGTTTAGTTGTCGGATGCACGCTACTAGCTATGGGACTACAAGCCCAAACACAAACAGAAAACTATGTGGTAAGTAAAACGTATAAAAAAGCACGTACCACAAAAGTTACAGGAGATAACAAAGACGAGGTAAGTACCACCATTCAATATTTTGACGGTTTAGGACGTCCAAAACAAAGTATTGCTTTACAAGCCGGAGGGGTTTTAACCAATGCCAATGAAATGCCTATTGATTGGACGGTCAATAACACAGCTACTGATTTTTACAACCGTAATGGCGGGAGTGTAGAAAACAAAATTATAAATGGAACAACGCCATTTGGATCAAATGATTTATTATGGGAATGTATACCTAATTCAGGAGATGATGCAGATGGAGGTTGGAATACTGATTATTTTACTATTGATAATACCAAAACCTACCGTTATACAGTATGGGTAAAAAAGAATAAAGTAGGAGGAAGAGCTCAAGGAAGAACTTATCATGGTACTAGAAATGTAAACAATTTGAATGGTACAGCTAATCCAAACCCTTATTTTTTATCACCTTTTTTACCTAAAGCAAATGAATGGTATTTATTAGTAGGTATTGTACATCCGCATGATTATACAGGAGGAGATACAGGAGTTAGTGGAGTGTATGATAAACAAGGGAATAAAGTTTTAGATGGTGCGGAGTATACTTGGCGTTCTAATGTACATACCACGCAATTACGTAACTATTTATACTATTGTACAGATACCAGCGTGCGTCAATATTTTTGGAGTCCATTATTTCAACAAGTAGATGGCGGTGATTTAACAGTAGAAGAAATTGTAAACTCAAAGAGTGCTATCAGTTCTTTAGCAGCACCAAAAGATATTGTTACACATTTTGAGTATGATGAGTTTGGACGTCAAACCAAAGAATACCTACCCTATGCTTCTGCTACTAGTGCAGACATACGAACAGGAGATATAGCCACAGCTACGAATGCCTATTACCAAACTAAGCATACTACTGATTTTGCAGGCGTTTCTTTACCAGAGGTCAATGCTTATTCAGAAAAAGTATTGGAAGATTCTCCATTAAATAGAGTCTTTGAACAAGCAGCACCCGGAAAAGACTGGAAAAAAGGAAGTACTTATTCAGCAAAAGGGTATACTAACAATAGCCATAGTATCAAATTTGAATATGCAACTAATAGTGCTTCAGAAGTACGTAATTATTATGTAACTACCAGTTTTGCTAACAATACCTATACACCAACTTTAAGAACTAGAACAACCAATAATGGGTATTACAAAGCAGGTGAATTGAGTAAAACAGTGACCAAAGATGAAAACTGGGAAGCTACAGATGGTAACAACCATACTACACAAGAGTTTAAAAACAAACAAGGACAAGTAGTTTTAAAGCGCACTTACAATGCCAACCAAGCGCACGACACCTATTATGTATATGATGATTTTGGAAATTTAACCTATGTACTGCCTCCAAAAGTAACCACCAATGATGGGGTTTCAACAAGTGAACTATCCGAGTTATGTTATCAATACAAATACGACCACAGAAACCGATTGGTAGAAAAGAAAATAGCTGGTAAGGGATGGGAATATATAGTGTATGATAAATTAGATAGACCGGTTTTAACGCAGGATGCAAACTTAAAAAGTCAAGGGAAGTGGTTATTTACGAAATACGATATTTTAGGAAGGGTTGTTTATACAGGGATTTTTAAAAACAATAATAACAGAATTGTTGTTCAAGAAGCGGCTAATAATCATAATACCCTGTTTGAAGAAAGAGGGAATCATTTATATCATTACACCAATAATGCTTATCCCAATGTAATTTTTGTCAATGATATTTATAGCATTACTTATTATGATAATTATGATTATTGGAAACATGGATTAGTAGTACCTTCAACCGTACAAAATGTAACAACAACTAATAATGTTAAAGGTCTTGTTACAGGTACAAAATCAAAAGTATTAATAGGAGGAGAACCAAAATGGGTAATGACTATTAATGGTTATGATACTAAAGGAAGAACTATTTATGTGGCAAATAAAAATGAGTATTTACAAACTACGGATATAGTAGAAAGCAAGTTAGATGACTTTACAGGCAAGGTTTTAGAAACCAAAACCACGCACACAAAAACAGGCAAGGATGCTATTGTTACGGTAGATCGTTTTGAATACGATCATATGGATAGATTGGTAAGTCAAACCCAACAAATCAATGAGCAAATTTCTGAGCGTATAGTTAAAAACAATTATGATGAGTTAGGGCAACTAGAAAGTAAGCAAACTGGTAATGGAACAAGAGCAGGTTATAAAGATGTAACTAGTGGTATTAGTATTAATAAAGGTGTAATAAGTAAAATAGGAGGTTTAGGTTGGGCAGTTGGTTTAGCTACCCTAGGAAGTTTTAATCAAGATGGTTATGTAGAGTTTTCAGCTACTCAAGTTAATAAATATTATATGGTTGGATTATCTAATGCAAACACCAATGCACACTATAATACAATTAAGTACGCAATTTATATTAGAAATTCAAATACTGTTCATATTTATGAAAAAGGAAAACCAAAAGGACAAAAAACAACCTATAAAGTAGGCGATGTATTTAGAGTAGAACGTATAGGAAGTGAGATACATTACAAAAAGAATGGCGAGACATTTTATATTTCACAAACGCCATCAACAGGAAGTTTGTTAGGAGATATTTCTATGTATCATACAGGTGGGAAAATCAAAGATTTTAAAATTGTAGACAATAGTAAAGGATTACAAAAAGTAGATTATACGTACAATGTACGTGGTTGGTTAAAAAAGATCAACGAAGATGCGGTAGATGATAATGATTTATTTAACTTTAGCCTTCAATACAATGATGTGACCGACCAAAGCAAACGTTTATATAATGGAAACATAGCCCAAACCAATTGGCTAACAGCTAATGATAACAAGTTAAGAAGTTATCAATATGGTTACGATGCTTTGAATCGAATCACACTTGCAGACTACACTGCCACTGGGGAAGAGCATAACTTTAGTGTGTTTAACATCTTGTACGACAAAAATGGAAACCTTACCCAGTTAAAAAGAAACTATCGAGACGCTTGGGGACATAGCCAGTTAATGGATGACCTTAGTTATAGTTATGATAGTGGAAACAAACTACAAAAAGTAACAGACCGTGCGCATAGTTCTCATAAAGCACATGGCTTCAAAGATGGAGCAAATGTGGATACAGAATACTACTACGATGTTAACGGGAATTTAAAATCAGATATAAATAAAGGAATTAATCTTATAGATTATAACCACTTAGGCTTACCTACAAGAGTAGCTAAAATACCTAATCGTGAAGAAATAGTATATGTATATGACGCTACAGGTGTTAAGTTAGAAAAACAAGTAGTGTCTAATAATGCAAGGAATGTAACACAATACGCAGGTGATTATGTGTATGATTATTTCCCAAAAGTAGGAGTGACTAATTTAGAGTTTATTAGTCATCCAGAAGGGCATGTAAAATATGATGGAGGCGCTTTTAACTATGTATATCAATATAAAGACCATCTAGGAAACATACGATTATCATATACAGATAATAACAAAGATGGTGTTATTACACCTAGTACTGAAATCATAGAAGAATCTAACTATTATCCCTTTGGATTAAAGCATAAAGGGTATAATAACAACGTTTCTTCGCTTGGAAACAGCACCGCGCAGAAGTTTGGTTATAACGGGATTGAGTTAGAAGAATCATTAGGATTAAACCTAATGGAAATGGATATGAGAAGTTATGACCCAGCTATTGCAAGATGGACTTCGATTGACCCTGTTACGCATTGGAGTAACTCTACTTATAATGCTTTTGACAATAATCCTGTGTTTTTCGCTGACCCTAGTGGAGCAGATTCTATTTATAATTTTGAAACACAGCAATATGTGATAAATGGAACAGTTGTTTCTGAAGAAGAAGCTATTAAGTATGCTAAAAACGGGGGTAATGCTGATGGAAGTAATAACAATAAAGTAGATGATAAAATTACTCTAACTGGAGATGAAAAATTAATTAAAAGAACAGTAGATGTATTAAATACTGCTTTAAACGGTTTTTATAAAGTTTCTTCTAAAAAAGGGGTATTATCTCTTCAAAAAACTAACAAGAAAGGAAAAATCAGTAAAAATGTATCATTAATTGCAAAATTATTAGGTACTATTATCAAAGATGATGAAAATATTACGATTGGGGTTTCTGAAAAATCTAACCAAGTTTTTATAGGTAGTTATGAGTTAGAAGAAATAGATATATCAGATATAGAAAAATTTGGTAGTACGAGTGATGTTCAGACTTCTGGAGCTGCTCTTTTACATGAGTTTGTAGAACAATATAGAAAGCAAAAACTAGGAGAAGAATATAGAAGTGCTCATTCTAAGGCTTCAAAAGCAGAAAACTTAATTAATGGCTCTGAAAGGGTTCAATCACAGATGACAAGAAATAGAAATGGTTTTTTAGTTCCTTACAGGAAAAATGGAAAGCTTAAGTATATATCAATACAAATATCTAATAACAATATTATAAAAGTGACACCCAAATGAAAATATTAAAATTTTTAGTTGTAGTTTTTATTTTTTCTTCATGTAAACAAAGAAGTAATCAAAAAGAATGTTTTAAATATTTAAAAGAGTTAAAATATTTAAAGGAATATAGTGAAAACACTAAAGATACTATTTATACAATTGAGAAAATTAGTGATAAAATAGAATCTATTGAAAATTTCACTGGTATAAAAGCTATTAATCAAGGAGATTGGATAGGTAAGCATGAAGTCAAAAGCAAAGATATTAGAGCTTGGGAGGATTGGTTTAATAAGAATTGTAAATAATGGTAGTGTGCACTCTCTACTTAAAACCACGACAAAAAGGTTCCAATATTGGAATTTCTTAGTAATACTAAGGGTTAAGAAGATATTTATGGAGCCCAGTTATAAAGTATAAATGCTAGTGCAGATTTGTAATCTGTATCCAGTATTGGTAAGTAAAACAATAAAAATAAAACCACGTTATACCTATATAGCGTGGTTTTTACATTTTAAAAAAAGTACTAATTAGTAAAGAAAGATTAAAAACACTGTTTTTTAATACTTTTAAATATTACAAGCCATGATTTTTGTACAATCATTAAACTGTTGATTGCTGCTAAGCCTATTCATTCTAGCCAATAGTATTTGTTGTTTAAACCTATTTTTATCAGGAATTTTACCTTGTATAATTTCCATAGGAGTATATCCATAAAGCTCAGTAGGATATCTTTCATAATTATAATATTGAACAAACCGTTCTAAAGATTGTAAATGTGTTTGGGTATTTAAAGACAGCTTTCCGTTCATAAATTCGGTTTTATAAATACTATGTGTACTTTCTGACATGGAATTAGAAAAAGGAAACTCTTTTGTTTGAGCAGTAATTTTGGTAACTGTTGGCGGAGCTTGTATATCTTGAATCCAAGTTAAAAGTTCTCCTTTGTTTTCACTTCCACCATCAGACAAAATGTTAATCGGACTCACTGTATTCAATAATTGATACTTCTCAAAAGTTTCTTGAAAAAGGTTTTTAATAAATTCGCTACCAGTTTTTCCATCGGTAGAACTGTAATGTAAAATTGCTTTCGAAAAATTATCTTTTACAAAAGCTACTTTTTGCATTCCGTTATTTTCAGTACGAACATTAGTGATATCTACATGCAACCACTCAAAAATACGAGAAGCTCTAAAACCTTTTTTTGAGTTGTTTTTAAAACGCTTTGGTTTTTTATACCCTAAAGCCAAAGCATATTTAAAAAAGGTAGATTTCCCACAAGTTACCAAATTATTAATCATCGCATGGTAATATAAAGTGGTTTTCGTTTTTCCAAAATGATCTGTATTGGTAACTAAATTTTCAATGGCAACCACCTCTTTAACTGTTAGCTGATTCGGGTGTTGTTTATAGCATTTTTGAAAAGGACTTAAGTTACAAATCAATTTTCTTTTCTGTATGTAATACCAATCTTTAGAAACCCCATAATATTTACAAGCAGTAACCACCGATACTTTAGATAAGGAAGCAAGATGATTTATAGAGCTGACTATTTTAGAAGCATGTAATTGTAAAAGGTTTTTGTTATGAGCTAATTCTCCTAACATATGCAAATACCCTTTTCTAGTTGCAATTAAAAACCGTAATGATGTAAATAAAAACTTAGAAGCATATACCTCCTTTATAGCATCAAATTGCTCAATATAATCAGTAGCCCATTGATACCCATAATACTCTTGGTGTGTAAATTTTTTCCAGTTATGTCTGGTAGTTTTGGGTATTTGAGCAATTTGTTGGTCACTTAACATGTCGCTAGTATACAAAACAATAAGCAACGGATGATAACATCGTTTATACATTTTTCATAGCTTTTTAAAAAACAGTACAAAGCTAGTTATTTTTTGTACAATGAATTTCCGTTTTTGTTTTTTTATTGTACACAACTGTACAAACTTTTTTTTTCGAAAATTTTTCTTGTACAGTATGGTGCCTACCAGTTTTGTACAAACATTTTTTTTACAATTTTTTTCTTGTACAGCGTTGTACAAACTTTTTTTTCTGAGAAATTTTCTTGTACAGTGTTGTACAAACCTAGCTTGTACAAATATTTTTTTTGCATTTTATTTCTTGTACAAGAGTGTACAAACTTTTTTCTGAGAAATTTTTTCTTGCACAAGTTTTAAAACAACGAATTATTTAAAAACCGTGCTTCTTGTTCATTTTACACCAATTAAACTATTTTTGCGTTCATTACGTTGATAAAATATGACGAATAAAATCTTTTGTGTTTTGTTTTTTATGCTGGGAGTAGTTGGATATTCACAAACGAAACCAAAAGAATTTCAATTAAAAAAAATAGCTGTAAAAAATGATACCATTCAAATTGATAGTGTAAGTATCAATCCTACAAAATTTAAAATCCTTTCACAGGAAGGAAAAGTCATTGCTCCAGAAAACTATAAGGTAAACTTTGGATTGTCGCAGCTGATAATTGATAAAGAAAAGCATCCAAATATTGTTATAGAATACTATCGTTATCCAGAATTTATTACCAAAACATATTCACCATTTGACAAACGATTAATTGTAGAAAGTACTCAAAATACAGGGAAACTCTATAGTGAAACTACCAATAAAAAAACAAAAAATGTTCGCCTTTTTGAAGGTTTAGAAACCAAAGGGTTTATTACCCGTGGTGTTACAGCAGGGAATAATCAAAATGCGGTGACCAATTCGTCTTTAGATTTAACTATTTCAGGAAAACTTTCAGAAAAAGTGGGGATAAGAGCTAATATTTTTGATACCAATTTTCCGTTACAGCAAAACGGATACTCACAAAACGTTACGGATTTTGATCGGATTTTTGTAGAGTTATACAGTAAAAATTGGCGTGTAAAAGGAGGAGATGTAAGCTTAGAAAATAAGGATAGTTATTTTTTAAATTTCAGTAAACAAGTATCAGGAATAGAAGTAGCCGCCAATATAAACAAAGAAACAAATATATCTGCATCTGGAGCCATTGTTAGAGGTAAGTTTTCTACGTTTAATTTTACAGGAATAGAAGGAAACCAAGGGCCGTATAAAATTTTTGGTTCTAACAATGAGTCGGCAATTATTATGGTAGAAGGAAGTGATAGGGTGTATGTAAATGGAACCCTAATAGAAAGAGGAACTAATAAACACTATGTAATAGATTATAATCTTGGAGAAATAAGGTTTAACACCACATACCCAATAACTAATGATATGCGTGTGCGTATAGAATTTCAATATTCAGATAGAAATTACACACGTTTTATTACTTATGAAAAAGCACAATATAAAGGTGAAAAATTTTCGATAGCAGGGTTTTTCTATAATGAAAACGATGCTAAAAATCAGCCTATACAACAAAGCTTAACCGATAATCAAAAGCAAACTTTGGCAGATGCAGGTAATGATGTAGAAAAAATGATAACGCCTAGTGCTTTTGCCGATGAATTTTCTGTAAATAGAATCCAATATAAAAAAACAATAACTGCAGGAGTAGAATTTTTTGAATATACAACTAATGAAAATGATGAAGTATATTCAGTACTATTTTCTAATGTTGGCATAAATGAAGGAGCCTATGCCATAGATAAAACCATTGCTATTGGAACCATTTATAAATATGTTGGAGAAAATTTAGGGAGTTTTAATCCAGTGGTACAATTAATTCCGCCTACAAAACTTCAAGTGGCTGTGGTAAATGCTGGTTACTCACCTTCAGAAAAAACAATAATAAAAGCAGAATTAGCATATAGCGACCAAGATGCCAATTTATTTTCAACAATTGGCGATGCTAAAAATCAACGCTTGGCTACAAAACTAGGATGGAAACAACGATTGTTAGATAAAAAATGGCGCGTAACTAGCAATGTAGATTATAAATTTATTCAAGATAATTTTCAAACCGTTCAAAGATTTCAAGCAGTAGAGTTTAATAGAGATTGGAATTTGGTAAATACGCTAGGTGATCAGCATGAAATAGGAACCACGTTTAGTATAGATAATAAAAAACAAACAGCGTTTTCGTATGGTTTTCACCATTTAAATTTCACTAATAACTTTTCAGGAAATAAACATGTTTTAAAAGCAGTTACTAAAATAGATAGTACTCGTTTTTGGTTGAATGGAAGTTGGCTGCAAAATAAAACAACAACCAAAAAAGGAGAATTCTTCAGAGTAAAATCCAAAGCAGTTCACAGTCTTAAAAAATCATGGGTTGGTGGTTTTGTAAACCTTGAAACCAATTCACAAAAAGAAATAACTACTAATAATTTTGATGCTAACAATCATCAGTTTCAAGAATATGAAGGGTTTTATGGAATAGGCGACAGTGCAAAAGTATTTGTAAAAACGGGTTTTAATTACCGAACCAATGACAGTATTAGAAACAATACATTTACTCATATAAATAGCAGAAAAACATGGTATATAGATAGTAAGTTAATTCAAAACAAACGCACTAATTTATCTGTGTATGCTAACTATAGAATTACAAATAATAGCTTTTCAGCTAACGAGACCGCTTTAAATTCAAGGCTTAATTATAATCAACGGTTTTTTAAAAACTTCTTGACGCTGAATACCAGTTATGAAACTTCTTCGGGGAATATAGCACGACAAGATTTTGTATATATAAAAACAGAACCAGGACAAGGATATTATACTTGGATAGACTATAATAATGATGGTGAACAGCAGTTTAATGAATTTGAGGTAGCACAATTTCAAGATCAAGCTACCTATTTAAGAATAGCGCTGCCTAATATTCGATTTTTGCCAACCCAACGTGTAAAATGGAAACAAGCTATTACGTTAAACCCTTCCCATTGGAAAACTAAAAAAGGAACAAAAAGTATATTTTCATATTTATATAATCAAACATATCTGTCTATTGATAATGAACGTATTCGAGATAAAGCTAGTTTTCATTGGAATCCTTTTAATACAGAAGAAACAGCACTGTTGGGATTAAGTTTTAATTTTAGAAATAGTTTTTACATTAATAAAGGCATTCAAAAAAATACGTGGATTTATACCTATGGACGATCAAAAAACAAACAACAATTTTCTATAGGAAATCAAGAAAGTAATTCCTTTATCCATCAATTAGAATGGCAGCATAAACTAACTAAATTCTGGTTGTTTGAAACCAAAGGTTCTATTGCAGAAAATAAACTACAAACCGAAAATTTAGCCAATAGAAATTATATAATTGATAGCAAAGAGGTTCAGCCAAAACTGACTTTTTTATATAGTAAAGATCATAAGTTTTCTGTTTCTTATCATTATAAAAACAAGGAAAACAGACTTTTAAATTTTGAGAAATTGCAACAGCAAAAATTAGGAGCTTCTTACTTTTTTATGAGTAAAAAGAAAAACCAATTAAGTGCAGATGTATCAATGTTTCTAAATAACTTTACTGGAAATACCAATTCACCAGTAGCGTATCAAATGCTTGAAGGGCTTCAGGCAGGCAAAAACTATACGTGGAACTTACAATGGAATCAAAAGTTAACAGCCATTTTAAACCTATCACTCAATTATTTTGGCAGAAAAAGTAAAGATGTTCAAGCAATACATACAGGTTCTGTTCAATTAAAAGCTATTTTTTAAGTAAGTTTGTGGTATTATAATTGCATCATACAGAAATATTATAGTAATAAAATAAAATACACATGAAGAAAATAGTAGTAGCAGCGTTACTTTTTGCTAGCTCTTTAGTGAATGCACAACAGGAAATAAAATTAGACTTAGCAGATGCTTTGGTGATGAAAACAATAGAAGTATCTTACGAATACTATTTAAGTGATCAATCTTCAGTAGGACTTTCTGCATTGTTCAACTTTGAAAAAGTATCAGCTGATTTTAGATATAACGAAAAACAAATGTTTACACCCTATTTCCGTCATTACTTTACTAGTAACCGTAATTGGAATCATTTTGGAGAAGTATTTTTAGGAATTAATACAGGAGAAAAAGAAATAGATATAGCAGGAGCAAAGGCTTATAAAAAATATACAGACGGAGCTTTAGGGTTAGCTGTAGGTACTAAATATATATCTAATGGAGGTTTTGTAGTTGGTATATATGCAGGAGCCGCTAGGAATATGTTTGCGGAAGACTCTTATGCAGTTGTACCAAGGGCTGGAGTTAATGTTGGGTATAGATTCTAGAAAGTAACAACTAAAAAATATTCATAGTTGCTGAAAAATATAATAAAAAGACGCTCTTTTTAGTGTGTCTTTTTTCTTTTTATAAAGACTTTAAGTTTCATTTTTTTATATTTATAATTCTAAAACCTTGTTTTTTAGTGGTTTTTTGAAAAATGATGTGTATGGCAAAAATAATTACGCTGATATTCTTTTTTAATTCGTTAATAGTTTTAAGTCAGTTTGATAGTGGTAACTTAATGGGCGTTCCAGTAGTGCCAAATTTGACTGATGCTACTGGTATAACTGGTGCTAATAATGGAAATATGGTATATGTAGATGCTGAAAAAAGTATGTATATCTATGATGGAGCCAATTGGGTTAAAATATTGAATAATGCTCCCGTAATCACTAACGAATTACTATTTGAAGATAATGACTATATCTATGTTTCAGTGAGAATAAATACGAATGATTGGATGGTGAGTAGGTATCATAAAAGTGATATTAATACAGAAACTTTAGCAATGGGAACAGGCACGCAACCCACAACTTTGGTGGCGGTTGCAGCATTAACCTATAATTAAAAATATAAAATATGAAGTGTTTTTTTATTAGTACGTTTCTATTTTTAGGAATATCGGTTAGTGTGTTTTCTCAAATAACCCTTAATCCGTCCTATAACCCAGGTGGTCCAGGAGGCGCAAGAGCTTCTATCATTATTCAAGGAACACAAACTGGTGACGATTTAAGAACTTTTGTTCAGGCAAACCCAACCACAGGAACTGTTACCAATAGAGATATTACTTTTAATGCAGAGTTGGTAATTAATAACAATGCAACGTTTACAGATAATAATGCGGTTTACCATTTTCCAAATGTGTTTAGATATACACCAAGGAGTAATTGTACAGTAAACCTTACAGATATTACCATACATTATAGCGGAAGTCAGAAGCTACATTCTTTTAATCAAGCGTATACTGCTAATTTTACAAGAGTGTTTTATTTGCAAGGAGTTGTTAGTGGTAGAAGTGACTTTTTTAATAATGGAAGTTATAGCTTCAACATGGATAATGTAACTTTTGTAAGTTATGGCGGAAGTGATTTTTTACACTTTCAAACCAATACCACTTTAAATAATATTACTATAACCAATGCAGCAGGAGGTTTGAATTTTGAGCCTGGAGCTAGACTAGCTGGAGAAACGGAGATTATTAATAATTTAAAGTTGGAAGGTGTTACAAGAATGGTAGGAGGTTCGGGCTCACAAGGAGATTTTAAAACCTTTGATATGGAATGGGATGCCACCAATTGGAATTTTAGCCCACGAAATGTAGATTTCTTTTTTGTAAACCCAATTAAGCCAGCTGGATGGACAGGATATTCTGGCGGTGGTACTTTACCAGTACAAGAATTTTATACACATGACCTTACCTTAAGATCACCAAACCTTACACCACTAAATGGATTGACAGTTGCATTATATAATATTAACGGTAATAGTTTTGATTATACATTAACAACCGATGCTCAAGGGACAATCCCCACACAAGAAATATTACGAATAGACAATACGGTAGCTTTAAATTTTAATAGAGGAATGTCTGTAATTGTAGTTCCTAATTATTTGAAGAACTATATTGCTTTAGATAGAGATTTTACAGCACCAATTACAGACAATCTTGTAGTAACGGATGATGAATTTATAAGTGAAACAAATACAACTACCGTAGGAGCTTATGCAGGTGTCAACATTAATCATGCATCTAAAACCGTAACTATTTCTGAGAACAGAACACTTTGTGAACTGTATGATTTTATTAAGTTGAATAAATTAAGTAATCTAACTGAGCCAACAATATATGAGGTTTTTGCAAAACCTAGTACAGATGTTTTAAGTATAGATGATTACCAGTTAGTACTTAGTGGAACAGCAGTTCTTTCACCGTGTGATAAGTTTGTAAAAATAGAAAGTACCGTTACTTCTAGTATAGCAGACCTAAATAATTTGAATGTAGGTTTGCAAGATGCTGCACAGTTGTATAAATTTATTAGTATTACCAATTTAACCAATGCCAATTTAACCATTACGGATAATGCAGTGACCCCAAGTAATACTTTTTTAAGTCTTACTAATTACACAGGAGAAAGTAATAGTGTAACTCAGTTTAGTAGTACTAATGTTAGAATAGACGTTACAAGAGATGGTTATACCGATTGGAGTACAGAACAAGACTTTTCCGGACCTGAAGATATTTATAAATTTGTGGTTTATCAGGCACCTATAGAAGAACCGGCTACTTCAAATAATCAAGATGATATTTTGTTTTTAACTAAAAAAATACTTCAAAAAAATGAAGGCATCTTACAGCAAGTTAATGGCGTAACCCCTACTGTAACTATTCAAAACATAACACAAAATGCTACTTTACAAGCAACAGAAGAAAGGCAAATAGAAATATTAGGACTTTTGAAACGTATTCTAACAAAAACAACCGTAATCAAAAAACGATTAGAATAATGTTAGTTTTTAGCTTTTAAAAGATTAACAAATCCAAAACTCAAAACAGCAGGAAGTACCCAACCTAAATGATATTTTGCTAATGGAATTAAATTAATAATTCCTGTTAATTTATCCTTATCAACTACAAACTGCAAAAAATCTGGAATACTAAATACAAAAGTTACTAGAACTACTATTTTAAAAACAAGATCAGAAGCTAGTTTGTTAGGTAGAATGTTTAATAAAATTAGAATAATAGTAATTGGGTAAATGAACATCAAAGCAGGTAATGCAATATTAATAATATAATGTACGTCAAACTGACCAATTACAACCCCTAAAATACAGCTAATAATAGCGGTAATTAGGTACGCTTTTTGAGAATTATTAAAATACCCTTTAAAATAATCCGCAGTACCTGTAATAATACCAACTGCAGTGGTAAAGCAAGCCAAGGCAACTAAAACACTTAAAAATGTAGTACCAATAGTACCTAATGTTTGTGTACTTAAAGAAGATAATATTTCTGCACGAGTGGCTTTTTCAGGAAAAGAAGCATTGAATAAAGCACCATTAAAAATTAATCCAGCATAAATAATTAATAAGCCTAAACCAGCAATAAAACCAGCTTTGGTTATCAACAATTTTTTTTCTTCAAAAGAAGCATTTTTGTTAAAATTCATTGATATCACTAATACGCCACCAACCACAACAGCACCAATAGCATCAAAAGTTTGATAACCTTCTAATAAACCATCAATAACAGGTGTTTTAAAAATACTTGGTTCCATGGTATTGGGTGCTATAAAAATACCTACTAAAATAATAGCTAATAAAATTAGGATGATAAGCGGTGTTAAAAGTTTTCCTAATAGATTTAAAACTTTAGTTCTATTTATAACAAATAGAAAAACAAGAACAAAATAAATAGTACTTGTGAATAAAGAAGATAAATCAAAATATGGAGCAATAGCCATTTCATGTGTTACAGAAGCAGTTCTTGGAGCTGGTAGCGTAATAGAAATAAGGTATACAATAAAACAATATGCAATACTAAAAATAGGAGAGACCTTTTTACCAAAATCATACATAGTACCTTGAAGCTTCGCATGTGCTAAAATTCCAAGAATAGGAATAAAAACAGCAGTAATAAAAAAACCAACAGTAACTAAAAACCAATAATCACCCGCATTTTTACCTAGTAATGGAGGTAAAATGAGATTTCCAGCACCAAAAAACATAGAAAATAAAGCAAATCCAGTTATTAATACATCTTTCGTTTTGTTCATGATATAACAAATTTATCTTTGTCCAATATACATTAAAAATGATTGTAAGTTATAAAGGAGCTTCTGTTTTTTATACAGTACAAGGTACAGGTAACACTATTGTTTTACTGCATGGTTTTTTAGAAAACACCTCTATGTGGAAAGATATAGCATCTGAATTATCAAAAACTAAGAGAGTGGTTTGTATTGATCTATTAGGTCATGGACAAACAGATTGTTTAGGGTATGTTCATACAATGGAAGAGATGGCAGATGCAGTAAAAGAAGTGTTAAAGCAATTGAAGGTTAGACGTTGTTTTTTAATAGGACATTCAATGGGAGGTTATGTAGCCTTGGCTTTTACAGAAAAGTATTTTAAAAATGTAAAAGGAATTTGCCTATTAAATTCTACGGCACAAGAAGATACTAATGAACGTAAGGAAATTAGAGAGAAAGCAAATAAAATGGTTCCTAAAAACTTTCATAAAATGGTGCAAATGTCGATACCAAATTTGTTTACACAATTATCTAAAGAAAAATATGCAGCTGAAATAAATGAAGTTTTAAAACAAGCATTAAAAACATCGATTAGAGGCTATATAGCATCTAATGAAGGAATGCGTTTACGAGAAAATAAAGAATTGGCTTTAAAACTAATTTCAAAAAGAATGATTATTGTAGGGAAAAAAGACCCGGTATTAAATTTTGAATCTATAAAAAAAGAAGCTGAAAGAACAGAGACTGAATTAATTATTTTACCAAATGGACATATGAGTCATATTGAAGATAAAGAAGAGTTGCTTAGAGTTTTAGTAGGTTTTATAAATCGTAAACCTTAAATAAAATAATACAATTATATTTGATTTGTAGGTTTTAGTAGATGCTAAATTTTAGAAGAAAAAGTATTTTAAAAAATAAGGTAATATAAATTAATTCATGGAAAATACAGTTGTAATAGGAGTGTTGGCTTTTGTTTTTTCATTACTTCTTTTAGTTTTTTCAGTGTTTTTATTAACAGTAAAAACTAGTAAAAAACTAAGTAATATATTATTATCGCTATACTTAATAGTTGTAGCATTAGATTGTACCGCATTCTTTTATCATTTTTTTGGAGAAGTTAATTTGATGTTTGATATGTTAAGAATGAAGCTTTCGCATTTTAAAGAACCTTTGCTTTTTTTGTATATTTTATCTGTTATCTACTCCAACTTTAGGTTGAAAAAAAAGCATTTAATCCTTTTATTACCATGGTTAATTAATATAATAGTACTATTCCCTAACTTTTTTTTAGCAGATTATAATGGTAAAATTCAGTTTTATAATAACTTTAATGAGAACCCTGAAGTAGTTGTTTTTACAGTTTTAGGGCATTGTATCTCGTTTGTCTATTTTGTTGCTTATATATATTATGTTTTAAGATACCGTAAGTTATTGTTAGAAAATCATACAAATGAAAATGATTTTAAAAACTATAAGTGGTTAAAGCAACTGCTAATTATAATGGCTATAGGTTCGGTAATAACTATTATTAAAGGAATGGTTAGAGATGGGGAATATACAACACAAACCATAGAAATTTGGAGAATAATAATGCTGCTTTTTGGAATGTTCTTTGTTTTTTGGTTGTTTTTTAAAGCGCTTATTTCTCCAAAATTATTTAGAGGAATTGATGTGAATTTAAGTACATCAAAAGAAATAATGATTGAAGATGAGAAGACAAAAAATAAGGAACAAATAGTGTATTTAAAAAAGTATATGCATACAGAAGAGCCTTATTTAAATCCTTCACTTACTATTCGAAATTTAGCAGAACAAGTAAATATCCCTATGCGAGATTTATCAGTATTGATTAATCAAGATTTAAAACAACATTTTTTTGATTTTATAAATGAATACCGAATAGAAAAAGCAAAAGAAATTTTAAAAGATAGCACAAAAAGTAAGCAAACAGTATTAGAAATTTTGTATGAAGTTGGCTTTAATTCAAAATCTTCTTTTAATACTGCATTCAAAAAACATACAGGAACTACACCTACTCAGTATAGGAAATCTATTGTTTAATAGTGTGTTAACGTAAAGTCGAACGCTTGGTTTAAAAAGTCGAACTCATTTTTGCACTTAAAATGAGTTCGACTTTACGTTTTCGGTCGTGTAGTTTTACATTCCGTAGCACTTTTGTCTCATCAAAACAAAAACAAGTTATTATGAGACGATTAATTCTAATTTTTTTAGCACTTATTTCAACCCATATGGTTTCGCAAACTATTACGGGTATAGTTAAAGATACAATAGGAAGTGTTGCATTTGCAGATGTTATTTTAAAAGATACATCAAACAATATTATAACAGGAACAACAACAAATGACAACGGGAAGTTTAATATTAAAGCACAAAAAGGAACTTATACAATTCAGGTTTCTTTTTTAGGATATCAAAATTGGAGTAAAAAAGTTACTATTGATAGTGATTTAAACTTAGGAGTGATTAATTTAAAAGAAGACGCAGAAGCACTAGAAGAAGTTGTTGTAAAAACTAAGAAAAGAGTAATTCAAAGAAAGGTAGACCGATTGGTGTTTAATGTAGAAAAAAGTATCGTTGCAGAAGGAGGAAATGGAATAGATATTTTAAAAATAGCACCAAGAGTACAAGTACAAAATGGAACAGTTGAAATTCTAGGTAAAGGAGCTTCTAGACTACTAATAAATGGAAGATTATCCCCTTTAGAAGGAGATGAATTAACCGCTTTTTTAGAAAATTTAAATTCCAATGATATTAAAAGTATTGAAGTAATTACCAATCCGCCAGCAAAATATGAAGCATCTAGTAGTGGAGGTTTAATTAACATTATTCTAAAAAAAGGATTAAAGAATTCATGGAAAAATGCAATAACATTAACCCACAATCAAAATAAGTATCATTTTAACTCTTTAAGAAATAGTTTTACTTACAATAAAAATAATATTTCACTAGCAATGAGTATGAATGCTACCAAAGGGTTTCATAATCATATAGAAGGCTTGGTAATTAATTATCCAGAAAATTTGTGGGATATTAATGTGCAATCTAAAGAAAGAGATGTTAATTATTCAGGGCGATTTTTATTAGATTATACAATTTCTGATAAAACAACCATAGGAGTCCAGTATTTAGGAAGTAAAAGTAATCCAGGTGGTTTTTCTACAGTTACTTCTACAGTTTTTAATACAAACAAGAACGTAGATAAAACGATAGAGAATAAAGGAGATAATAATATTAATACCAAAAATAACGCAATAAACTTTCATGCTATAACAGCAATAGATTCCTTAGGGAAAAGTATTTCATTTGATGTTGATTATTTTCAATATAACTCAAAAAATAACAGAGATTTTATTACAGAAAACTTTTCAGCTAATAACAATTCTTTAGGAGTTGTGGCTGAAGTATTAAATACATCAAATCAAAATATTGAAAACTTAAGTGCTAAAGCGGATGTTGAATTCCCTTTCAATAAAGTGAAGTTGTTATTTGGAGGAAAAGCAAGTTTTACAACGACTAATAGTGAAGTGTTATTTTATAATAGACTTTCAGGAGTTCCAATATTAGAAACAAATAAATCAAACAATTTTAAGTATGCAGAAAATAATATAGCAACCTATGTTTCTGCAAATACAAATCTAACTGGTAAAGTTAAAATGAAAATAGGAATGCGTATGGAAAATGTAACTACTAAAGGCACAAATGAAGGGATGTCTGAAGAAAATAAAAATAGATACACAAAATTATTTCCTACAGTATTTTTTAAGTATACTAAAAATGATAAAAATTCCTTTAGTTTCTCTTATGGGAGAAGAATTAATAGACCAAGGTTTTCAGATTTAAACCCATTTAGGTATTATATAAATGATAATAGTTATAGCGAAGGGAATCCGTTTTTACAACCATCGTTTACAGATAGTTTTGAACTTTCTCATACCTATAAACGAAACTTAACAAGTAGTGCTTTTGTAAATGTAACAACCAATGGTTTTGGAGTAGTATTTACTTCAGATACAAATAATCAAACGCAAATAATAACTAGGGAAAATTATTTTACACAATACAATTACGGAATAATAGAAAGTTTTTCTTTTAATAAAATTTCTTGGTGGCAAAGTCAAAATAGCTTGAATTTACTTGGTTACTATTCTATTTTTGATAAAACATTTAAAGCTAAACCTAAAAACGGAATGCAAGTTTTGGTAACATCTAATAATACCTTCTCTATGTCAAAAAGCACGAAATTTATGATTAATTCCTGGTATAGTTCAAGCCACAATAGAGGGTTGTCTAGTGTTGGAAACATGTTTAATTTATCAATAGGATTGCAACATACTTTTAAAAATAGCGGATTTAAAATGTCTTTTTTAGCAAATGATATATTTGATACAAGTAGTTTAAACAATTATGAATCTATAGTCAATGGAGTAAAACAAACATACCGTGCAAATTCCAGTACAAGAAATTTTAGAATTTCTGTATCATATAATTTTGGAAATCAAAAAATAAAAAATAAAGAAAGAGAATTCGGTAATAATGAAGAAAGGAATAGAGCACAATAACTTTGATAGTTTATCAAGTAAAACAAGATAAGATTGCTTTGAAATGGATTGAGTACTTTAAATATAACTTGTTTTTGAGAGCTTTGCTATTTAAATAGTGAAGCTTTCTTTTTCGTACTTTTGTGAAAAATAATTTGTATCCATGAAAGTTCATCATATAGCCCAAAATAATTCTATTTTAAATAAATTTCTTTTAGAAATAAGAGATGTCTCAGTTCAAAAAGACGCCATGCGATTTAGAAGAAACATAGAAAGAATAGGGGAGATTTTAGGATATGAACTAAGTAAAGAACTTGAATATTCCGAAGAAAAAACAACAACACCTCTAGGAACTAAAACAAGTAGTATTCCAGTAAATGATATTGTTTTATGTTCTATTTTAAGAGCAGGTTTGCCTTTGCATAACGGGTTGTTAAATTATTTTGATGATGCCGAGAATGCATTTATTTCTGCCTATAGACATCACCCTAATAATGATGAAAACTTTGAAATAAAAGTAGAATATTTTGCTTCACCAGATATTAATGATAAAACTTTATTCTTAATTGATCCAATGCTAGCAACAGGTAAATCATTAGTAGCGGTTTATCAGGCAATTTTAAAATACGGAAAACCTAAAAAAATTCATGTTATTTCAGTAATAGGTTCTCAAGAAGGAGTATCTTATGTAAAAGAACATTTTCCTGATACAACAGAGTTATGGATTGCAGATATAGATGCCGTTTTAAATGAAAAAGGTTATATAGTTCCAGGATTAGGTGATGCTGGTGATTTAGCTTTTGGCGTGAAAAAGTAACTATAAAATAAAAGTTACCACAGAGGCTATGATAAAGCAAATCATAAGCACGTCTGTATACCATTTTTTTTGAAAAAGCTCTATTCCATTAGCTAATATTACTGATGTAGGAAAAAGTAGGAATAAGAACTCAACTCCTGATTTTTTAGGAATTAAAATAAATACAATTCCAGAAAGTAATAAATGTAGAAGTATTAATAACCAATTTTTTCGAAACCTATTAAGTATAGCAAGTGTTTTTGGTGTTTTCAAAAATAATGAAACTAAAGTAAATAAGCCTGTAAAGGCAACAGGGAAAAGGTACTTTGCTTGTTTATATAAATTAAAATCAAAAGGAACTTCCCACCAATGGTATAGTTGGAAAAAGTGTTCAGTGAAATCATACCAATAACAGTAAGTGAAATACAAAATTATAGGAGATAAAAAACCAAGTATAGGTGTAAAAATGGTTTTGTATGTTAACTGTTGGTGTAAAAATATTGAAGCAAAAACCAACGGTGTAAAAACTATAGTCATAGGCTCTATAATAAAAGATATACCTAACCATAATCCACCATCAAAAAGCTTTTGAAATATATTCTTAGTAGATTGTAAACTATATACTTTTCTTATGAATAACAAAGAGGTTAAATTGGCATAAAATAGAGTAGAAATAGAAATGTTTCTAACAAAAAATAGAACTAATATGGTATAAAAAAAGTAAGCAAAAGAGTTGTCAAACGTTAACTCATTTTTTAGAATGATGAAATTATAAATAGAAAAAAGAGTAATAAAAAAGAAGAGTTCTTTACCTATGATTCCAATGGTTATTTCTCTTGAAAATAATCCTGCAATATAAAAGCATAAAAAAAGCAAGAAAAGAACTAAGAAATTTACAGGCTTAGATTTGCTGAAAAAATTGGCTAACATGGTTTCTTTTTATATTTTTGCAAACGTAAAGATAATCAAGTTATGTTAGGTTTAAATATTTTTAGATTAATTGGAGATTTGTTTGAGTTATTATTAACGCCATTTGAGTGGATTCGTCGTACAGTAGCGAAATCAGATGGAGGATGGTGGAGCTCTAATTTAATCAATTGGATATTCCTACTTGTTCTAATTGTTCTATTAGGGTACTGGATGTCACAATCTCTTAAGTTTAAAAGAGAAGGAACAGAGGATAGAGCTTAATTCTACATACTATTGGGAAGCAAGAATAAATTAAAACGTTTCAAAGAAAATGAAACGTTCGCTAATGTAATACAACCAACCCGAGAAGAAGTTGTTGAAAACTTTCGTTATAAAGGGAAATGGAATACCTTTTTTAAAAATGACAATCCAATTGTACTAGAGTTAGGATGTGGAAAAGGAGAATACACCATTGCGTTAGCTGAAAAAAATCCAGATAAAAACTTTATAGGAATTGATATCAAAGGAGCTCGTTTTTGGAGAGGAGCAAAAACAGCCATTGAAAACAATATGCAAAATGTAGCTTTTATAAGAACTCAAATAGAACTTATAGAGTTTATATTTTCTGAAAATGAAGTCGCTGATATTTGGATAACTTTTCCCGATCCACAAATAAAATACAAACGAACTAAGCATCGTTTAACAAATTCTGAGTTCTTAAAGAAGTATAACCGCATTTTAAAACCTGAAGGAACCATTAATTTAAAAACTGATAGTGAATTTATGCATGGTTATACATTAGGATTGTTGCATGGCGAAGGACATGAGGTTTTACATGCAAACCATGATGTATACAAAAATCACTACTCACCAGAAGAAGTAACAGGAACCCAAACCTTTTACGAAAAACAATACTTAGAACAAGGAAAGCCAATAACCTACGTCAAATTTAGAGTTAAGAATTAAAAGTAAATACGTTTCTTACTAATTAATTCTTGTTTTTTTGAGGGAGTATATACTTTTTGATACAGAGTAAATTCACTACAACCTCATTTCTGATATAAATTAACATCTCTCTTTTAATGTTTAATTGACATTATAACGGTATATTCAGCATTATAACTTTATTTTTAAAATATGGCAACATCTGAAAACTTTTTTAATAAGGTATATGAGGTAGCAAGATTAATCCCTTATGGTAGAGTTACTAGTTATGGAGCAATAGCAACATATTTAGGTGCAGCAAGATCCGCAAGAATGGTTGGTTGGGCTATGAATAACTCAAGTAGTCAAGAAGAAGAGGTACCAGCGCATAGGGTGGTAAATAGAAAAGGATTGTTAACAGGAAAACATCATTTTTCTGGGGTAAACTTAATGCAGCAACTTTTAGAAAGTGAAGGAATAAAAGTTATAGAGAATCAAATTCAAGATTTTGAAAATATTTTCTGGGATCCGTCTAAAGAGCTTGAGTAATACTATTTTTTATATAGAAACCCTTTATTAACCTATAAATATTCCTAATTTAAACACTTTATTTTATAAGGTGTAAAGCGTATCTTTGTAGTTTAGAATAAAATAGATAAATAATTATAATAAAAGTCAGTTGTTTAGGCAACTGCATTGATAATGAGTTTTAAAAAACAAGATATTTACAAAGCGTTAGAAACTATAACAGCGCCAGGTGAAGGAAAAAGTTTAATAGAAAACGAAAATGTAAAGAATGTAGTAGCTTTTGGTGATGAGGTGATTGTAGATGTTACAATAAGTAACCCTTCTTTACAAGCTAAAAAGAAAGTTGAGGTTGAAATCATGAAAGCAATTCATGAACACGTAAACCCAAAAATAGACGTTAAAGTTAATGTCAAAGTAGAAGTTGCAGCAAAAGAAAATCCTAATTTAATAAGAGGAAAAGAGATTCCTAACATACAAAACATAATAGCAATAGCTTCAGGAAAAGGAGGTGTAGGAAAGTCTACAATAACCTCTAATTTGGCTGTTTCTTTAGCAAAAATGGGATTCAAGGTTGGGGTTTTAGATGCAGATGTGTATGGACCATCTCAACACTTGATGTTTGATGTTGAAAAAGAAAAACCTTTAGCTGTTAAAGTAGAAGGAAGGTCTAAAATGAAGCCTGTTGAAAATTATGGTGTAAAACTATTATCCTTAGGCTTTTTTACAGATCCTAATCAAGCAGTAATCTGGAGAGGACCTATGGCTTCTAAAGCTTTAAATCAATTAATATTTGATGCAGATTGGGGAGAATTAGATTTTTTGCTGATAGATTTACCACCAGGAACAGGAGATGTACATTTATCTATTGTACAAGCTGTGCCAATTACTGGAGCCGTGGTAGTAAGTACACCTCAAAATATAGCTTTGGCAGATGCTAAAAAAGGAGTAGCTATGTTTAAACAAGAAAATATAAAAGTCCCTGTGCTAGGAATTGTTGAAAACATGGCGTATTTCACACCAGAAGAGTTGCCAAATAATAAATATTATATATTTGGACAAGCTGGTGCTAAGAATTTAGCAGAACAAATAGAAACAAGCTTTTTAGGAGAAATACCATTAGTTCAAGGTATCCGAGAAGCTGGAGATGTAGGGCATCCTGTAGCTTTACAAGAAAACACACCGTTATCTGAAGCATTTACAGAAGTAACAAAAAACATGGTGTCTGAGTTATTAAAAAGAAATGCAAACTTACCACCAACAGAAGTAGTTAGAATAACTACAATGAGTGGTTGTAGTACAAAATAAACGTAAGTAATGAATACTCAAATACCCGTTTGAGTTCCTTTTTAAAGGTAAAGTAGGGATGTATTATGGAATTAACAGAAGAAATAAGAAACAATGTAGAAAAAGCTTTAGAAGAAATTCGTCCTTTTTTAAAAAGTGATGGAGGAGATATAAAGTTACTTTCTATTGAAGATAATACAGTAAAAGTTCAGTTAGAAGGAGCATGTAGTGGTTGTTCTGTAAATCAAATGACATTGAAAAATGGAGTGGAAGCAACCATAAAAAAATATGCCCCAGAAATAAAAGAAGTAATTAATGTAGCTTAATTTTTCGAAAGAAAATAAATCAAAAGCTAACAACTTTTAGTAAACCTCATTTTGTGTGTTTACACTCATAATAAAATTTATTCCTGTCTTTATTTAAAGGCAGGAATCTCCGTATAAAAGAAGAATATTTTTGTAAGAAAATGATAAAAACAGACATACTAATTATTGGAGCAGGGCCTACTGGGTTATTTACCGTTTTTGAAGCTGGTTTGTTAAAATTAAGATGCCATTTAATAGATGCTTTACCACAACCAGGAGGACAATGCTCAGAAATATATCCCAAAAAACCAATTTATGACATACCTGCTTACCCAGAAATATTAGCTGGAGATTTGACAAATAAATTAATGGAACAAATTAAGCAGTTTGAACCAGGGTTTACTTTAGGAGAAAGAGCAGATACGGTTGAAAAACAAGAGGATGGAACCTTTATTGTTACTACTAACAAAGGGACAAAGCATCAAGCTCCAGTAGTAGCTATTGCTGGTGGTTTAGGTAGTTTTGAGCCAAGAAAACCTCCTATTGCAAATATTACTGATTATGAAGACAAAGGAGTAGAGTATATGATTAAAGAGCCAGAATTATATCGAGACAAAGATGTGGTAATTGCTGGAGGAGGAGATTCTGCGTTAGATTGGTCTATTTTTCTTACCGATGTAGCTAAGTCGGTAACTTTAATTCATAGAAGAAATGAATTTAGAGGAGCTTTAGATTCTGTAGATAAAGTTCAAGAATTAAAGAATGAAGGTAAGATTAACTTGATTACACCTGCTGAAGTAAAATCAATTGTTGGTGAAGGTAAAGTTGAAGGAGTTGTTGTTGAACAAAAAGACAAAGAGCCAGTTACATTAAAAACGGATCATTTTATTCCTTTATTTGGATTAGCACCTAAATTAGGTCCTATTGCTAATTGGGGATTAGAAATTGAGAAGAACGCTATTAAAGTAAATAATGCTTTAGATTACCAAACTAACGTTCCAGGAATATATGCCATTGGAGATGTAAATACGTATCCAGGTAAATTGAAACTTATTTTATGTGGATTCCATGAGGCTACTTTAATGTGTCAAAGTGCTTATCAACGCATTCATCCAGACAAAAAATATGTAATGAAATATACAACTGTTGGTGGGGTTCATGGGTTTGATGGTACTAAAAAAGAAGCACCAAAAGCAGTGGTGAAAAAAATTGAATAATTTTCAATCCTTTAAACAGACAGAATATACTCAATTTAATTCGGGAAGATTAGTTAAATAGTCTTCCTGATTTATCTTTAGGATTAAAAAATCATTTAGAAAGTTAAATTTTTAATGGTTTTCACCTTAAAAAATAAGTTAAAGTAGTATTTGTTTTAGGTTAAAATAATATTGTAAAAGAAATGCTAAATTTGTAGCAACCAAAAACAAAATTAATATTGACTTTAACAGATTATATACAACAGCTATCTCAAGACACACTTTTATATTTTGCGCTACCAGTTTTTTTTATCAGTATGTTGGTAGAGTATCAATTTGCAAAAGAAAAATATCACGGAAAAGACACAGGAGTTTCCTTAGCTATGATGATTTTCTCTGCTATTATTGAGTTTTTACCTAAAGTGTTAGCTTTTGTTGTGTTTTTTTATTTGCATGAATTAAGTCCGTTAAAAGATATAGTACAACGTCAATGGTGGGCTTGGATATTGTTGTTTTTTGCAGATGACGTTTCTTATTACTGGTTTCATCGTTTAAATCACGAAGTACGACTGTTCTGGGCAGGTCATGTGCCTCACCATTCATCTGTATATATGAACTTAGGAACAGCATTACGTCAAGGAGTAGGAGAGCGTATTCATAAATTTTTCTTTTGGTTGTGGATTCCTTTGTTAGGAATTGATCCTTTAATGATGTTTACTATGATGGGAATTAGCTTAATTTACCAGTTTTTTGTGCATACAGAATTGGTAGATAAGTTTCCTAAACCAATAGAGTATATTTTTAATACACCGTCACATCATAGAGTACATCATGCATCGAATATTCGTTATTTAGATTGTAATCATGCAGGCATTCTAATTATTTGGGATCGTATGTTTGGAACGTTTTCAGAAGAGTTAAAAGAAATAGACCAACCTGTTTATGGTTTAACAGTAAATATTGAAACATTTAATCCAATAAAAGTAGCGACACATGAATATACGGCTATATGGAAAGATGTAAAAAGAGCAAATACATGGAGTGATAAATTAAATTATATATTTAATTCGCCAGGGTGGAGTCATGATGGAGAAGATAAAAGAGCAAAAGTTTTAAGAAAGAAGTTAAAAGAACAAGAAGAAAATTAGGTTGTAAATAAAAACTATGTTAGTTATAAATTGTTTAGGAAATTATTTTGATTCCGAAATTTCTGGGGTTGATTTGTTTGTTTTTTTTATTGGTGCTTTGTTAATACTTGGTTTGTTAAGCTGGTATTATGGTAAAATTTCCAATAAAAGTTCTATAGTAAGTTTAAATTCAGAAAGCAGTGTTTTTTATGATTTAAGAGATGTGCTTCTTCAAGAAAAAAGTAATATAAAAGACTACCATTTAGTAAATGAGAATAAGAGTGTTTGGGTAAAACTAGTTGTTTTTGTTTTAGTACTATTGGTAGCAACAACACCTTTATTTGAGTTGTTTGGAATACAAACTATATACTAAAAATGGATAACCAAGATATTAATATAAAAATTACAGATAGAGAAGGCGTAACACATGAAGTAGTTGCACCAACTGATATGGCAATGAATTTAATGGAAGTAGTACGTTCATATGAGCTGGCACCAGAAGGTACTATTGGTATTTGTGGAGGTATGGCAATGTGTGCTTCTTGTCAATGTTATGTAAAATCCAATCATGAACTTCCTGAAATGACAGATGATGAAGATGCCATGTTAGCTGAAGCTTTTTATGTAGAAGACAATAGTAGACTTGGATGTCAAATACAAATAACTCCAGATTTAGATGGTTTGGAGGTTGAATTAGCTCCCGAGAGCTAATTCAACAACCTTTTTATATTCTTTCTGAATATCTTCTAGCCAAGTTTTCAATCGTTCAGAGGTTAATTCTGGTTGATTGTCTTCATCAATGGCTAATCCATAAAATAAATCTTCGCCTTCAATTTCGGCTTTAGACTCTGTAAAGTCGTATCCTTCAGTAGACCATTTACCTACTACAGTACCTCCATTATCAGTAACTACTTCAGCAAGCATACCCACGCCATCAATAAAATACTCACCATAACCGTATTGATCTCCTAAACCAAAAATGGCTACCGTTTTTCCTGTAAAATCAATAGTTTTAAACTCATCAAAATAACTTTCCCAGTCACTTTGTAAGTCGCCATCATACCAGGTTGATAAGCCTAGGATGAGAAAATCAAATTGTTCAAAATCTGAGGTGCTTGCATTACTAACTTCAGTTACTTCAATTTCACTAAGATTCCATTGATCTACAATAGAATGTGTAATTTCTTCTGTCATACCAGTATCAGAACCGTATATTAATCCTATTTTATCCATTGATGCGTTGTTCGTTTAAATTTTTAATTAAGAAAACACTGGCTATCACCATTAATATTAAAACTAATATCTCTGATATGTTAGAAGCTTCGTACATGAAAGAGCTTAAAACATGGTATAGATTATATAAACCTCCAATAATAGCCCATATAAAAGATATCCAAACAAACCATTTTTTGGAAACCTCTAAGGTTAATAAGGCAAAAAGTAAAGCCATGCCTTCAAACAGAATTCTATACATGTGGTGTACAAAAGGAACTTCTCCAGTTGCGTCTTCCATCATTACACTTTCATGGTAGTATACACTGAAAAGCCCATATATATGGTGTACAATCCATCCGATGGCAATAAAAAACCATAAAATTGAAATTTTTGTTCTCATAGGTATTGTGTTGTTATTAAGTTCTTGATTGTTTTTTTGTGTTAAAGTTTTTGCACGTTTCTTTTTTCTGTTGTGTAGCCATAGCATGGTACCTGTAACTGGCAAAGAAGCTCCGATTAGCCCAGCCAGAAAAACGATTATTTTACCACCAATACCTAAAATACTTCCAGTATGGATATCGTAGTATAGGGAGTTGAATTTTTCTCCAGCATTTTTTTGAGAGTCTAGTTTACTTTTTATTAGTTTACCAGAATCAGGCTGTAGGTAATAATTGTCTGAACTACCAAAACTATCATCATTTGGATATGCTGTTACTTGAAGAGGAATGGTGTCCTGTTGAGGTAAAAAATAAATAAAAAGGTTTCTGTTGTTTTGATTATAGTCTAATTGTTGTTTGGTGGTAGCTAATGCATTTTTATTAAAAACAGTTGATGTTATCGTGGTTGTTTTTTCTGTTTTCTTCTTTTCAAAAGTAACTAAACTATATAATGCTCCATCTACCCATGTAAAAGTCCAAGCTATTCCGGTTATGGCTACAACTAATAAAATAGCAGAGGCATAAAACCCTAATACATTATGTAAATCAAAGATAACTTTGTGTTTTTTTGCTTTTGCTTTTGTTTTTATAGAAAACTTAGATTTTCTACCCTTTTTGGTTTTAAAAACTTTAGTGTTTTTAGGGAACCATAATATTAATCCGGTTATTAATGATAAAATGAAAACAACTACAGACCAACCAATTATTTGGGTTCCTAATTCGCCTAGTAATAGATTTTGATGTATGTATAAAACAATGACAAAAAAATCACTAGCTAAATTTTTCTCTTTTAATAAGTTACCGGTGTAAGGGTTTAAATAACTAAAGAAATATTGCTGATCTTTTTCAGTAAGTAAAATGGTACTTCTGGTGGTTTCGGTAAAATCGTATATCCTAAGAACATTGTTGTCAGATTGTTTTTTGTATTCGTTTAATAAATTATCTAATGTTAGTTCTTGTTGGTTTTTATGAACAACAGTGTAATAAGGATATGCAGCTAAGCGTATTTCTTTTTGAAAAGCATAAATACAACCAGTAATACATACAATAAAAACAATAAGACCTGTGAGCAAGCCTATCCATAAATGAATGAGTCGTACGTTTTTTTTAAAATCAATTTTTTTCACATTTTTTTATTTAATAACTAAACTCTGATTGTATAATCAGAGCTTAGTTTAACTAATTGAAATTTATTAACATAAATCGTTAAATGAATGAAACTATATGTATCATATATTAATGTTTAATAGCTATAGTTTATTCGATTTTTTAAACGATTAAAATTTATAAGTTAAAGAACCGTAGATTGCTCTAGGTTGTTGTGGAGTTACTGTACTCCAACCTTTGTAATATATTTTATCAGTAAGGTTATTAGCATTAATGCTAGCTCTAAATTTGCTGTTTTCATAATAAACCGCTGCATTGAAAATTGTATATGCAGGCAAAATGAATTCTCCAGCAATAGGGTAGTCAACCATAGTATTTACATCACTAGCTCCGTTAAAACCACCAGCAATTCCAAAATTCTTTAAAGTCCCTTGAGGGAATTTATAATCAGCCCAAAAGTTATAGTTAAACTTAGCGCCAGCTTCAGCAAAACGTTGCCCCACTGAACTTGGGTTAGAGTCAGATCGTGTAATTTCTGAATCATTATAACTAAATCCACCTCTAACATTTAAACCATCTACTGGGTTAGCGTTTGCTTCAAATTCTATACCTTGACTTTTTACAGCACCATCCTGTGTTTTTGTAAAGCCAAACCCCATTATTTTATTATCTACATTAATGTTGTAGTAAGTAAGGGTAGTTTCCAATTTGTTTCCAAACAAGTTTGTTTTAACTCCTCCTTCAAATTGATTAGCATTCTCTAAGTCGAAAGATAAAAGCACTCCTTGGTTAGTAGCTGGATTGATAGCATATTCAGGATTTACATAAGAGAATCCATTTTGATAATTTGCAAATACTGAAACTTTATTAAGAATAGGTTGGAAAACTACACCAAACTTTGGTGAAAAAGTAGATTTAGTATATTCTGTAGGGTCATCTGAAGGTGTGTTTTTATCCCCTTCATAGTCAAAGCGATCATAACGTACACTAGCCATTACTGATAATTCTGGTAAAATATTTACCACATTAGAGATGTAAGCGCCAAAAATATTTTGATTAAGATCACTATCATTGTTTGCTGAATTGGCTAAAGCAGCTGTAATATTTCTTTTATTAACAGGTAAATTTGCAAAACCAAAAGCTGCAGGAAGAGGTATTAGTTGCCCCTGTGGGTTAACTGCATGTATACCTACTCCAGAACCACTAGTGTCTTGGTTTAAGGTTTGAGACTCAAGATAATCAACACCTAAAACAACTCTATTACGAACTTCACCTATTTTAAAATCACCAGTAAAGTTTTGTTGTAGGTTTAATGTATTGGTTTCTGAGTTTAAGTTCATGGCATACAACCCAAATACATTTGCTTGCAGGTTATATAAGTAGGTATACTGTCCGTTAGATTTTGCATTACCTCCAGCAATAATAGATTGAGAAGTTATGTTATCTGTAATTTTATAAACTACCTCTCCACGATAGTTTTGTGTTGGGTTTTTTACAGACACATCATTGTTGGTTAAAGATAAATTGGTGTCGTAATTTAATTCATCAAGATTTTTAAAAGCTAATGGAGCGTTTCTGTTTAAGAATAAAAAAACTTGATTAGTTTGGTCAGTTGATGATAGCTCATAATTAAAGTTTAACGCTAACTTATCTGAAACTTGATAAGAGATTGCTGGAGCAAAAAAGTGTGATTTTCTAAATCCAGCATCTTGAAAGCTGTCTTCAGATTGGAAGCCAGCATTTAAACGTAAAGAAAACTTTTCACTTTGATCAGTAGTGTTAACATCTACATTTAATTTTTTAAAACCAAAAGAACCATAGCCTAAACTAATATTTCCACCAGTTCCTTTATATGGTTTTTTGGTAACGATGTTTATTAAACCACCATAAGACGTTACAGTACTTCCAAATAATGTGGCAGATGGACCTTTGATAACTTCAACACGCTCCACATTAGAAGGATTTATAAATCCATTAGTAATACCAGGCATTCCATTTACTAATTGAGGTTGAACTGAAAAACCTCTTACAGAGTAGTAACCAGCTCCGTCACCAGTTCTTCCTGTAGAAGGCCATAGTTGGTCTACACCTACTGCATTTTTCAATGCATCAGAAAAATTGTTTACATTTTGAGATACTAAAAGTTGATTAGTAATTGTACTGTAAACTTGTGAGTTTTCAATGTTTTTTAAAGGTAATTTAGCTACATAGGCAGTCTTTTTTCTAGAAAATTTATTTGCTCTGTCCGTATCAATTACAATTTCTTGTAGTAATTCGTTTCCTTCAAATAATACAATATTAATAGTATTGTCTGGTGCTTGAAATTGTATAAATTTGGTTTTGTAACCAACAAAAGAGGCTATAATTTCTTGAATGCCACCTGGAGCATTTTTAATTTCAAACTTACCATCAATATCAGTTTGAGTCCCTTTTTTGGTTCCTTTTATTAAGATGTTAACACCTACCAAGGGCTCATTATTATTGTCTTTTACAGTACCACTAATGTCTCCCCCTTGTGCTACTGAGATTGCTATTCCTAAAAATATAGAAACAGCGGTTAATAATCCTTTCATTGTTTTTATTTAGATTTATTTTAATTAAGGCAAAATTATCTTACTTTTGGTAAAAAACAAATTTTATTTAGATTAATTTTAAATAAAAAACTATAACCTTTTGAAAATTTGCTGTTTATGAAGCCAAGAATATTCTGTATATTTGTAGGAACAATTACTAATTATGATGGCTTGTAATCCTTTTGATGGTTTACTAATACTTCTAAAATTTCTTATTAAAAGAAATCCAGAATAATGTAGGTTTAGAGAATACAGTGTTTTAAGTATTAATCTTTAAATCAAATAAATTATGCCTTTTTATCATAAACTTGGGAGTATTCCTCCTAAAAGACATACACAGTTTAGAAAACCTAACGGAGATTTGTATTATGAGCAACTTTTCGGAACCATAGGTTTTGATGGAATGTCAACCAATAGCTACCATGAATTTAGACCAACTATGGTCAAAGAAATCAGAAAACAATATTCGGTAGCTCCAAAAGTAGCTAAAGAAAATAATATTCAATCGTATCGATTAAGAGGGTTTCAAGTACCTCAAATAAATGATTATCTAGAAAGTAGAAAAGTTGTTTTAACAAATTCAGATTGTAACATTATCTTATCTGCTCCTAAAGAATCAACCAAAGAGTATTTTTATAAGAATACTGATGCTGATGAAGTAATTTTTGTTCACAAAGGAACAGGAAAATTACGTACCATGTTAGGGAATTTAGATTTTAAATATGGTGATTATTTAGTAATTCCTAGAGGGGTTATTTACAAATTAGATTTTGATTCAGACGATAATCGTTTATTTATAGTAGAGTCTTATAGACCTGTGTATACACCTAAAAGATATAGGAATTGGTTTGGTCAATTATTAGAGCATTCTCCATTTTGTGAAAGAGACATTAGAAGACCAGAGGAGTTAGAAACTCATAATGAAAAAGGAGATTTCGTTATTAAGATTAAAAAGAAAAACGAAATTTTTGAAATGGTGTATGCTTCACATCCATTTGATGTAATTGGCTATGATGGATATAATTATCCGTATGCATTTTCTATACATGATTTTGAGCCAATAACAGGTAGAATTCACCAACCACCACCAGTACATCAGACATTTGAGACTGATGCTTTTGTAATTTGTAGTTTTGTGCCAAGATTATATGATTATCATCCTGATAGTATTCCTGCTCCATATAATCATAGTAATATTGATTCTGATGAAGTTCTGTATTATGTAGATGGTGACTTTATGAGTAGAAATGATATTGAAGCAGGACATATTTCATTGCATCCTGCAGGGATACCTCATGGGCCACATCCTGGAGCCACGGAAAGAAGTATTGGAAAAACAGATACGGAAGAGTTAGCGGTAATGGTTGATACTTTTAAACCATTAATGGTAACAGAGGAAGCTATGAAAATAGCGGATGAAGACTACTTTAAGTCTTGGTTAGAGTAATTTAATTAGTTAAGAGGAATTTTGTATTGAGTTAATATTAATTTTCTCATTTACATTATAGTTTCTAGTTGTAGTTTAATGCTAGAACTCAAACTAACATTACTTTTCTACGTAAGATTATTTAACAAAACAAAAATTAACAAAGATTGAAAAGAGGATACGTTGAACTTTAAAAGAAAATATACTTGATAAAGTATCAGTTTTATAACCTGTTTTCAGTTTCAAAAAAGAACAACAATGTCAAAAGAAATAAAATCAGTAAACTACGGTTTAGAAAAAATATTTGAAGGAGCACAAGACTTTCTTCCGCTTTTAGGAACAGATTATGTTGAGTTTTACGTTGGTAATGCAAAGCAATCTGCTCACTTTTATAAAACAGCTTTCGGATTTCAATCACATGCTTATAAAGGACTCGAAACTGGTTCTAGAGATTCTGTAAGCTATGTGTTAAAACAGGATAAAATACGTTTAGTATTAACCACTCCATTAAATAGTAAATCACCAATTAATGATCATATCGTTAAGCATGGAGATGGAGTTAAGATTGTGGCACTTTGGGTAGAAGATGCCAGAAAAGCGTATGAAGAAACTACAAAGAGAGGTGCAAAATCATATATGGAACCTGTAGTAGAAACAGATGAACATGGAGAAGTTGTAAGAGCGGGTATTTATACGTATGGAGAAACGGTACACATGTTTGTGGAGCGTAAAAATTATAACGGAACATTTTTACCAGGATTTAAAGAGTGGAAAACAGATTACAATCCACCAAGTGCCGGGCTTAAATTTATTGATCATATGGTTGGTAATGTTGGTTGGAACCAAATGGATAAATGGGTAAAATGGTATGAAGATGTAATGGGATTTGTTAATTTTTTATCTTTTGATGACAAGCAAATCCATACAGAATACTCAGCATTAATGAGTAAAGTAATGTCAAATGGAAATGGAAGAATAAAGTTTCCAATAAATGAACCAGCCAAAGCTGCTAAGCGTTCACAAATTGAAGAGTATTTAGATTTTTATGAAGGAGAAGGTGTACAGCATATTGCAGTTGCTACGGATGATATTATTAAAACAGTAGCACAATTAAAAGCTAACGGAGTAGAGTTTTTACCACCACCACCGCAAGCGTATTATGATATGATTCCTGAGCGTTTAGGAGAACATATGTCTATTATGAAAGAAGATATTTCAAAATTACAAGAGTTGTCAATTTTAGTAGATGCTGATGAAGAAGGATATCTTTTACAAATATTTACCAAGCCAGTTGAAGATAGGCCAACATTGTTCTTTGAAATAATTCAACGTATGGGAGCAAGAGGATTTGGAGCAGGAAATTTCAAGGCTTTATTTGAGTCTATTGAAAGAGAACAACAGTTAAGAGGAACACTTTAATCAAATAATTTATAGTAAAATGATAAAACGTCGTTACAAAAAGTATATTTGTAACGACGTTTTTTAATTTATAGACCCATGAGCAAAGAAGAAATTTTAAAGGCATTAGAAAAAAAGTATGAAAATTTAGACGTGCCTTTAAATTCCATGTTAGAAGGTTTACTATGGAGTAAGCCAATTACCTATTGGGATTATATTCAAACAGATGCACTACTTGGATTACAAATACCAAGAACCACTGAAGCAGATGAGATGGTATTTATTATGTACCATCAAGTAAATGAAATCATCTTTAAAATGGTGTTGTGGGAAATAGATCAGGTGGCAAAAGCAACGGAATTAACCGCAGAAAAATTCTCAAAACATTTAATGAGAATTAGTCGATACTTTGATATGTTATGTAGTTCTTTCAATGTAATGGCAGAGGGAATGGATATTGAGCAGTATTTAAAGTTTAGAAATACATTAACACCTGCAAGTGGTTTTCAAAGTGCGCAATATCGTAAAATAGAATTTGCTTCAACTGAATTAATAAATTTAATAGATGCACGCTACCGAGATACTATTGATAGAGATTCTTCGTTTAAAAATGCATACCAACATTTGTATTGGCAAGCGGCAGGAGTAGATCATAAAACAGGAGAGAAATCAACCTTAATTAAGTTGTTTGAGAAAAAATACATGGGAGATTTTATCGACTTTATGGAAGATTATAATGACTGTAACTTGTCAAAGAAGTTTCAAGAGCTGCCAAAAGAAGTTCAAGAAAATGAAGAATTAATACAAGCAATGCGCCACTATGATTATTCAGTAAATGTAAAATGGGTAATGGCGCATTATAACGCGGCTGGAAAATATTTGGGAGGAGATGATTCGGCATTAGAGGCCACAGGAGGAAGTAATTGGCGTAAGTATTTACATCCTAAGTATCAAAGAAGAGTTTTCTTTCCATACGTGTGGAGTGAGGAAGAACTAAAAAATTGGGGTACTTTTTAATCGTAAGATTAGTAGCCAAGGAGTTAGTTCGTCAATGCTTTGTTAAGAATTTTCTTTTAATATTTTTGGCTAGATTCTCCTATGCTTGCATTGGGATAATTCAATAAATAATAGAGCCATTAATTTAAATTTAATTAATGGTTTTTTAATTTTTGGAATGGAAATTGTCTATTAAAATCCATAAGTTTGACATTATGAAAAAAAATAAAATTATAATATTATTACTTTTAGTAGCTGCTAATATATGGTCGCAAGAAGAGGTTGTACCAGCTTTCAAAGGAGGCGAGTGGTTACGTTATAAGATGAGTTACAGTGGTTTTTTAAGAGCAGGAACTGCCGTTTTAGAACTAAAAGAAGAGGAGTTAAAAAGCAAAAAAGTAATTCATGCTACAGGAAAAGGTTGGACAACAGGTATGGTAAGTTGGTTTTTTGAAGTAGATGATACTTATGAAAGCTATTTTGATTCGCAGGAAGTTAAACCTTATCTCTTTAAAAGAGATATTAACGAAGGTGGATATAAAACGAAGCGAAATATTACCTTCAACCATGAAAATAATACTGCTTATATACAAGATTTTATAAAACAGAAAGATAGTGTAGTCTCTGTTAATGGACCACAAGACATGATTTCTACTTTTTATTTTTTAAGAAGTCACAATACTAAGAAAATGAAGAAAGGCGAAGAGATTAATGTAGACATGTTTTTTGATGGTAAAAGTTTTCCGTTTAAATTAAAGTTTTTAGGATATGATACATTAAGTACGAAGTTTGGAAAAGTAAAAACACAAATGTTCCGTCCTTTAGTACAGGCAGGTAGAGTTTTTAAAGCACAAGAAAGTGTAACTGTTTGGATTACTGCAGATGATAATAAAATACCGATTAAAATGAAGGCTTCTTTAGCAGTTGGCTCTTTAAGAGCAGAGTTAGAAGCATATAAAGGATTAGCAAATCCGTTTGAAATAATTATAGATTAAACCATTCACAATTTTTAGGAATTGAATTTTTAATTATTTTCTACGATTAAATCAAAGTTGTTTAACGTATTGTTAAAGTGTAAAAAACAAGTGTAAATATTTGTATTTTTGCGGTTATTTGGCAATTTAAAACAACTTTTTTGAGAAAATTCACCCTAGCACTCGTCATTCTTATCGCATTTTTTTCTTGTAAAAAAGAAAAACCAGTTGTAATAACACCTGTTAAAGTGGTTGAAAAACCCAAACCAGTGTTTTTACATGGTTTTAATTTAGATAACTATAATGTAGTGAATGACACGATAAAAAATGGTGAAAGTTTTGGTGTTATTTTAGATAGACATCATGTTATGTATCCAAAAATTAATAAAATTGCCACTGTTATAAAGGATACTTTTGATGTAAGAAGAGTGAGATCCGGAAAAGCATATACTATATTAACTACCAAAGATTCACTACAAAAAGCACAAGTGTTTATATACAAACACAATAAAATTACATCCACCGTAATTAATTTTCAAGATTCAATTATAGAAGCTTATAAGCATAGAAAAAAGGTAACAACATTAGAAAAAGAAATTGCTGGTGAAATATCCTCAAGCTTATCTATAACTATGGATAGTTTAGGGTTACAGCCTACACTTACTAATTCTGTGGCTGATATTTATGCATGGACGTTAGATTTTTATAGATTACAAAAGGGAGATACATTTAAACTAATTTTTGAAGAAAAGTTTATTAATGATACCACGTTTGTAGGATATGGAGAAGTAAAAGCTGCTATCTTTAAGCATAAAGGTGAAGACTTGTATGCCTACCAGTTTGTTGCCGATAGTATTAAAAACGTAGCAGAGTATTATGATGAAAAGGGAAATATGTTAAGAAGTACCTTTTTAAAATCGCCTATAAAATTTCAATATAGAATTTCTTCAAGATATAATTTAAGAAGACGTATAAAACTGTATGGTAATAGGATACGACCACATAAAGGAACTGATTTTGCAGCTCCGTATGGAACACCTATTATGACTACGGCTAGCGGAACAGTAATAGAATCTAGAAGAAGAGGTGGTAATGGTAACTATGTAAAAGTGAAACATAATAGTACCTATTCTACACAGTACTTACACATGAAAAGAAGAAAGGTACGTGTTGGAGACTATGTAAAACAAGGCGATATTATAGGTTGGGTTGGAATGACGGGGAATACTAGTGGTCCTCATGTATGCTATCGTTTTTGGAAAAATGGAAGGCAAGTAGATCCTTTTCGTGAAAAATTACCTTCTGCAAAACCTTTAGTAGATAGTTTAAAACCAAAGTATTTTAAGTTTATAAAACCTTTAAAACAACAGTTAGATAGTATTCCTTCATTTACAAAAGAAATTCCTAATTTAGTTGAAAAAGAAATAATAGCTACAGAGTAACTATGGCATTAAAAAATACGAATCCAACCCAAACAATAGCTTGGAAAAAGCTAGAAGAACATTTTCAAGAAGCAAAACATTACCAACTTAAAAAACTCTTTCAAGAAGAAAATGAAAGAGCTACAAACTACAAATTACAAGTTGGTGACCTCTCTTTAGATTATTCTAAAAACCACTTTACTTCAGAAACCTTAGCACATTTAGTAGCTTTAGCAAAAGAGTTAAACCTTAAAGATGCTATTGAAAAATATTTTACAGGAGCGGTTATTAATCAAACAGAAAATAGAGCCGTTTTACATACTGCATTAAGAAGCACTACAGATGAAGTAGTTTTGGTAGATGGAAAGGAAGTAAAACCAAAAGTTCAAACTACCTTAAGAAAAATTAAGGCATTTAGTAATAAAGTCATTTCTGGAAAATGGAAAGGGTTTACGGGTAAATCCATTACGGATGTAGTAAATATAGGAATAGGAGGGTCAGATTTAGGACCTAACATGGTGGTAGATGCACTTAAATTCTATAAAAATAAATTAAATACACATTTCGTGTCGAATGTAGATGGAGATCATTTACACGAAATCATAAATACCTTAAATCCAGAAACAACACTATTTGTTATTGTTTCAAAATCATTTACTACACAAGAAACCATCACTAATGCCAATACTATAAGAGATTGGTTTTTAAAATCGGCAACAGTATTTGATGTAGCCAAGCACTTTGTGGCAGTATCTACAAATTTAGAAGCCGTTACTAATTTTGGAATAGACAAAAAGAATATTTTCCCAATGTGGGACTGGGTAGGCGGTCGCTTTTCATTATGGTCTGCTGTAGGGCTAACCATTAGTTTAGCTTTAGGGTTTGATAATTTTAAAGCGTTATTAAACGGAGCGGAAAAAATGGACTTGCATTTTAGAAATACACCGTTTGAAGAAAACATGCCTGTAATTATGGCTTTATTAGGAGTTTGGTATACAAATTTCTTTAAAGCGGAAACCGAAGCCGTGTTAAGTTATGCACATTATTTGCAAAGATTCCCAGAATATTTACAACAAGTAAGTATGGAAAGTAATGGTAAGGGAGTAGATAGAAATGGAGAACCAATCAATTACCAAACAGGAGCTATATTGTGGGGAGGTGTTGGTACTAACATACAACACTCTTTCATGCAGCTGGTACACCAAGGAACAAAAAATATACCAGTTGATTTTATAGGAGTTGAAACTTCTTTACATGCAGATAGTAAGCACCATGAAATACTAATGGCTAATTTTTACGCACAATCAGAAGCTTTGGCTTTTGGAAAAACAAAACAAGAAGCCCATTTAGAATTGAAAATGGAAGGCAAAATGCAGGATTTGAATACTTTATTACCCTATAAAGTATTTGAAGGAAATAGACAATCCAACACCATTTTGCTAAAAAAATTGTCTCCAGAAACCTTAGGAATGTTAATTTCTGCCTATGAACACAAAGTTTTTACCCAAGGAGTGTTGTGGAATATTTATTCATTTGACCAGTTTGGTGTAGAATTAGGAAAGGTTTTAGCTAAAAAAATATTAGAATCGCATAAATAGTATCTTAACATTTGTGTATTTAAAACTTAAAGGAGTGTTAAAAAACTTAACATTAAGTTAATATTGGACAGATGTAAAAACAAGAATTTTGCCCAAGCATTTAATAACAATTAGATTAGACAATGAGAAAATTTAAAAATGTATTGCTTGTAGCATTGTTCTTTGTGGCTGCTACAGTTTTAGGGCAAACCAAAATTACTGGTACAGTGGTTGATGAAATGGGTGAGCCATTACCAGGAGCTAACGTTGTAGTAAAGGGGACTACCAGCGGAGCTGCAACTGATTTTGATGGAAAGTTTATGTTAAACGCTACATCAAACTCAGGTACTGTTATTGTATCTTTTATTGGTTACAATAATAAAGAGGTAGCATATTCAGCTGCACAAACTAATTTAGGAACAATTGAATTGGAGCCTTCTAATGTTTTAGGTGAAGTTATTGTTACTGGTGTAATTGATGTAGCTAAAGATAGAGAAACACCTGTAGCTGTTTCTACTATTAAGGCAGAAGAAATCCAAGAGAAATTAGGATCTAAAGAATTTCCTGAAATTTTAAACACAACACCTTCTGTTTATGCAACTAAGCAAGGAGGAGGTTTTGGTGATGCTAGAATTAATATCCGTGGATTTGACCAAAGAAATACTGCGGTAATGATTAATGGTATGCCGGTTAATGATATGGAAAATGGTTGGGTATATTGGTCTAACTGGGCTGGTTTATCCGATGTTACTTCTGCAATGCAAGTGCAAAGAGGTTTAGGTTCTTCTAAATTAGCAATTTCTTCTGTGGGTGGTACTATTAATGTATTAACTAGTGCAGCAGATAAAAAAGAAGGAGGTAGAGTTTATGCAGGTGTTGGTAATGACAACTATTTAAAAACTACTGTTTCATACAATACTGGGTTACTAGATAACGGAATGTCTGTATCTGCTTTATTTGGTAGAACATCAGGAGATGGTTATGTTGATGGAACTGAATTTGAAGGATATAATTATTATTTAGCTTTAGGATATAGACCTAATGATGATCATAACTTACAATTAACTATTACAGGTGCTCCACAAAGACATAATACTAGAGGTTTTGCACCATCTATAGGTGATTATATTAAATTTGGTGGAGTTGCAGGAGAGCCTAATAGAAAGTATAACTCTGATTGGGGATACAGAAATGGTAAAGAAGATACTTTTGGAGGAAACTTTTACCATAAACCAGTTGCTTCTTTAAACTGGAACTGGCATATTAATGATAAATCTAAATTATCTACAGTATTATATGCTTCTTTAGGACGTGGAGGTTCAGTAGGAGCAATAGGTAGAATTAATGGAAAGCAGTTCTTTCAAATTAGAGATGAAAACGGTTTAAATCGTTTTGATGATATAATTAAGTGGAATTCTGGAGGTACTGTAGCTGATTTTGGTGCAGATAGAGAAGTGTATACAGGTGGAGCAGGAGGACCAGCTTCATTAAATGGTCAGTATGTTAACGGTAATAACAATCCAGGTCAGCATTTTTCTGCTGATAAACCTTGGACTAGGAGCGGAGAGAATGGTATTTCTCAAAGATCTTCAGTGAACTCACACAACTGGTATGGAGCAATTGCTAACTTTAATACAGAGTTAAATGAAGAATTAACTTTTGATTTTGGTGTTGATTTAAGAAGTTACAAAGGGATTCATTACAGAAGATTAGTGGATTTAATGGGAGCTGATGCATATATTGATAATGATGATATTAATAATGTAGGAAGAGTTGTTACAGCTACTTATGAACCTGAAATCTCAAATATTTTAAATGTTTTTTCTAGTGTAGATGATGAGGTTAAAGTTGATTATTATAATGATGGAAAAGTAAATTGGATGGGAGCTTTTACTCAATTAGAGTATAAGAAAGATGATATTTCTGCATTTATCCAAGGAGCAGTTTCTCGTCAAGGATTCAAAAGAATAGATTACTTCAATTATTTAGATTCTGATCCAGAGCAAGAATCTGCATGGCAAAACCTTTGGGGTGGAAACATTAAAGGGGGTGTTAACTGGAACATCAATGAGAAGCATAATATTTTTGCTAACGCAGGTTACTATTTAAAACAACCTATTTTTGATGCGGTATTCCCAAACCGTACAAATAATAATGTAAATGAAGGTTTAACTAATGAAAAAATATTAGGAGTTGAATTTGGTTATGGTTTCCGTCATGAAAACTATAATGTAAATCTTAACCTATATAGAACTTCATGGAAAGATAGATTCTTAAATTCTACAGCTACTTTTAATGAGGGAACTGCACAAGAAGTAAGAGGTACAGCTAATTTAAGTGGTGTTGAGCAAGTGCATATGGGAGTTGAGTTAGATGCTACCGCTAAATTTGGAAATTTAACTGTTAGCTTAATGGGGTCTATAGCAAGTTATGAGTATGGTGCTGATGTAACAGCAACTTATTTTGATGAGAATAATGCACCTATTTTAGTTGGGGGTGTTCAACAAGAAAACACTTTGTACTTAGATGGTAAGAAAGTAGGAGATGCACCTCAAACTACATTTAGATTAGGTTTTGATTATGAAATTATCGAAGGGCTAAAGTTTGATATTAGTAATTTCTTTGTAGGTGACCTTTACGGAGGTGGTATAGATCCAGAGGCTTTTGGTGCTCAAAACAATGCTCCAGACGCTGTTAAGTTGGCTGCAAAAGAAAGACAAACTATTAAATTACCAGGTTATTCTTTAATTGATGCAGGCTTATCTTATAAGTTTAGATTTAAGAATGATTCATCTGTAGGGTTAAGATTTAATGTAAGTAACTTAACTGATGAGTTATATATTTCAGAGTCTGATACTAACCGTGAAGCTAACCCAGGAGATACTACTTGGAGAGGTATAAATACAAGAAACAGAGTTTTCTTTGGATTAGGTAGAACTTGGAATTTAGGTGTTAACTACACGTTCTAAGAAATATTCTAAAATTAAAATACAAAACCACCTCAAATGAGGTGGTTTTTTGTTTGTTATGGCTTCTTTTATAGGTAAAATATGAGAGTGTTAATGAATAAGAATTTTAATCTTAATGAGTACGGAAAAATCAGTAAATTTGCTAGAACATAAACTAGCAAAAACATGATGAAAACAATCCACTCTTATTGGGCATATTTAGTACTAGCAGTGTTAATTTTTACCGTAGTAAATGCCATTATAGGATTAACACAAAAAAAAGAATTTACCCATAAAGAATTTCGTTTAGGGTTATTTACTTTAATAACCACCCATATACAATTGCTTATTGGTTTAGGATGGTATTTTATGTCGCCTTGGTATAAAGCTTTAAAAGCCAACGGAGGCGAAGTAATGAAAGATTCTGGAGCTAGATTATTAGCTATAGAACACCCATTAATGATGTTGATAGCCATTGTATTAATTACCATAGGATGGTCAAAACATAAAAAACAAGTTAAAAGCGAAGCGAAGTTTAAAACCTTTGCTGTTTTTTACGGAATAGCACTGTTATTAATACTAACAAGAATTCCTTGGAGTAATTGGTTTTAAAACAAATAATATAATAAGTCCCGATTTAAACGGGACTTTTTTATTTTTGCCAAAATGTATACAAACAAATGAAACTAATAAGTTATCTATTGTCGCCAATATTTGCATTGGTGTTTTTTTTAATGCTGTTACTATTTCATCCATTACAATGGTTAGGGCTTAAACTATTTGGTACTAAAGGACACCAAAAGGTAGTAGACATCATGAACTGGTTTTTAATAAAATCACTATTAGTGTTAGGGGTAAATGTTCAAGTTAAAAATGAACACCAATTACCTGAAAATACCACGTTGTTATTTGTAGCGAATCATCAAAGTATGTTTGATATTCCACCTATTATTTGGCATTTTCGTAAACATTGGCCAAAGTTTGTTTCTAAAAAAGAGTTAGGAAAAGGCATTCCAAGTATTTCGTTTAATTTACGCCATGGAGGAGCCGCTTTAATAGATAGAAAAGATGGAAAACAAGCTTTAGGAGAATTAGCAACCTTTGCTAAACGTATTAAAGAAAATACATGGTCGGCAGTAATATTTCCAGAAGGTACAAGAAGCAGAACGGGAAAACCAAAATCATTTGCACCTAACGGATTAAAAATGCTGGTAAAGTACAACCCAGAAGCCTATGTTGTGCCTTTAACTATAAACAACTCATGGAAAGTATTTAAGTATGGTAAATTTCCACTAGGTGTAGGTAGTCCTATTAAAATAACTACCCACAAACCTATAAAAGTAGATAGCATGCCTTTTAATGAGTTGTTAGCTACTGTAGAAGAAACTGTAAAATCAGGAATCCAATAAAAAAGGGACTAATTAAAAACAAATGAGTTAATAATAATAACTTAGCATTTAAGTTACTTGTTATAGCAAATATTTGCTGATTAATTTGTAGTATTGGTTTACAGAACTTAATAAAGATCAAGTGCTGCTTAAGCAAATAAAATTAAAAGGAAAATTGGTCTTAAAAAGAACAAAGACTAATAGTTAAACACCATAAAGCTGAAGTACTAAATTCTATAACTCCTTTAAAGGAAGTTTAATGTAAGTAATTAGTACCTTTAAAAACCACACTATAAGTTATGTGGTTAATAATGTGTATATTGCGCGACTTAAAAACAAACACAAAAACAACTAAAATATAAAACCCCATAAATAACATTATGTCTATACAAAACATACGTAGAGAAGTAATGCAAACGCTGGAAAAAAACATTGACAGTTTTGTAGACAAATTTTTAGTACCTATAGAAAAAATATGGCAACCCACTGATTTCTTACCCAATTCACAAGAAGACAGTTTTATAGAAGAAGTACAAGAAATACGAGAAATATCAAAAGAATTAGATGATGACTTTTGGGTGGTGCTAGTAGGAGATACTATTACAGAAGAAGCCTTGCCTACTTATGAATCTTGGTTGTTAGATTTAGATGGTATAACGCAACAACCAGACAATGGCTGGGCAAAATGGATTCGTGCTTGGACTGCGGAAGAAAACCGACATGGAGATGTATTAAACAAATACTTATACCTATCAGGTAGAGTAAATATGCGAGAAGTTGAAATATCAACCCAGCACCTAATTGCAGATGGTTTTGATATAGGTACAGCAACCGATCCATATAAAAACTTTGTGTATACCAGTTTTCAAGAATTAGCTACTTACGTATCTCATTTAAACGTAGCCAAAATAGCAAAAGCTAAAGGACACAAAGCTCTGGCTAAAATGTCTAGAATTATTGCAGGAGATGAAATGCGTCATCATTTAGCCTATACAGAATTTGTAAAAGAAATCTTTAAAATAGACCCAAGTGAAATGATGTTGGCGTTCCAACACATGATGAAGCATAAAATAGTAATGCCAGCCATGCATTTACGTGAGTCCTTTGGTACTAAAGGAGATTTGTTTGATGATTTTTCAACAGTAGCACAACGCATAGGCGTATATACTGGTTTTGATTATGTAGACATTTTAAAGAAGTTAAACACTGCTTGGGAAATAGATAAAATAACCAATTTAACACCAGAAGCAGAAAAGGCAAGAGACTATCTAATGAAGTTGCCAGAAAGAATGTATCGAATAACAGAACGTATAGTAGTTCCAGATACCAAATTCAACTTTAAGTGGATGATACCCGCATAATTACTTATAAGTACTTAGTGTTTAATTTTTAGTTAGTAATTAAAAATTAAACACTAAAACTTATATAGAAGTACTTTTTTAGAATTTTGTTAGTTCTAATACAAATAACCTTTGATTCCTTGCTTTGATTCTGTAATTATCCTTAAACCCTAGATACATATTTAAATATCTAGTCATTACAAACGTAGCCTAAGCGAAGTGAAGTAATCTTTCACTTCAAACCTTTTACCTTTTCCAAAAAATACTGCCAAAGACTGAAAACTAACAGCCCTTTTTGCCTAACCAAAAATTATAAAATATTTAGATGTTTCGTGCTAAAGAGTTCATAGGGGTAATGGAAAAGTCTTTTGGTGCTTCGTACTAAAGAGTTCATAAGGGTAGTGGAAAAGCCTTTTGGTGCTTCGTGCTAAAGAGTTCATAAGGGTAATGGAAAAGCTTTTGTTAACTGCCAATAGCTAAAAACTAAGAGTTTAGCCACATTTTAAATTTATGGTCATTACAAACGTAGCCTTTGCGTAGTGAAGTAACCTGTTTGTCAAGACTTAGAGATTGCTTCTTCCGTTAACACTGCATCGCAATGACGTGATAAAATTTTGTTTGTTATCGTCATTACGAACGTAGCCTAAGCGAAGTGAAGTAATCTTTTAGTCAATAATCTGTATTCAGTTATAAGTGTTTATTATTAGTATTGAGTATTGAGTATTGAGTATTGAGTATTGAGTATTGAGTATTGAGTATTGAGTATTGAGTATTGAGCACTGAGCACTGAGTAGGAGCTAACTGCCAATAGTAAAGACTAAGAGTTTAGCCACATTTTAAATTTATGGTCATTACGAACGTAGCCTAAGCGAAGTGAAGTAATCTTTTAGTCAATAATCTGTATTTAGTTATAAGTTTTTATTATAAGTATTGAGTATTGAGTATTGAGTATTGAGTACTGAGTATGAGGAACTAACTGCCAACAGCTAAAAGCTAAAAATCCATTTCCACCTTCTACCTCAAACCTTCCGTCTTCAACCAGAACCAAGAGATTGCTTTATACCTCATATAGTTTTTAATGCTAAGTATTTAATTATTAGTTTTAGCAACCGCCAACCGCCAACCGCCAACCGCCACTGCCATTTCCTTCCGTCTTCAACCCAAAAACTAGAAGGTCATTTTATGGGTTTTAACACTTCTTTAACAAAAACAAGGCTAAAAAGCACCCCAATAGACCAAAAAGTACCTTTTTCGATTACTTTTTGTAACGGAAAAAAGTCCCCCTTTTACAAAAGAGCTATTTAATTTTGTTTTGAAAAAATTATGAACTTTAATTATTTACCAGTATGAGATAAGAAGAAGCTTTTGTTTTATTTAACATTTATTTAAGAAAAAACAGTAAAAATCATCAAAAAACACTAAAAAAGTAAGTCAGTGACTTACTAAAAGTAAGCCGTTGGCTTACCACTTTTAGTTTAAGTCCAATTAATTTTGTTTTTCAGACTTAGCTAATTAGGTCTGAATGCAACACCAAATACTAATTAACTAAAAACAATTAAAATAATTATGAAAAAAGTAGTATTTAGCATTTTTACAATGCTATTTTGTGTATATAGTTATGCACAGGAATTACCCAAGGTTGTTCCGCCTTCTCCAACGGCTTATGAGTTAGGAAAATATGGAGAAACCCCTAAAGGAAATTTTACAGGAACCGTACAAGCTAACGTACCATTATTGGTTTATAAAACCACTAATTTAAGTGTTCCTTTGTATTTATCTTATAGTTCAAATGGAATTAAAGTAGACCAAATGGAGAGCAATGTAGGTTTAGGTTGGAGTTTAAATGCAGGAGGCGTTATTAGCCGAACTGTAAGACAAAGACCAGATGAAGATAGAACTACATCAATTCCTGAAGCCATTTATAGCTCAGTTACTAGCCCAGCAGTCTTAAAATACTTGTTTGATTCTTCGCAAGAAGACTCTAAAGCAGATGCACAAGTAGATGTTTTTAATTTTAACTTTTTAGGAAAAACAGGAAAGTTTGTATTAGATAAAAATAAACAACCTGTATTGCTTACTGGTAATAGCTTACAAATAACATTCACAAATAAAGTTTTTGAAATTACGGATGAGCTAGGTATTCAGTATACCTTTAGAACAACAGAAAGCTCACAAAGCAAATCAAAAACAATAGGAGGAGTTCATGAACCTTGGAGTGATTTGTTTACTACCTCTTGGTACTTATCAGAAATAAACCACCCAAAAGGCGATCAAATAACATTTGTGTACGAGGCAGATACTAAAAATTATAACACAGGAGAAAGCCATTCTTTAAGAAAACATTCAGATAACCATACTACAGCAACCTATTATAAAACCTCTAAAAGCATTAGCTATGGAATATTTAATGGAGTACTTTTAAAAGAAATTTACAGCAATCAAAGTACCTCAGGCATGGTATTACTTACCAATGTTGAACATTTTACCAAAAAAATAGAATTGAAAAAGTCTAATACTATTTTTGAAGAAGTATCTTTTAAATATCTTAAAAACAGTAAAGAAAGAGTTTTTCTTGAAGAAGTTACTTTTAAAGATCCAGCTAAAAAATATACATTCAACTATATCAATCCTGTAAACTTTCCTGCTAGATTATCCTATAGTCAAGACCATTGGGGGTATTACAATGGAAAATCAAATAGTACTTATTTTTTCCCAAACCCTTCAATTACCAAAAATATGTCGGGAGTTTTTGAAAACTATAATGGTGGTGCTAATAGAGAAATAGAAGGAAACTTAGCTCAAACAGGATTGTTACAAAAAATAACCTATCCAACTAAAGGTTATACAAGCTTTGAATATGAGAGTAATACATATTATGGTAGCGAAGAAATTCAGCCTCCACGAATAAACAAAGCACTCGCTGCTAATACAAGCTCAACAATTAGGCAAAGAAGTAGCTCATTTGTGTTTGATGAAATAACAGATCATCAAGAAGTAAACTTTTTTACGGATTTACTATACCTAGCCAATTGTGAAACATTTGCTCCTCCACATAGAGAAAGAGCAGAGATAAAAATAGAGAATTTAAGTGGTGGAGCTCCATCTTTTTATACCAAAACTTCGGGAGAAAAAATTTACATTGGTAGTTCTTTTTATATCTCTCCAAACCAAAGTAAAGTATTTTACGCTTCTTTAACTAAAAATACAAAATATAGAGTAACCATTACCACAGAATCTTATTGTTTAAAAGGAAACTTGCGTTTTTCTTATTACAAAGGCAGCCCTACTTTACTATATAAAAACATACCTACTGGAGGTATGCGTGTTAAGAAAATTATCAACACATCTTCAAACGCTAATGAAAATGAAATTACAAGGTTTTATTATGCTAAAAAGGACAACTTAACCAGATCTACAGGTTATAAAGGATTAAAACCTTGGTATGTAAGAGCTGTAAAAAATAAAACATTAAAAAATGGAGTGTTAGTAGATGATAATTATAGTGTGTTAATGTCATCAAGTATTCGAAATCTATACCATAATGAAGGAGCGTATGGTACTAAATACCCTACAGTTACCGTAAGTTATGGAGGTGATAATTTTGAAAAAGGAGGCGAAGAACTTACCTATAACATAGGAGATGATTTACAAGGTAGGTTAATGTATGGAGATAGAATTGAAGGGAGTGTTAATAGTGTTATAGCTTGGAAAAACGGATTGCTAAAAAATGCTACAAAGTTTAAAAAAGTAAACGGTAGGTTTATAACGGTACATACTACTGAAAACTTATATAAAAGAGATAGTAGAATAAATAGTAATGTAAGAGGTGTTAGTGTACGAAAAAACTACGATTTGTTTAGACCTTATGATCCCTCTAAAGGTATTTTAAATATTGAGAACTTGGATGTAATGACTAATACATTTGTAACTAATTGGCATTATAAATACCGAACTATAGAAAAACAGTTTGATGAAAATGGTAGTAACCCAATAATTAATACCACCAATTATTTTTATGACAATGCAAACCATTTACAGTTAACCAGAACAGAAACTACGGACGCTAATGATTTGGTATTAAAAACCCAAACCTTTTACCCAAATGATAAAAATAAATTAAGCGGATTAAGTGCTACAGCGTCTATGGCTATTGATCATTTAATAAGCGAGCATAGGATTGCAGAACCTATACAGGTAAAAACATTTATAGGAACAGCATTACAAGCTACAGAGCGTACCAATTACAAAAACTTTAAAGGTTTGTATTTACCAGAAACCATACAAACAGCAAAAGGTAGCTTAGGTATGGAGAACCGCGTGGTATACCATAATTATGATAATAAAGGAAACCCTATAGAAGTGAGTAAACAAGATGGTACTAAAACATATTACGCTTGGGGGTATCATAGGACCCAACCCATTGCTAAAATAGAAGGATATACAAGCTTAACTACAGCCCAAAAGACTGCCATTAACAATGCTATTACCGCTTCTAATAATGATGTTTCAGAGGCAACAGAAAATACATTAAGAACTCGTTTACAAAGTTTACGAGATAGTTTTACTAATAAGGCTATACAGGTAACAACTTTTACCTATGATCCATTGGTAGGTGTAACAAGTATTACAGACCCAAGAGGAAAAACGACCTATTATACCTATGATGGTTTTAATCGTTTACATTTAATAAAAGACAGCAATAATCAAATAGTAAAAGAAAATCAATACCATTATAAAAATTAAGTCAAATGAAAAGGAAATTTATTAACAAAATAAAAGCAGGTTTAGTTGCAGGATGCGCTATGCTAACCATGGCATTACAAGCCCAAACACAAACGGAAAACTATGTGGTTAGTAAAACCTATAAAAAAGGAAGAACTAGCGTAGTTGCAGGAAATAATAAAGAAGATGTAAGTACTACCATTCAATATATTGATGGTTTAGGGCGTGCTAAACAAAGTGTGAATTTGCAAGCAGGCGGAGGATTAATCAGTCCTAAAGATATTGTTACACATTTTGAATATGATAATTTTGGGCGTCAAACCAAAGAATACTTACCCTATGCCTCAGCTACTAATACGGAGATAAGAACAGGTGATGTAGCAAACACTATCAATACCTATTATAAAACAAAATATGCCAATGATTTTGCAGGCGTTTCTATACCTAATGTCAATGCCTATTCAGAAAAGGTGTTGGAAAATTCACCATTAAATAGGGTTTTTGAACAAACTGCTCCAGGAAAGGATTGGAAAAAAGGAAGTTCCTACTCTGCTAAAGGCTATACTAACAATAGCCATAGTATTAAGTTTGAATATGCTACCAACCATAATACAGAGGTACGTAATTATTATGTAACCACCAGTTTTGCTAACAATACTTATACCCCAACTTTAAAAGTAAGAGCCAGTAATAGTGGTTTTTACAAAGCTGGAAAATTAACCAAAACTGTAACTAAAGATGAGAATTGGTTGGCATCAGACGGCAATAACCATACTACACAAGAGTTTAAAAATAAGCGAGGTCAGGTGGTTTTAAAACGTACGTACAATGCTAGTCAAGCCCATGAGACCTATTATGTATATGATGATTTTGGGAATTTAACCTATGTAATTCCACCAAAAGTAACAACTAATGATGGCGTTTCACCTAGTGAGTTAACTGAACTGTGTTACCAATATAGGTACGACCAACGAAACCGTTTGGTAGAAAAGAAGATACCCGGAAAAGGATGGGAGTATATTGTGTATGACAAATTAGATAGACCTATTTTAACACAAGACGCTAATTTATACAGTAGAAGAAAATGGTTATTTACTAAATATGATATTTTAGGAAGAGAAATTTATACAGGAGAGTTTTCTGATTCTAGAAGTAGAGTTGATATGCAAAAGCATATAAAAGCAACTAATAATTTAGCAACTGAGCAATACGAAACGAGGCAAAGTACTGAAAGTTCTTTAGGGCTTTATTATACAAATAATAACTACCCTACAGCTATAAAAATACTAACCGTTAACTATTATGATGATTATGAGATAGGTAATCAAATATGGTTTAACCCTGCTACCATGGAAGCTCCAGTTTGGGAAGGAATGCGTTTTACTGCAAATGTAAAAAGTTTACCTACGGTTTCAAGAGTACGTGTATTAGGTACTAATGCAAATGATTGGGTTACTACAGCTAGTTATTATGATGATAAAGGAAGAGTTTGGGGCGTGTATGTTAAAAATACATATCTGAAATCTGGAGACTGGAAGCTAGATAAGTTAGATTTTACAGGAAAAGTATTATTAACTAAACATATCCATGAAAAGCAAGGAAAACCAAACTTGACCATTTTTGACCGTTTTGAATACGACCATAGAGACCGATTAATTAGTCATACGCAAAAAATAGAAAACCAACTATCAGAACGAATTGTAAAAAACAATTACGACGAATTAGGGCAGTTAGAAAGTAAATTAACAGGAAACGGAACAAGAGCAGGTTACAAAGATGTAACCAGTGGTATTAGTATTGATAAAGATGTAATAACAAAAGCTAGCGGTTCTGTATGGGCAGTTGGTTTAGCTACTTCAGGAAGTTTTAATCAAGATGGTTATGTAGAGTTTTCAGCTACTCAAGTTAATAAATATTATATGGTAGGGTTATCTAATGTAAATACCAATGCACATTATAATACAATTAAGTACGCAATTTATATTAGAAATTCAAATACTGTTCATATTTATGAAAAAGGAAAACCAAAAGGACAAAAAACAACCTATAAGCTAGGGGATGTATTTAGAGTAGAGCGTATTGGAAATACAATCTATTATAAAAAGAACAATGAAATTTTTTATACCTCACAAACGCCATCTACAGGAAGTTTGCTAGGAGATATTTCTATGTATCATACAGGTGGACAAATCAAAGATTTTAAGATTGTAGACAATAGTAAAGGGTTACAAAAAGTAGATTATGCGTATAATGTACGTGGGTGGCTAAAAAAGATAAACGAAGACACCTACAATGACAATGATTTATTTAACTTTAGCCTACAATACAATGATGTAACAGACGTGAGTAAGCGTTTATATAATGGAAACATAGCACAAGCAAATTGGCGTACCGCAAATGATAATAAATCAAGGAGTTATAAATATGGCTATGATGCCTTAAATAGAATAACTTTTGCCAATTATGATGCTGTTGGAGAAACACATAATTTTAGTGTATTTAACATTTTGTATGACAAAAACGGAAACCTTACCCAGTTAAAAAGAAACTATCGAGACGCTAGTGGGAACAGCCAGTTAATGGACAATCTTAGTTATAGCTATGATAATGGTAATAAACTACAGAAAGTGACAGACCGTGCGCACAGTTCTCATAAAGCCAATGGATTTAAAGATGGAGCTAGCATAGGTAACGATTATGCATATGATTCTAATGGATTATTAAAAGCAGACCAAAATAAAGGAATTAATCTAATACAATATAATTATTTAAATAAACCTACTAGTATAGCTAAAATACCAAGACGAGAAGAAGTAGTGTATATATATGATGCCAATGGTGTTAAGTTAGAAAAACAAGTAGTGTCTAATAATGCAAGAAAGATAACACAATATGCAGGAAATTATATATATGATTACTTTCCTAAAGTTGGTTCAATTAAATTAGAGTATTTTAGCCATTCAGAAGGCTATGTAAAAAATGATGGCGGTACATATAATTATGTATATCATTATAAAGACCATATTGGGAATGTTAGGTTATCTTATACAGATAATGATAAAAATGGCTCTATCTCACCTAGTACTGAAATTATAGAAGAATCAAATTACTATCCTTTTGGATTGAAGCATAAGGGGTATAATAATAAAGTATCTTCGTTAGGTAGCTCAAAAGCACAGAAGTACAAGTACAATGGTAAAGAATTACAAGATGAGTTAGGAATTAACATGTATGATTATGGGGCAAGATTTTACGACCCTGCTACAGGTAGATGGTTTACGCCTGATGCTATGGCAGAAAAGTATTACAATCAATCCTTATACACATACACGCTTAACAATCCTGTTTATTATATTGACCCTGATGGAAATCAGGTTGCAATGTGTTGTGATTCCTTAATAGGTTTTGTAGCAACAATGGTTGATAATACTTTTGGAAGTAATTTAAGAAATACTTTAGACACAGGTAGCGCTTCCTATGGTACAGGTGTTCAGTCAGCACACGCAGTATCACAAGTAGGGGGTACATTTTTACAACTAAAAGGAACATTTGATATAGGTGCTGGTGGTACAGGAATGGCAGCAACAACATCAGTTACAGTTGGTAGTGGAGGAACACTTTCTGTAGGTACTGCACCCGGTTTTGCTGCTAGTGCAAGTTTAACTGTAGCTGGTGTAGCAGAAAAAGTAGTAGGTTCAGCTTGGGTTAATAATAGTAAAAATAACATGCAAGCTGATGGGACTAAGTTTAATAGAGGGGGTGGTTCTAGTTCATCTAATAATACGACAACTACATCTAACGCTTCTTCAAATAAATATACCCCAAATAGAGCGATTAAAAATGACCCCAAAACAGGTAGACCTATGGTTGATCCTGAAGCAAAAGGAACCACACACACTCAACTAGGGAATAAAAAAAGTTCAAATAAAGGAGTAGGAACTTATTCAACAAGAAGAACTATAGACTCAAAAGGTAATGTGAGAAAACAAATAGATTATACAGATCATGGTAGATCCAAAAATCATAGTAATCCTCACACTCATAATTATCATAAAACTGAAAATGGTCAATACAAAAGACAAAAACAAGAAAAATACAACTAAAATGATGAAACTTTTTTTTTCGACAGCTTCCTTAAAATCTGACTTTGAATTAATTGATTTAACATATATTTTTAGTAAAGTTTTTAAAGATGATAACTTAATATTTAAAATATATCAATACGAATATAATGGAGTGAAAGATAATTGGAAAAATATTAACCCTAGAATTATTGATTTTTTAGAGAATGAAAACTCTGAGTACATACGTGTGGAATACAATGATTTCATAAAGTTTGCAAAATTTATTAATCAAACTGAGAATGGTTTTTTTATAGTATCTAATATCCTTAAAAACCTAGATTTAGAAGTTGAAGTATTTGATTCATATTTTTGGAGCATTTCTTCTAAAAATAAAGATATATTAAAGGAAATCATGCGTGATGAGAGAATAATTAATTTTAATCCAGAATTGGAAAATGCAGTAAATTAGCTCGTACTGAAATTATAGAAGAATCAAATTATTACCCTTTTGGGTTGAAGCATAAGGGGTATAATAATAAAGTATCTTCGTTAGGTAGCTCAAAAGCACAGAAGTACAAGTACAATGGTAAAGAATTACAAGATGAGTTAGGAATTAACATGTATGATTATGGGGCAAGATTTTACGACCCTGCTACAGGTAGATGGTTTACACCTGATGCTATGGCAGAGAAATATTACAATCAATCCTTATACACATACACGCTTAACAATCCTGTTTATTATATTGACCCAGATGGAAATCAGGTTGCAATGTGTTGTGATTCCTTAATAGGTTTTGTAGCAACAATGGTTGATAATACTTTTGGAAATACTTTAGACACAGGTAGCGCTTCCTATGGTACAGGTGTTCAGTCAGCACATGCAGTATCACAAGTAGGGGGTACATTTTTACAACTAAAAGGAACATTTGATATAGGTGCTGGTGGTACAGGAATGGCAGCAACAACATCAGTTACAGTTGGTAGTGGAGGAACACTTTCTGTAGGTACTGCACCCGGTTTTGCTGCTAGTGCAAGTTTAACTGTAGCTGGTGTAGCAGAAAAAGTAGTAGGTTCAGCTTGGGTTAATAATAGTAAAAATAACATGCAAGCTGATGGGACTAAGTTTAATAGAGGGGGGCTTCTAGTTCATCGAAAAAAGCAACAAATCTAGATAGAAGAGGTAAAGTAAAGAATGACCCTGAATTTGGAGACTTGAAAGACCATGCAAAAAGACACAGCGAATTTGGTGGTGGTGATGCAAATAAATATTATAATTCAGCTTTAGAACATACTAAAAGTTCTAAATGGTCATTTAAAGTAACACATGATGGAAAAACAAAAATAAATTATGTAACACCTACAGGTAATGATAAATATATGTTTACCTCAGGAAGTAAATCAGGAAATAGAATTTACACTCATATGGAAGTTGATGGTAAATATTTATCTAACAAAGGAATTACATTACCAATTAAAAAATAAAATTTTATGACTTTTAAACAAAATATAAAAGAAGTTGAAGAATTAATATCTAAGGGATGGCACTATAATGCAGCTTGTTTACTGTCTGAAATATTCCTTCTCGATAAGGAGAATGAAAAAATAGCTCCACTTAACTTTTTTAGTGAACTTAACTTTTCAGACATAAATAGTAATCTAACTAAAGATTATGAAAAAATTATTAATATTACTTCATATGGTAAAAAATGGGATGAAGATGAGTTACTCTTAATCTTTACATATTATATCAAAATAAGGCTATTAGCTGATTATTTTAATCATTTTAGTATTGATTTAAATGTTGATTTTTTAAAACTTAACTCTTGTATTGGAGATGTTAATTTAAAGCTTCATAAAGCTGAAATAGATTATGTAAAAAAAATGATAAATAAAAATTGGAAAGGGATAAATTTTGAAACCTATTGGAAACTGAATTAATACAATTCTTGATTCCTTGATACTCCTAGTATGCGTAACGGCTCCCGCTAGCTTTTATAGCTAGTGGCGTTTAAGCTGAGTTTAGAATACAAGCCACGTTATACGGTAAATAATAGTATAGCGTGGTTTTTGGTTAGAAAAAAAGTATATACTTTAACTTTTGAGTTGTAAACAAAGAATTTGCTTCGTATCTCATATAGTTTTTAAAGCTAAGTGTTTATTGTTAGTATTGAGTATTGAGTATTGAGTATGAGGAGCTAACTGCCAACAGCTAAAAACTAAGAGTTTAGCCACATTTTAAATTTATGGTCATTACGAACGTAGCCTTTGCGTAGTGAAGTAACCTGTTTGTCAAGACTTAGAGATTGCTTCTTCCGTTAACACTGCATCGCAATGACGTGATAAAATTTTGTTTGTTATCGTCATTACGAACGTAGCCTAAGCGAAGTGAAGTAATCTTTTAGTCAATAATCTGTATTTAGTTATAAGTGTTTAGTACTGAGTACTGAGTATTGAGTATGAAGAGCTAACTGCTAACAGAGCTGATTGCCAAAAGCTAAGAGCCAACAACCAAAACTCTTTAAATGCTTTGTATTGTCCTTTTAGTTAATTAAATATGGAATAGAAATTGTACATTTGTAATAATAACCACAAGAAAATTATGGATTTATCTTCAAGAAAATACCATTTTATACAAGAGCTTATAAACGTTGATAAAGAAACGATTATGGATGCTTTGGAACGTGTTTTAAAAAAAGAAAAAGAACAACATCAAGAAATATCTTCAATAAATAAGCAAGAGCTAGACAAACGTATAGAAAGTTATAAAAACAACTCATCGGATTTATTAGACTGGGAAGATATAAAAGATAACTGGTAGCGTGAGTTATGTTATAAAGTTGCTTCCTGTTGTTTATCAAGATTTGCAAAAAGCAAAACAATGGTATAATGAACAAAAAGAAGGATTAGGAGAGGAGTTTAAGTCTGAAATTAATAAGGAGTTTGCTTATATAAAAGAATATCCATCACATTATCAGAAAAAGTATAAAGATTTACGTCAATCTTTAACACCACGTTTTCCGTATGCTATATTTTATTTGTTGGAAGAAGATAAAAAGAGAATTATTGTTTTTGGTGTTTTGCATACTCGAAGGAACCCAGAAGTAGCAAGAGAAAGAATGAAATAACTCCGTTTTTATTAGTGTAATAAAGAACTTACGAAGTGAAGTAATCTGTTTGTCAAGACTTAGAGATTGCTTCTTCCGTTAACACTGCATCGCAATGACGTGATAAAATTTTGTTTGTTATCGTCATTACGAACGTAGCCTAAGCGAAGTGAAGTAATCTTTTAGTTAATAATATGTATTTAGTTATAAGTGTTTATTATTAGTATTGAGTATTGAGTATTGAGTATTGAGTATTGAGTATTGAGTATTGAGCACTGAGCACTGAGTATGAGGAGCCAACAGCCAATAGCTAAAAACTAAAAGCCATTTCCACCTTCCGTCTTCAACCTGAACCAAGAGATTGCTTCATACCTTATATAGTTTTTAATGCTAGGTATTTATAGAAACAAAAAAAATCACACTGAAACAATGTGATTTTTAAATGAATGATCATTATTACTAATTCTAGTCGGGGGGACTAAAGAAATTCTTAATAGTTAGAGTAAGGTAGTTAACTAATAATCATCTATTTTTTATCCTAATTTATTTAAAAAGGAAACCTATTTTTCGTAGCGCAAGATATTACGATGTTAAAAGTTAATAGATTAAAACCCGTTTAATGGTAGTAATCTATAGTTGAATGGTATTAAAAGTGTAGGTGAGTGGTTTTAAACTAGGCAAATAAACCTTAAAAATAACTGATTTAAAGTAAGGTATGGTAGTTTATGCAAGATATTAGTTAATAAAATATAGCTAATAAAAATATTAACTATTAATGTACAATAAAAAGAATATCTGTCTGTTATCGTCCTCATAACAAAGACATTTTAAAATAGGACGGTTAAATATATTAAATGACAAATAAATACTAAACTCAAACACAACCCCTTTATTCATGAAACACATTTATTTTTGTATGGCCATGCTAATGGCTATGATTGGTTATGGTCAATCTTTTACCAAAACACACACTGTAGGTACTAATACTTACGAATTAGGAATGACATTTACACCTCAAAACTGGGGTGATGTATATTTAGATGTAGTATTAAAAAACACAGGAACAACGGATTTAGATATCCGTAACTCCGTAATTCGTTTTTTATCATCACATGCAGCCGTATATAGGAGCGTAAATACCAATAGTAATGCTACATTTCCAGAAGTATCTATAGATCACAAAGCACAAGGAGAGCAAACCATTAATTCAGCATTGTTAAGTTTAACCACGGAAGACTGGGTAGATAATATTTTAGCAACTAATGAAACCTTGAATTTAAGTTTAAACTTAAAAGCAGTAGATAGTGGTAGTTTTGAAAGCATTGCTAATGACATGCGTTTTTACCCAGAAAGCGAAGTGCCGTTACTATTTGTTACGGTAAACGCCAGTGTAAGTGGAAACGATGGAGAAATGGTAACCATTGTTTATAAGAATAAAGTAACGGATATATCAGGACAATTAAAAACAAATAGTTCATTAGAAAAGCCATTAAGAGTAAACCAAGAGTATGCTATTTGGGCAACTGATTTTGTGTCAGGTAATTCATATTACACCAGTCAGTACACAGAAGCTAGCCCTTTATCATTTACACCAAGTACAAGCAATAAAAACGTTACTGTTGCTTTTACTAAATCTGCCGCAGATGTAGCATCGGTTACTGTAACAGTATCAGGATTGCCAAATGGTGTAGCAGCCCCTATTACATTAAAAAACAAAACAAACCATAGCATTACGTATAATAGCACCATAACTAATGGTAGTACTACTATAGAAAATGTATTAAAAGGAGAATATACTGTAACCTTAAATAGAGTGGCGGAAAATAACTCATTATACACGCCACAGTATACCGAAACATTAACAGTAGGGAATGCTAGTAGTTTAGAGGTAACATATACAGCTAGTGATTTATTTCCATTTACAGTAAAAGGTTTTCCTGAGTATTTAGCCCAAGGGACTATTACAAGTGCTTCTGAATCAATTGATGGAAACTTTAAATCACCATTAGATGTATTGTTTAAATATTCAGGAATAGATGGAGCTGGAGATAGAGGTAAAATTCCATCAATGATACCAGCAAAAAATACGATTGAACAAGCTAGACGATTAGAGAAAAAGCAACCAGGTAGAAAAATATTACCAGTAATGGTGCATTATACGGCTAACGCCAGTGGAGGAGGTTCTTTAGAAGCAATTAAAGATATAGATGAAAATGAAAATCTTTATTACCATTACCGTAACTTAATTCAAGAGATTAAAACCATATTAAGTTATGAAGATGCAGAGCATCCAAATCCAGGTGCTTTTGTAATCAGCCCAGATTTAATTGGAGCTATTCAGCAAGATGTAGTATTTGGAAATGACCATGATATTACTACAATGCAAATTGATGTAAATGAGGATATAGCAAAAGCTTTTAAAGATGAAAATATAAATATTAGCGAAATACCAACATTTACAGATGATTTAAAAGGGTACTTCCAATCAATAAACTATACCATAAAACATGTTGGAGAATGTAAAATACCTTTTGGATACCAAGAAAATGTATGGGCAGCTGGATCAGCATTATGGGTGTTTGAAAATGCGAATGAAGCCAATGATGCAGTAAGTGAAGCAATAGAAGTAGCTAACTTTATCAATTCATTAGAATTATATACTGGAGAATGGAAACCAGATTTTATAGCTTTTGATAGGTATGAAAGAGACTGCTTTGGTCCTGATGCTGTATTGAATTATGCATGGACAGCAAAACATTGGGATAAGTATTTAGTGTTTTGTAAAGAAATAGCAGAAAGAATAGGAGACATGCCTATTATGTTATGGCAAATTCCTGCTGGACATATGGTAACGAACGACGAAACAATTACCAATTATAGTATTCCAAGACATTCTTCAGCAGCAGCTCCTTACTTTTTAGGAGATGATAGAATAGGAACCAACTTAAATAATATTCATGCAGACGTACGTAATATTCCGCTTACTTCAGGACACTATAATGCAAGTTCAGTAGGAGAATTATTAGCTAAAGATGGTAACTACGATTGGAGTAAATCTAACCTACAACGTTTAGCAGATATGAAAGTCTTTTCAATTCTTTGGGGTGGCGGTTCAACTACAGGCGTTGCAGCTATTGGAACAAATGGTGATGATGATGGTTGGATGGCCAATAAAATAACAAAGTATTATGAAAATGTAGTGTACAATACTAAAGAGGCACCAACCTATACAATTCCTAATGCATGTGGAGGTGTGTTAAATGTAGAAGAATCTGTATTAGAAACATCAAATATATATGTATATCCTAACCCAGTTGCAGATAAATTATATGCTTCGCAAAACACATCGTTTAACGATTTTTCAGTACAGGTGTATGATATAACTGGAAGAATAATACAAAAAGTAAACATATTTGAAAAATATATAGACGTATCGCAATTACCTGTAGGAATTTACGTTATAAAGATAAATACAGACAACAACCAAAACATAATAGCAAAGTTTATAAAAGAATAAAGAATTAGTTTTCTATTTAAAAAGTGTGTGTAAACACAGGATATTTGAATTGGAGAAGGAGCGTTTAATTACGTTCCTTTTTTATTGGAAAAGGTTTTATAACTCAAAGTTTGCTTCAAAATTAAATTTATAGTTTTATTAAATGCTCCGAGGTAGTTTACTGAATAATAAATAAATCTCGATCTTCTAAAAAAGAAAACTTAGTTCTTAAGGTTTCTTGTTGCTCTTTATCTATTTCAACCATTAAAACAGTGTCTTCACCGTTGTCTTTTTTAGCTAAACAATTGCCTAAGGTATCATATACAACAGAATTTCCTGAGTACTCAAAATTAAGACCATCTGTTCCTACACGATTCACGCCTATGGTATAACTCATGTTTTCAATAGCTCTGGCTTTTAATAAAGCATCCCAAGCATTAATTCTAGGTTTAGGCCAGCTAGCTACATACAGTAATACATCGTAATAATCTGTATTTCTAGCCCAAGCAGGAAAACGAAGGTCATAACAAATTAGCGGACAAATTTTCCATCCTTTATAGTCAATATGAATCTTTTTTGTACCAGCAGTATAAACGGTATGTTCGTTAGCTAGTGTAAAAGTATGTTTCTTGTCATAAAACTCAATATCCCCAGTAGGATGTACAAAAAGCAATCGATTAAAATAATTTACCTCATTTTCAACCTCTTCTTTTATGATAGTGCTTCCAACTATGGCAGCATTTTTTTGTTGTGCAAGTTGTTGCATCCAAGTGACCGTTTCACCTTGCATAGTTTCTGCATACGGATGGGCGTTCATGGTAAACCCAGTGGTAAACATTTCAGGAAGAATAATAAGATCAGTGTTTTTAGGTAAATCATTTATTTTTTCTGAAAAAGCAAGTCTATTAGCTTCAGGGTTTTCCCAAACTAAATCCGATTGAATTAAAGCGATGTGAAGTTTACTAGTCATTTGTTTAATAAAAATTTCAATAAGCCTACTAAAGATTGTTTACAATAAAAAATTTCGGCTTCTCAAAAATAAGATAAAAATTGTACTTTGCCTTGTATATAGTTGAGCAATGCAGTCCTTTATTTCCGATACCTTAGATGATATTTTAAAAACCACCAAATCTTTTGAAAATGTAGTATTTGTATTGCCTTCTCAAAGGGCAGGAGTATTTGTAAAGCAAGCGTTGAAAGATAAAATTTCGGTAGGCTTTTTACCCAAAATAAGCAATATTGGTGATTTTATAGAAGAAGTATCAGGGATTAGAAAGGTAGATTCCGTTCAACTATTGTTTTATTTCTATGCTATTTATAAGGAAGAAGCAAAGCCCGATACTTTTGATGTATTTTCTTCATGGGCATTTACCGTATTGCAAGACTTTAATGAAATAGATCAGCATTTAATAAACGCACGTGAAATATTCTTATACTTAAGAGATATTCATCGATTGCGAAAATGGTCAGTTTCCGGAACTTTTGAAGAAACAGAATTAATGAAAGATCATTTTGCGTTTATGGAAAAACTGCACAAACTCTATGATTTATTCTATACTTTTTTAGTAGATCGAAAAATAGGATACCAAGGTGTTATATATAGAGAAGCGGTAAAGGAAATAGCAACTTTTGCTGAGAAAGAAGAAGGCAAAAAATACTTTTTTATAGGGTTTAATGCCTTAAATGCGGCGGAAGAATTTTTATTTCAAAAAATGCTTGCCGTAGGAAATACTAAAGTATACTGGGATATAGATAAAACATTTTATGAGAGCACACATCAAGCAGGAAGTTTTATTAGAAAGTATAAAACTACTTGGAAGCATTATCAACAAAACCCTATAGAAACAGTAGCCAATCATTTTGCAGGAAGTAAACATATAGAGGTTATTGGAGCTTCTAAAAACATTACGCAAATAAAATATGCAGGAGAAATTCTCTCTAAGTTTTCAGCATATAACAATACAGCATTAGTATTAGCAGATGAATCATTACTGCCCATTACCTTAAATTCGTTACCTAAAAATGTAAATGCCGTTAACATTACTATGGGATATCCGTTAAAAGATGTACCAACCACTAGTTTATTGTTAGCTATTTTTCAACTTTTTCTAAATCAGGAAAAATTGCAGAAAGTAACAAAAGGACTGTTTTATTATAAAGACGTAATTATTCTATTAAAAAATCCATCCATATATAAGTTGCTAGTATTAGAAAAGGGTAATTTATCAGACACCATTGCTGAGGTGATAGTAGTAAGTAACACCACTTTTGTAAGTCAGAAAAAAATAACTTCTTTTTTAAATGAAATAGAAGAGCCTATACGAAATACAATAATCGCTTTATTCAATCCATTTAGTACAATTGAAGATTTTTTAAAGCGTATTTTAAATATAATTGATCTAGTAAAAGATACAGCAAATGAGTTAGAGAAAGAATATTTATTTCGTTTTTACACAGCGTTAGTACAGTTACAAAATTTACAAGAAACCTTTAATTATATACAAGATTTAAAAACACTACAACAGTTTTTTAAGCAACTCATTCAGTCAGAAAGTCTATCGTTTCAAGGAGAACCTTTACAAGGGTTACAGTTAATGGGAGTTTTAGAAACCCGTGTGTTAGATTTTGAAAATGTAATTATTACCTCAGTAAATGAAGGGATATTACCCGGAAATCACCAACAAAACTCATTCATACCTTTTGATGTAAAAATAGAATTTGGATTGCCTACTTATAAGGAAAAAGACGCCCTGTTTGCATATCACTTTTTTAGATTATTGCAAAGAGCTAAAAATATATACATATTGTATAATACAGAACATGATGTGTTTGGTAGTGGAGAAAAAAGTAGGTTTATTACACAGTTGGAGATGATGCGAAATGATATAAAAGAAGAGATTATAGTTCCTGAGTTGGTGAATGATACAGAAGAACCTAAAGTGATTGCTAAAAACAATCGGGTTTTATTGCGATTAAAAGAGCTGGCTACCAAAGGTATTTCACCTTCTGCTTTAACTAACTATTTATACAATCCAATAGCGTTTTACAAACAAAAGGTTTTAAAGATCAAAGAGTTTGAAGAGGTGGAAGAAACGGTAGCAGCAAATACCATGGGTACTGTAGTACATGATACTTTAGAAGCATTGTATAAACCTTTTGAAGGGAAATTTTTATCTGTGGCAACTATAACTGAAATGCAACAGAAAACAAAAGAATTGATAGTGTATTATTTTTCCAAACATTTTAAAAATGGAGATATAAGTACAGGGAAGAATCGCTTGATATTTGAAGTAGCCAATCGTTTTGTAATTAATTTCTTAAAACAAGAGAAAGAATTGTTAAACGACGAAGCAAATCAACTAAAAATAATAGCAACAGAACAAACATTAGCAGCTACTATAGCAGTTGAAGGGATAGATTTTCCAATTAAAATACATGGGCAGGTAGATAGAATAGATGAATTGAATGGTGTACTTAGAATTATAGATTATAAAACAGGAAAAGTAGAAGAAGCAAACTTAAAGGTGTTAGATTTTGAAGATGTAAGAGAATTAAAATACCATAAGGCAATTCAGGTAATGCTATATGCGTTTTTATATACTCAAAATAAAAAAGAAACATTAGGTAAACCTATGGAAGCGGGAATCTTTTCTTTTAAAAATTTAAGAAAAGGGTTTTTAAAAATGAATTTCTCTTCCAATTATCGTAATCCAGATAACACTATTTCAGAAGAACGTTTGGAAGAGTTTATGACAGAAATAAAAGAGGTATTAAAAGAATTATACAATCCTGAGGTCTCTTTTGTAGAACCTACAGATTTAAAATATTAAAAGAAGTAACTTTTTTAATTACTCAGCTGATTAGTATTCCTTAATTTTGGATAGTTAAGAAAAGATTTAGGTTAGTTATTGTTCTCTGTAACAAAGTTTAAAGAGGTTCGTCTTCAGTTAAACTAATTGACTAATAATAACTTAATAATGAAAACTAAATCTATTTTTACAGGAAAAGTAAAGTTTGTCCTAGCAACTTTTATTTTTACACTCTTACTTATTTTACGTGAATATTATAGCGGAGGAGTTATAACTCATTATCTATTAGCTAGAGAAGATTTGCCAAGCTTTTCAAATTGGTGGGGACTTCTGACGGTTTCGTTGCTAGCGATAGTAACCTTATCTATTAACAGTCGGGAGAGAAAAGGAAAAATCTTTGAAATAAATGATAGTCAGTTTTTAAGACGTTTACTAGGTGGATTTGTATTTGGTGTCATCATCTCATTACTATGGGAGTTTAATTTAGAGCATATTTTAAGATATTTTATTCTCTTACCTATTGTCATAGCTATTTTTAAACCAGTACATTTTCTAGAATATTTGTTAGGTTTTGTATTGGGAATGTTATTTTCATTTGGTGGTGTTTTACCAAATATAATCGGAACCGTATTATTAATAGCATGTTTTGTAGTGAATAAGTTGGTGCAAATAATCAAGAATTTGATTGTATAGGTTTGATTTCTCATTCGAGAGCTCTAATTCCAAATAACAATCAAGTATGTTCCAGAGTAACTAATTCGACGTTAAAAGAAATTTAATATCAAAACACAATATTTAAAATTCAATTCTAAACCGAGAGTTATATATTCATAAATACCACAACCCAAGTTTCACCTTCAAAATCGTAGCGGATTAATTCGTTAAAACCAATACTACTATGTGCGTTAATTGAACGAGTGTTTTTAGCATTAATCTCCGTTATAATACAATCGAAAGTTTCAAAAAATACTTTTGCCATATGGGTGTACAAACCTCTAAAAACACCTTGACCACGAAAACCCTTAGCAACACAAACTTGTCCCATAACTAGATAATTATCATTAGCTCTGTTAGATTTGTCAATTTCAGTAAACATAGGTGCTAATATTGGAATCTCTTCTCTAAAACTTTTAGACATTGACAAAGCATAGCCAGCAAGAGTATCATTTTCCTTAGCTATTATATGAGGGTGCACCTCGTGCATTTTTGATAATATTGTTAAGTCATGTTGTACAGTTACAAAACCTTGTGTTTTCTTTTCTTCTTCAGTTAAATTAGTAGGAAGATTGCTCTTTTGTAATTCAATAATTTGAAGTAATTCTTTTTCAGTTTGTGTAGAGGTGTAAGTAATCATGTTTAATCTTTGTTTGAATTAATAACTACTATGGTAGTTTAAAAACAGCCTCTTTGTTTATGGGGTTACAAAGTTTTTTGTGGAGCATATCGGAGTCGAACCGATGACCTCTACACTGCCAGTGTAGCGCTCTAGCCAGCTGAGCTAATGCCCCATTATGGATGTGCGTTTACCCATACTTCTCCATCTGTAAAATACTCTTTCTTCCAAATAGGAACTGTTTCTTTTAACGTGTCAATTGCATATTGACAGGCATCAAAAGCAGCCTTTCTATGCGGAGCAGAAACCGTTATAATTACTGGAATATCACCTATTTTTAGCAAACCTTCTGCATGATGAATAGCTATTTTTTTGATAGCAAATTGACGTATTGCTGTTTCGGCTATTTTTTGCATTTCTTTGATTGCCATAGGTTTGTAAGTAGAGAAGTCTAACTGTCTAACTTCTTTGTTGCTAGTAGCATTTCTTACCGTACCTATAAAAACAGCAATACCTCCACAAGAAGCATCAGTTACAAAATCATAACAGGTTTGTAAGTTTAATTTTTCAGATAATATTTCAACAGAGATAGTACTCATAAACTTTAACAAATATATAAGTTTGTTATGAAAAATGAAGCTGTTGACATATAGTTTTAAATAGTTATTTTTGTTTGTAAAAAATTTAGAAACACAACAACACTATTAGAAATACAACACAACACATGAAAACACTAAGCAATTATAATTTTGAAAAAAAGAGAGCTTTAATTAGAGTTGACTTTAACGTACCTTTAAATGAGGCTTTTGAGGTAACAGATGCTACAAGAATTCAAGCAGCTAAACCAACTATAATTAAAATTTTAGAAGATGGAGGAAGTTGTATTTTAATGTCGCATTTAGGACGTCCAAAAGGTGTAGAAGAGAAGTATTCCTTACGTCATATTGTAGATAAGGTTACTGAAGTTTTAGGAGTGAAAGTAACTTTTGTTGAAGATTGCATTGGAGAAAAAGTAGCAGAAGCAGTAACGAATTTAAAAGCAGGCGAAATTTTATTATTAGAAAATCTTCGTTTTTATGGAGAAGAAAAAGCAGGAGATGTAGCTTTTGCAGAACAACTTTCTAAATGGGGAGATATCTATGTAAATGATGCATTTGGTACAGCGCACAGAGCACATGCTTCTACAGCAGTAATAGCGCAGTTTTTCTCAGAAGATAAATGTTTTGGTAATTTATTAGCTCAAGAAATAGAAAGTATTGATAAGGTTTTAAATAATTCAGAAAAACCAGTAACGGCTATTTTAGGAGGCGCAAAAGTATCTTCTAAAATAGGAATTGTTGAAAATATTATTGAAAAAGTAGATCATATTATTATTGGTGGTGGTATGACGTTTACTTTTGTAAAGGCTTTGGGAGGAAAGATAGGAAATTCCCTAGTGGAAGAAGATAAGTTAGATTTAGCTTTAGATATTTTAGCAAAAGCTAAAGAGCATAATACAGAAATACATTTACCAGTAGACGCTGTTATAGCTGATAATTTTGCAAATGATGCAAATACACAAACGGTAGATACAAAAGAAATCCCTGATGGGTGGATGGGCTTAGATGTTGGACCAAAAACTTCAGAGAATTTTGCAAAAGTACTAGCAGAGTCAAAAACCATTTTGTGGAATGGTCCTTTAGGTGTTTTTGAAATGGAAAATTTTGCTAAAGGAACAGTGGAATTAGGAAATGCAATTGCTGAAGCAACAAAAAATGGAGCTTTCTCGTTAGTAGGTGGTGGTGACTCTGTAGCTGCTGTAAAACAATTTGGCTTTGCAAATAAAGTAAGTTACGTATCTACCGGTGGAGGTGCTATGTTAGAAAGTTTAGAAGGAAAAACATTACCAGGAATTGAAGCTATTTTAACAAGTACAGTTAACAAATAAAAACAGATTAATTAATACATGAAATATACAACCTTACCCAATACAGATATTAAAGTTTCTAAAATTTGCTTAGGAACTATGACCTGGGGAAATCAAAATACAGAAGCAGAAGGACATGAACAAATGGACTACGCCTTAGAAAAAGGAGTTAATTTTTTTGATACTGCTGAATTATACGCAGTTCCTGCTACTGCTGAAACCTATGGTGCAACTGAAAAAATAATAGGAACTTGGTTTAAAAAAACTGGAAATAGGGATAAGGTAGTTTTGGCATCTAAAATAGCTGGAGCAGGGGATTATACAGCGCATATTAGAAAAGATGGTTTTAGTAAACGTGCTATTAAAGAAGCTATAGAAGGGAGTTTACAGCGTTTGCAAACAGATTATATTGATTTATACCAGTTACATTGGCCATCTAGAGGAGTAAACTGTTTTGGAGTTAGAGACTATCCTTATAAAACAGCGACAGAAGAAGCTGAGAATCATTTAGAAATTTTAGAAACATTAAATGATTTTATAAAAGAAGGTAAAATAAAGCATATAGGGTTATCTAATGAAACACCATGGGGAACTATGAAGTATTTAGAAACAGCTAAAAATCATAATTTACCAAGACCGTTAACTATTCAAAATTCATATTCTTTAATTCATCGTTCGTATGAATATGGAATGTCAGAAGTTTCTTTACGTGAAGACATTGGTCTTTTAGCTTACTCTCCATTAGCTCAAGGGGTGTTGTCTGGTAAATACTTAAAAGGCGGTCAGCCTGATGGAGCAAGAGGTACTTTATTTCCGCGTTTCATAGCTAGATACAAAACAGGGAGTTCAGAAAAAGCAGTTGAAGAATATTTAGCTATTGCTCAAAAACATGGATTAACATTAACGCAATTGTCTTTAGCTTATATAAATCAGTTGCCTTTTGTAACTAGTAATATTATTGGAGCAACAAAGATGGAGCAGTTAAAAGAAAATATTGATTCTATTAACATTGAATTGTCGGAGGAGATTTTACAAGAAATTGAGGCGGTTCATAGCCTAATACCAAATCCAGCACCTTAATTGCAATCAAAACAAAACATAAAAAAGCCGATGAAAACTTTCATCGGCTTTTTTTATGCTGTACTATGTGTTGTTTAAAATAGTGTATATCCTAAAGTTATATTGAATGATTGATAATTACCCTGCCAATAAACATAGTCTCCCAATATGTCTCTATTTTCTTGAAACTCCAGTTCAATACTATACTTATCATATTTGTATCCAACCCCAAAAGCTAAATTGTTTTCGGAGTTAATATCAAGATCACTTAAAATTGAATTATCATTTCTTTTAATGTCAATATTAGAACTAAAAGGAAAGTCAAATACATATGCTACTTGTGCAAATAATTTTGATTTTTTATTTAAAAAGAAATAATGCCTTAAACCAAGGGGGAATTCAATAGAGCTGTAATCAGCATCAGCTTTAAAAAGTCCACCAACTACAAAATCAGAGCTCTTTTGTTTACTAGCTTTAAATGATTGATAAGTAGGCTTCGTATATATACCCCATTTGTCGTTATTAAAAGGTAAAATGTACTCTAGTTCAATTCCAGCACGAAAGCCATTTTTACTTCCAAAATTAGTATTTCTGTCATTAGAAATATTGTTGTCAGCATCTAAAGAAGAAGTACTAAATCCAGCTTTAATTGAAAGGTTAAAAGAGTTTTTAGCTTTTCTTTTTTTTATCAAAGAAGTAGTCAAAGCATTATGGCACTGATTGTATTTAATAAAAAACTTACTTAAACTACTTGTAGTATAATGTAATTTTTTTACATTAAAAGTTTTATTTTCACAAATAACTTCTTTTAAAAGTTGTTGCTTGTAACGTTCATTAACAGCTACACTATATTCTTTTACTTTGAATTTTTTATAAATAAGTTGTTTTGTGTCCGTGTTATTTACTGAGTAAAAGAATCGTCGCAAGTTATCATGTTGGTATGAGTATAAATTAGCTTTACCTTCAATTAAAACTTTTAAAAAAAGAGTTTCTTCTTTGAAAGCAGGAGCTCTTTCATTACTTAGTTTGTTTATGTTACTACTTGAACGATCAATATTTACCTTTTTTCTCACATATTTAGAAATGTTGTAAATACCAAACTCTTTAATGTTTCTAATGCCTTTGTTCTTTTTGTCTGAGCTGTCATTTAATTTATAATTGAATTTACTAGGATTGTTCATCCAGTCTAAATCTTCAATTAAACATTCAGTACGTTGGTTATTATTACTAATAAAATATCCCTTTTTAAAAGTGTTTTGAGCAAATGAGTTAAAAGAATAAATAAAAAGTGCTAAGTAAAGTATGCAATTTTTCATATTAGAATTTTTTAAATTTTTGACAAATATAAAAAACCAATGAAAAACTTTCATCGGTTTTTGTTATATATTTAATAAAACTTTAGTTTATTATTTCAAATGAGTTTATTAGAAATTTATTGCTGCTTATTTTACCTGTAACTTTTGCTTTACGTACAACATTACAAAAACCAATATTTTCATCATGAGCATCTCCATAATCATCTATATGTGCTCCTTCAACAAAATAAGCTTTCCCGTTAATTTTAACGGCTAAGTCACAACCTTTTTGAGTTTTTAAATCAAATTGACATTGTCCACAAGAAGCCTCAACAGTTTGTGTTATTTGTTTTGGTCTAGAACAAGACAAAAACAAACTAACTATTAGTGTTAATGAAATAATAAAAGATTTCATTAATAGCCAATTTTTTCACGAACACGTTGTAAAACATCTTTTGCTACTGTTCTAGCTTTTTCAGCACCTACAGCTAAAGCTTCATCAATCTCATTTCTATTTTCCATATAATGGTTGTACTTAGAACGAATATCGGCAAATTTGTCAATAATTAATTCGTATAATGCTTGTTTAGCATGTCCGTAACCATAATTACCTCCTTCATAATTAGAACGCATTTCAGTTATTTGTTCATCAGTAGCTAATAATTTATAGATGGCGAAAACATTATCAGTGTCTGGGTTTTTAGGTTCCTCTAAAGGAGTACTATCCGTTTGGATACCCATAATTTGTTTGCGTAATTTTTTATCTGGTAAAAAGATATTAATTATATTATCTCTTGATTTACTCATTTTTTGTCCGTCAGTACCTGGAATTAATTTAGTTTCTTCACTAATTTTAGCCTGTGGAGGAACTAACGTATCGCCAACAATGTTATTTAATCTGTTAGCAACATCACGAGACATTTCTAAATGTTGTAATTGATCTTTACCAACAGGTACAATTTCAGCATCATATAATAAAATATCTGCGGCCATTAACATGGGGTATGTAAATAATCCACTATTAACATCAGCTAATCTATCAGCTTTATCTTTAAAACTATGTGCTAATGTTAGACGTTGGTATGGAAAAAAACAGCTTAAATACCATGATAATTCAGTTACTTCTGGAATATCGCTTTGACGATAAAATACAGTTTTACTAATATCTATACCACAAGCAAGCCAAGTAGCAGCCGTACTATAAGTATTTTCACGTAATTGCTTACCGTCTTTAATTTGCGTTAAAGAGTGCATGTCAGCAATAAATAAAAACGATTCATTATTAGGGTTATTAGCCATTTCAATAGCAGGTAAAATTGCGCCTAATAAATTACCTAAGTGTGGTGTTCCAGTACTTTGTACTCCAGTTAAAATTCTTGACATTTGGTATTGTTATAAATAATAAATTACTCTTAAATTAGGTGTATAAACCTAATGTAGCTAGCAAAAGTAAGGTTTAAATTTTTCAAACAAAAGAAATTACTACTTTAGCAAAATATGAAGTATCTTAAAGTACCATTTTTATTGGTTTGGAGAGTATGGTTTTACGTTTTAATGTTCAGCTCAATAATTATCATGCTCCCTTTTTTACTAATATTAACTTCTTCTGAAAAATATTACCCTACTTTTTGGAAAATGATGCGAGCTTGGTCGTTTTTGTTAGTTTATGGAATGGGGTTTCGGTTGAAAATTGAAAGAGAAGAAACTATTGAAAGTGACAAAAGCTATATGTTTATTGCAAATCATGCTTCTTTATTAGATCCTTGGGTAATGATTATAATGAGTAAAAACCCAATCGTTTTTGTTGGTAAGAAAGAACTGGTAAAAATACCTGTATTTGGTTTTTTCTATAAAAAAGTAGTAATAATGGTTGATAGAGGTTCGGAGAGAAGTAGAAAAAGAGTGTATGAAATGGCAAAAAAGAGATTGCAAAATGGTACTAGTGTAGGTATTTTCCCAGAAGGATTGGTACCCACTGAAAATGTTGCATTAGCACCTTTTAAAAGTGGGGCGTTTAACTTGGCAATAGAATATCAAATCCCACTGGTTCCTCAAATTTATTATGATTGCAAACGTTTTTTTTCTTGGGATTTTTTTAAAGGCGGGCCAGGTGTTTTTAGAGTAAAACAATGTAAATTTATAGAAACCGATGGGCTTGTTTTGGAAGATAAAGATCAATTGAAAGAGGAAGCTTATTCAGTTATTTATGACGAATTAACTAAAGATTTGTTGTATATGGAAGATACAAATAGACCTAATAATGACCGAGAATTTAAATCACCGCTATAGTGAAAAAGAAGAAAAGTTAAATGTTATAACACATGGTATTGGCCTTTTCTTAAGTTGCATAGCTTTTCCTTTTTTACTTTATAAAGCTTTTCAGTTTGACTCATTTTTTAAGAGTATTAGTTTTATTCTTTTTGGTTTAGGGTTAATTGTTTTGTACGCGGCTTCTACCTTTTATCATGCAGCAAAAGAGCCTATACTAAGAAGAAAGTTAAATATTTTTGATCATGCAGCCATATATGTATTAATCGCCGGAAGTTATTCTCCTTTTTGTTTGGTTGTCTTACCTAAAAGTATTGGTGTTCCCATGTTTATTTTTGTTTGGGTATTTGCTTTTACAGGTGTTGTCTTAAAATTATTTTTTACAGGAAAGTATGATAAGTTGTCTACATTTTTATATGTGTTAATGGGGTGGCAAGTTGTTTTTTTTATAAAACCATTGGCAAATAACTTAGTTAGTGAAGGTTTGTGGTTTTTAATTTTAGGAGGTGTTTTTTACACAATTGGGGCTATTTTTTATTCTATTAAAAAGATAAAATATAACCATGCTATTTTTCATGTATTTGTTTTATTGGGTAGCTTTAGTCACTTTATAACTATCTTCTTTTTTGTTTGATTTTTTAATTATAATGTTAATTAATTGAATAAAACTTAAACCAAAAGTTAATAAAATGCTAATGGTTAATTTTTTATTTATTTTAGTTAGTATTGTATTGATTTAATTTGTTTTATAGATGTAAGTTTGATTAAACTATTTAAAATCAACTAATTATGAAACAAAAAACTATTCTATTACCCTTCTTACTTATGATGGTTTTGTTAGCTATAGATGTATCGGCGCAAGATTGTAAGGTTACAAGTGAAAATCAAAAGGTGTTTTTAAAATACCCAGAATCGAAAAAGGAATTTGACAATTTTAACGAGTACTCAAGAAGAGTTACTCGAGAGAAAAAAACTTCAATTTTTAATAGAGCAGGAGAAACGTATACAATTCCAGTTGTGATACATGTATATGGTGATGTTCAACATGGACAGACTGTGACTTATGATAAAATTAAAGTAGCATTAGATAAGCTAAATGAAGATTTTAATGGACTTAATGATGATTTCAATACAGTGGATCCAGTGTTTTCAGGAAGACGTGGTACTTTGAGCATTCGATTTGCTTTAGCAAAGATTGACCCGAATGGAGGAGGTACCAATGGAGTGGTATTTCATCCAGAAAAAGGAGGCTATGGAAATGGATCAGGGTATGATGCGCAAATAGCTGCAGATGCTTGGGATAACTATAAATATATGAATGTATATATTATGGGAGATCTTTATGCAGACGGAAAAGCAACTAACTCAGGAGTTGCTTGGTACCCAAATACGGCAATGTCTAATAATAATACTGCTAGGGTTGTTTATAACGGGCGTTATATCCATGGTAATACTAATAAAGAATTTGCATCTGTATTTACGCATGAATTTGGGCACTGGTTAAATTTAATACACACTTTTGAAGGTGGTTGTAATGATCCTAATGGAGATTACGTAGATGATACACCAAAAGAAGATACAAATTCGGGTGATGATGGGTGTGTTGTTGGTGCAAGTGATTGTGGCAATCTAATTAATTATGAGAACTACATGGGATACGATGCAGCTGCTGGTTGTGGAAAAATGTTTACACAAGGGCAGATAAGTAGAATGTTAACGGCTTTACAGCATCCTGCACGTAGACCATTATGGCAGCCTGCTAATTTAACAGCAACAGGAGTTAACTTAACAGGTGCGTCTTTAGTTGTAGATAATTCAACAGTAGAAGAGGCAGTAATTAATAATGGTACAATTGCTAATGAAGCTAAAAATGTTACACTACAAGGAGGTACCTTCGCTGTTGGATCTGGAAACTTATCTGCCGGAACTCATTTTGATGCCAATCTTCCTCAGGGAATATCAGCACAAATTACGGTAGTGAACAATCAAAAATTAAGTGTAAAATTTACAGGGCAAGCATCAAATCATGCGAAAGCGAATAATGCTACAGGTACTATTACATTTAGAAATGCAGCTATATCTGGAGGAACAGC